>JAAYZK010000142.1 GCA_012514895.1 Planctomycetota bacterium | reverse complement strand
TGAAGTCGCAGTACATCAGCTCGACCAGCGGCCGCCCGCCCTCCAGGGCGTAGCCGACGGCGGTGCCGACGATGGCGCCCTCGGAGATCGGCGAGTTGAACAGCCGGTGGTAGGGCAGCGCCTCGGTCAGCCCGCGGTAGACGGCGAACGCCCCGCCCCAGTCGCGGTTCTCCTCGCCGTACGCCACCAGCGTCGGGTCGGCGTAGAAGCGGTCGAGGATCGCCTCGAACAGGGCGTCGCGGACCTGGATGCACCGGCCCTTGGGCAGGGGCTGGCCGTTCTCATCGAGCCCGGTGCGGCTGCGTGCGGCGAGCATCTTGACGCGGGGGTTCTCCTGCCTGGGCATGAGCACTTCCGGCTCGCGCGTCGGGTCGAGGGACTCGACCTTCAGGTTGGAGAACATCGTCCGGTCCAGCAGCGTGCCGGCCGCCATGAGCGGCTCGCGGGGCGAGATCGACTCGTCGATGGCCTTGGTGAAGGCCTTCATGACCAGCGCCTCGGCGGCGGCGTTCATGGCGTCGATGTCGGCCTGGGCGGCCAAGCCGGCCTCGACGAGCTGGCGGGCGTAGGTCACCAGCGGGTCGTGCTCCTGCCAGGCGGCGACCTCCTCCTTGGTGCGGTAGCTGCTGGCGTCGGAGGGCGAGTGCCCGCTGAAGCGGTAGGTGATCGTGTCCAGCAGGACCGGCCCCTCGCCGGCGGCCAGGACGGCCTTCTTGCGGCGGACGGCGTCGGCGACGGCCAGCGGGTTGAACCCGTCGATCCGCTCGGCGTGCATCTGCTGGGGGTTCAGGCCGGCGCCGAGGCGGGCGAGCATGCCGAAGCCCATCGTCTCGCCGACCGGCTGGCCGCCCATGCCGTAATGGTTGTTGACGAAGTTGACGATCAGCGGCAGCCCGCCGCCGTGCTCGCCGTCCCAGAGCTGGCGGAACTGGTCCATCGTCGCGAAACACAACCCTTCCCACACGGGCCCGCAGCCCAGCGAGGCGTCGCCGATATTGGCGATGACGATGCCGGGTTTGTGGTTGACCCGCTTGAACAGGGCCGCCCCGACGGCGATGTCGCCCGAGCCGCCGACGATGGCGTTGTTGGGATAGACGCCGAACGGCGGGAAGAACGCGTGCATCGACCCGCCGATGCCCTTGTTGAACCCGGGGCTGCGGGCGAAGATCTCCGCCAGGGCGCCGTAGATCAGGAAGTCGATCGCCAGGTCCTTGACCGAGCCGGCGGCGTCGCCCTCGACGACCTTCAGGCACGCGCCGTCGAAGTAGTTCTTCATGATGCCGTCCAGGGCGGCCTCGTCGAGCCGGTGGATCGACGAGAGGCCCTTGGCGAGAATCTCGCTGTGGCTGCGGTGGCTGCCGTAGATGTGGTCGTCGACGGTCAGCTCGATCGCCTGCCCGACCGCCGCGGCCTCCTGGCCGATCGACAGGTGGGCCGGGCCGCCGTGGCTGTACTGGATGCCCTTGTAGGCGTTGGTGAGCTTGACCTCGTTGAGCATGCTCTCGAACGCCCGCAGGATGGCCATGTCGCGCTGGATGCGGACGAGGTCCTCCCCGCCGAGCAGTCCGGCCTTCAGGGCGTCGGCGACGGTGCCCTGGTACTCGTTGACCGGAATAGGCGCGAACTCGATGGCGCCGCGGCTGCGGACCTTGCGGGGATCAATCACCTGGTTCTTCGGCATGGCTCGTAAACTCCTCTAAGCGCCACCGCCGGCGCTGTCGTCGGCGGAAGGATGGATGACGCGGATATTCTTCTGATCCAGAAACTCCCGCCACGGCGGCGGCGGGGGGACGTCGGTGACGATCTGGTCGACACGGTCGAAGTCCACGATCTTGCACAGCGAGGGGGCCTGGAACTTGCTGTGATCGACCAGCAGCACCGTCCGCTCGGCGTTCCGCACCGCCAGGCGGTACAGGTGGGCGCTCTCGATGTCGCTGGCGGTCAGGCCGAACTCCATGCTCAGCCCGTCGGCGCCGATGAAGGCGGCATACCCCCGCAACTGCTCCAGGGCCGCGACGGCCAACGGGCCGATCGTGTCCATCGTCGCCGGGCGATACTGCCCGCCCAGCATGATCACGTCCAGGTCCGGCGTGTCCAGCTCCAACGCCAGGCGGGCGGAGTTGACGATCAGCGAAACGCCCACCTTCCGCCGCAGTTGCCCGGCCATCTCGAAACAGGTCGTGCCCGAGTCGACGAAGATCTGGTCGCCGTCTTCGACCAGGTCGGCGGCCAGGCGGCCGATGACGCGCTTGGCCTCGATGTTGCGCAAAGCCTTGACACGAAAGGACGTATTGGTCTTCCGCGGCAGCGACGCCCCGCCGTACACCAGCTCGAGCTGCCCCTCGTCGGCCAATACGTGCAGGTCCCGGCGGACCGTCGCCTCCGAGACGCCCAGCACCGACGCCAACTGGCCGGCGCTGACGTGCTGGTGCGCGCACGCCTCGGCCAGGATCCGTTCGTGGCGATGTCGCGTGGATGAACGCAAGGCAGTCACTCCGGACACTACGAGTTCCGATGCGGCCCCTTGTACCACCTGAAGTGGCGGAGTGCAACCTAAATATGCTCGAAATATGCAGATTTGTGATTGACTCCTGCGCGTTTCTTCATTATATAATGCAATAGTACCGCTGAAACCCGATCCCACAGGAAGCATAGCATGCATACGATCACGCTGCCCCAACCGTCCGCCTCTCTCACGGACGCCACGGTCGTCCGCTGGTTCAAGCAGGCCGGCCAGACCGTCGCGGCCGGCGACGTCCTGGTCGAACTCCAGGCCCAGCGCGACCTGATTCACGTCCAGGCCGAGTGCGACGGCGTCCTGGCCGAGATCCTCGCCCGCCCGGGCACGACGCTGCGCCCCGGCGAGGCGCTGGCCCGCATCGGCGCCGCCGGCGAGGCGGCGGCGGATGCGGCCCCGGCCGTCATCGCGGCGGCGGCGGCGGCGCAGCCGGACGGGGTGGTGGCGGTGATCATGCCCAAGGCGGGCAACACGATGGAGGAGGGCACCATCATCAGTTGGCGCATCAAGGAAGGCGACACGATCGCCGTCGGCGACGTGCTGTTCGAGGTCGAGACGGACAAGGCCGCCGTCGAGGTCGAGGCGACCGACGCGGGGCGCGTGGCCCGGTTCGTGGCCCGGGAGGGCGAGATCGTGCCCGTCTTCGGCCCCGTGGCGTACCTGGCCCAGGACGACGCCGCGGTCGACGCCTACCTCCAGGGCGGCCCGGCGGCCGCGGCGGCGGCACCCGCCCCGGTGGCGGCGGCGGCGGCGCCTGTGCCGGACGGCGTGGTTCCCGTGATCATGCCCAAGGCGGGCAATACGATGGAGGAGGGCACGATCATCAGTTGGCGCATCAAGGAAGGCGACACGATCGCCGTCGGCGACGTGCTGTTCGAGGTCGAGACGGACAAGGCCGCCGTCGAGGTCGAGGCGACCGACGCGGGCCGCCTGGCCCGGATCGTGGCCCGGGAGGGCGAGATCGTCCCCGTCTTCGGCCCCGTGGCGTACCTGGCCGAGGACGACGCGGCGGTCGACGCCTACCTGGCCGCCCAGGGCAGCGCCGCGGCGCCCGCGGCGGCGCCCGCACCCGCGGCGGCGGCGGCCGTGACGAGGACCCCGGCGGCGGTGACCGCCGGCGGCCGCGCCAAGGCCTCGCCGGCCGCGCGAAAGCTGGCGGCCGCGCGCGGGATCGACCTGTCGGCGGTCGGCGCCGGCTCCGGGCCCGGCGGGCGCATCCTGACGGCGGATGTCCCGGCCCAGGCCCCGGCCGCCGCACCGCGGCCCGCGGCCGTCGCCGGCAAGGCCGGGCGGGCGCCGATGAGTTCGATGCGCCGGGCGATCGCGCTGAACCTGCAGGCGTCCAAGCAGACGATCCCCCACTTCTACATGGAGATCACCGCCGGCGCCGACGCGATGATGGACTTCTACCGGGCGGAGAAGGCCCGGTACAAGTGCTCGGTCAACGACGTCGTCGTCCTGGCCGTCAGCCGTGCGATTGCCGAGTTCCCCGCGTTCCGCAGCCGGATCGACGGCAACGACGTCATCACGCACGCCAACGCGAACATCGGCATCGCCGTCGGCATGGACGAAGGGCTGGTCGTGCCGGTCCTGGCGGCGGCCGAGCGGCTGTCGCTGGAGCAGATCGCCGCCGAGACCCGCCGGATCGTCGAGGCGGCCCGCGGCGGCAAGATCGCCAACATGGGCCGCGGCGTGTTCACCATCAGCAACATGGGCATGTTCGGCATCCACCGCTTCTCGGCCATCATCAACCCGCCCGAGTCGGGCATCCTGGCCGTCGGGGCCGTCCGCGAGGACGTCGTCGTGACCGACGGGGCGATCAAGGCCGCCAAGGTGATGACGATGACGCTGAGCTGCGACCACCGCGTCGTGGACGGCCTCGTAGCCGCCCAGTTCCTGGGACGCGTCAGGGAGTTGCTGGGACAGCCGGAACGAATGGCCTGACGCGGGAAATCCGAAATCCGAAGCACGAAATCCGAAACAAATTCAAAACGGCCAAAACGCCTTAAGACGGCAAACAACGACAATAACAGCAGACAACGGCAGGCGGGCCGGGATCTGTCTTGGGACCAAGGAAGACATGATGACTGGGGGTCATGAATACAACCTGGAGCCGCGGACGTTGGCGTTTGCGAAACGAACGCGGCTGTTCGTGAGGAGATCGCCGAAGACGCTGGGCGTCATCGAGGATGGAAGGCAGGTTGTGCGGGCATCCGGCTCGGTGGGTGCGAACTACATCGAGGCCAACGAGGCGCTGAGCAGGAAGGACTTCCTGATGCGCATCCGCATCTGTCGCAAGGAAGCCAAGGAGTGCCGCTACTGGTTCGATCTGCTGGAGAACGCTGTCGCCAGCGAACACGAGTCGGAACGCCAATCGCTCCGGCAGGAGGCGCACGAACTCATGCTCATCTTCGCCGCCATCCTCCGCAGCGCCCAGGAGGGCGCGAAGGACGCACAGGCCTGACCAATGCGGTGTCTGCCGTCTTGTCGTTGCCGTTCTGTTGTTTGCCGTTTTGAGCTGTTTTGAGCGTTTTGGATTTGTTTCGGATTTCGTGCTTCGAGTTTAGGATTTCCGTTCATCCAAGTGAGCGCGAAGGACGCACAGGCCTGACCAATGCGGTGTCTGCCGCCTTGTCGTTGCCGTTCTGTTGTTTGCCGTTTTGAGCTGTTTTGAGCGTTTTGGATTTGTTTCGGATTTCGTGCTTCGAGTTTAGGATTTCCGTCCATGGCTGCCAATAACCATTTCAACATCGCCGTCCTCGGCACGGGTCCCGGCGGTTACGTCGCCGCCCTCAAGGCCGCCCAGTTGGGCGCGTCGGTCGCCGTCGTCGAGAAGGGTCTGCTGGGCGGGACGTGCCTGAACAACGGGTGCATTCCGTCCAAGGCGCTGCTGGCGTCGGCGGAGATGCTGCACCAGATCGCCCGCGCCGGCGAGCTGGGCGTGGCCGTCGAAGGCCGCGTGTCGTTCGACTGGACGGCCATCCAGCAGCGGAAGGACAAGGTCCTGGCCACGCTGCGCGGCGGGATCAAGGGCCTGTTCGGCGCGCGGAAGGTGAAGGTCTTCGAAGGCCGCGGCCGCCTGACCGGCGGCGGCGCGATCGCCGT
Organism: Planctomycetota bacterium; assembly: GCA_012514895.1. Classification (GTDB taxonomy): domain Bacteria; phylum Planctomycetota; class Phycisphaerae; order SM23-33; family FEN-1343; genus JAAYZK01. The sequence continues at coordinate 16,140 of JAAYZK010000142.1, read as the reverse complement.
CGAGGGCGCCAAGCCCGCGGCGCTGACCGCCGACAGGATCATCCTGGCGGTCGGCTCGACCCCCTCGCGGATCCCCGGCTGGCCGGAGGATCCCGCGATCGTCTGCACGTCCGACGAGGCCCTGCACTGGAAGTCGCTGCCCGGGCGGCTGGTGATCGTCGGCGGCGGGGTGATCGGCTGCGAGTTCGCCTGCATGATGCAGCCGCTCGGCGTCGAGGTGACGGTCGTCGAGATGATGCCCCGCCTGCTGCCGGAGATGGACGCCGATCTGGCCGACGCGCTGGCCGCGGCGTTCAAGCAGCGCAAGATCGCCGTCCACACCGATGCGAAGGTCCAGGACCTCAAGGCGACCGAGGGCGGCGTGTCCGTCACGCTGTCCACGGGTCAGACGCTCGCCGCCGACAAGGTGCTCGTCGCCACGGGCCGGCGCCCCGCGACGGCCGACATCGGCCTGGAGGCCGTGGGGCTTTCGACCGACCGGGGCTTCCTCCGCGTCAACGACCGGATGGAGACCCCGGTCAAGGGCATCTACTGCATCGGCGACGCGAACGGCCGGTGCCTGCTGGCCCACGCCGCCAGCGCGCACGGCGTGACGGCCGTCGAGAACGCCCTGGGCCACGGCCGCGAGTTCACCGCCGCCATTCCGTGGTGCGTCTACACCTTCCCCGAGATCGCCGGCGTGGGGCTCACCAGCCGGAAGGCCGCCGAACAGGGCCTGCCGGTGGCCGTCGGCGTGTTTCCGCTGGGCCACCTGGGCAAGGCCATGGCCACCGGCCACGGCGAGGGCTTCGTGAAGGTCGTCCGCCACCGCGCCACCGACGCCCTGCTGGGCGTGCACATGGTGGGCCACAACGCCACCGAGGTGATCGCCGCCGCCGGGTGCATGCTCGACCGGAAGGTCGCCACGCGGGACCTGGCCGAGATCGTCTTCGCCCACCCCACCCTCAGCGAAGCGTTGAAGGAGTCGGCCGAGGACGCCCTGCACGCGGCCTTGCACCTGCCGCCGCGGCGCATTATCAAGGCGGTCGCCGACGTGCAGGCGTGACTCCGGCGGTCCAGATTGTGAGAGAGGTATGCCGCTCAGTGATGCAGAGAAGCTCACCATCGTGGCGCCCGCCCTGCGGGTGCTTCTGGCCGCCGACGGCCGCCCCGCGCGGGTGACGAAGGTCGAAGCGCCCCCCGCCGGCGCCCTGGCCGTGGCGCTGCCGTCGGACGCTGAGTCGCCCGAGGCGATCGTCGCGGCGTTGCGCGCGGCGGTGGTGGGCAAGGCGCCCCCGGCCGTCGTCGTCGAGGGCGTCGGGGCGTTCGCGGTGACGGCCTGCCGGACGTCGGGGCGGGCGGCGGGCAAGGTGGCGGTGGTCACCGGCGCCGCCCAGGGGTTCGGGCTGGAGATCGCCCAGGACCTCGCCGCCCAGGGCGCCTGCGTGGCGCTGGCGGACCTCAACGTCGACGGCGCCGTCGAGGCTGCCGCCGCCATCTGCCGCCGGCAGGGCGAGGGCCGCGCGATGGGCGTGGCGATGAACGTCACGGACGCGGCCTCGATCCGGGCCGCCCTGGCCGGGGTCGTGGAGGCGTACGGCGGGTTCGACCTGTTCATCTCCAACGCCGGCGTGCTGAAGGCCGAGAGCGTCAAGACCCAGAGCCGCAAGGACTTCGACTTCGTCACCGCCGTCAACTACACCGGTTACTTCCTGTGCGTGCAGGCGGCGGCGCCGATCCTGGCGGTCGGCCACGCGGCCGACGCGGCCTACCGCAGCGATATCATCCAGATCAACTCCAAGAGCGGGCTGGCCGGCTCCAACCGCAACGGCGCCTACGCCGGCAGCAAGTTCGGCGGGATCGGCCTGACCCAGTCGTTCGCCCTGGAGCTGGTCGCCGACGGGATCAAGGTCAACGCGATCTGCCCGGGCAACTTCTTCGACGGCCCGCTGTGGTCCGATCCCGACCACGGGCTGTTCGTCCAGTACCTCCGCACCGGAAAGGTCCCCGGCGCCGCCACGATCGCCGACGTCAAGGCGTTCTACGAGGCGAAGGTCCCCATGGGCCGCGGCTGCCGCACCGCCGACGTCATGCACGCGGTGTATTACCTCATCGACCAGCACTACGAAACCGGCCAGGCCGTCCCTGTGACGGGCGGGCAGGTCATGCTGAGCTGATCGCCCCAACTCGCCAGAAAGAGATTCATCATGAGCAAGACGAACGGATTGCCCCAGACGCAGTATGCCGTCCAGTTGGTCGGTCCCGGAGAACTGACGCTGAACAGGTCAAAGAGCGTGTTCCGGCCGGGCCCGACGCAGGTGGTGGGACGGATCGAGGCGGTGGGGCTGTGTTTTTCGGACCTCAAGCTGCTCAAGCAGTTCTCCACGCACGCGCGGAAGACGGACATCCTGGTGGGGCTGACGGCCGCGGAGCTGGCGACGATTCCCAGCTACGTGCCGGGCGACAGGCCGACGGTGCCGGGCCACGAGGCCGTCTGCCGCATCGTGGCCGTCGGCGAGAAGGTCACCCGCTGCAAGGTGGGCGACCGGCGGCTGATCCAGACCGACTACCGGGCGCTGAAGACCGCCAACTCGAACGGCTCGTTCGGCTACAACTTCGAGGGCGCGCTGCAGGAGTACGTCCTGATGGACGAGCGGGTGACGGTCGACGCCGCCAGCGGCGAGTCGTACCTGCTGGCGGCCGAAGAGGGCCTCAGCGCGTCGGCCGTGGCGCTGGTCGAGCCGTGGGCGTGCGTGGAGTGCGCGTACGTCACCGAGGAGCGCCGCACGATCAAGGCCGGCGGTCGCCTGGCGATCGTCGTCGAGCCGGGCCACAAGGTGCGGCCCGTCGAGCGGGCCTACAGCCCCGACGGCCCCCCGGCCGAGGTGGTGTCGGCCGCGCCCGACCAGGTCGGCGCGCTGCCCGACGGGTCGTTCGACGACATCGTCTATTTCGGCGCCGCCGCCGCGACCGTCGAGGCCCTGTGCGACAAGCTGGCGGCCCGCGGGATCATCAACCTGGTCACCGGCGGGAAGACCTTCGGCCAACCGGTGTCGATCGACATCGGCCGCATCCACTACGGCATGACCCGCTGGACCGGCACGACCGGCGATGATCCCGCCGACGGCTACGCCCTCATCCCCCGCGACGGGGAGGTCCGCGACGGCGACAGCATCCTCGTCGTCGGCGCCGGGGGGCCCATGGGCCAGATGCACGTCATCCGCGACCTGTGCACCGACGCGACGGGCCTGACCCTGACGGGGACCGACTTCGACAACGCCCGCCTCGAGTCGCTGGGCGTCAAGGCCCGGCCGCTGGCCGAGGCCAACGGCGTGGATCTCCGCCTGGTGAACCCCCGGGAGACCCCGCTGGGCGGGACGTTCAGCTACATCGCCCTGATGGCCCCGGTGCCCCAGCTCGTGGCCGCCGCGGTGCTCGACAGCGCCGAGCGGTGCCTGATCAACATCTTCGCCGGCATCCCGGCCGGGACCCGCCAGGCGATCGACCTGGACACGTACGTGCGGAACCGCTGCTGGATGTTCGGCACCAGCGGGTCGCGTATCTCGGACATGAAGCTCGTCCTGGACAAGGTCACCGCCGGCAAGCTCGACACCAACGTCTCGGTCGACGCCGTCAGCGGCATGGCCGGCGCGATCGAGGGGATCGCCGCGGTCGAGAACCGCACGCTGGCCGGCAAGATCCTGGTCTACCCGGCCCTGCGCGACGTCGGGCTGATCCCGCTGACCGACTTGGCCGACCGCTACCCCGCCGTCGCCGCCGCGCTGAGGAACGGCACGTGGAACAAGGACGCCGAGGCGAAGCTGCTGGAGGTCGCCGGCGGGTGAGGGTGGTCTGATGAATTCCAACGACGCCGACAATGCCCCCGTCCGACGCCGCCTGCCGCCGTGGCTGAAGCGGCGGATCCCCGCCGGGGCGAAGCTGCACGAGGTGACGGCGCTGCTGGAGGAGCTGAAGCTGACGACGGTCTGCGACGGGGCGCACTGCCCCAACCGCGGGGAGTGCTTCGCCCGCGGGACCGCCACGTTCATGATCCTCGGCGAACGCTGCACCCGCAACTGCCGTTTCTGCGCCGTCGAGCCGGGGCAGCTTCCCCCGCCCCGCGCCGATGAGCCCCAGGCGGTCGCCGAGGCGTGCCGGCGGCTGAGCCTGCGGTACGTGGTGATCACCTCGGTGACCCGCGACGACCTGCCCGACGGGGGCGCGCATCACTTCGCCCGCACGATCGACGCCGTCCGCCGGGTGTGCGGCGGCGCCCGGATCGAGGTGCTCACCCCGGACTTCCAGGGCGACACCGCCGCGATCGACACGGTCCTGGCGGCCCACCCGGACGTGTTCAACCACAACGTCGAGACCGTCGGCCGCCTCTATGGCGACGTCCGGCCCCAGGCCGACTACCGCCGCAGCCTCGACGTGCTGGCCTACGTCGGCCGTCGCGGCGGGGACATCCTCAGCAAGAGCGGCCTGATGGTGGGCCTGGGCGAACGCCCCGAGGAGATCCGCGAGGTGATGCACGACCTGCGCCGCGTCGGCTGCGACATCCTCACGATCGGTCAGTATCTGGCCCCCTCCCCCAACCATTACCCCGTGGCCCGCTTCGTTGAGCCGTCCGAGTTCGACCTGTGGCGCCGCGAGGGGGAGGCCCTGGGCTTCGCCGCCGTGGCGGCCGGGCCGTTCGTGCGAAGCAGCTACAACGCCGAACACGTGTTCACCGATGCGCAGGACTGAGCAGGGCCCGGCCTGCCGCCGGTGACCGAGATCGTTGGCTGGCACTCCGGAACCCCGTGCGTAACATCAGGTTAGACCGTCTTCCCATTGCCTCTGTGGCCTGGAGCCGGCTGCGGCTTCGCCTGGCGTCGTCGGTCTCCGTCGGCAACCGACGAGGTTGCCTGCTTCGACCCCCTCGCCATGCTCGTCCTCGCTCGGCCCAAGCTCACATATTCAATGGGAAAACGGTCTGGGCCCCCGGGAGGCTTCAGGCTTCAGGCACAGCAAAGAACGGCGCCGCCGTTCCTGAAGCCCGAAGCCTGAAGCCTGCCTTTCGCCTTCGAGGGCGGAGCGAACCTGGCCGGCGGCGAATGCCAGGCTTTCGCCGCGCTCAGGGCCGCGGATGTCGCGCGCGTTTTGCGTGACTCCCGGGACGGAATGCGGTTCAATACCCCCATGACGCTCGAATACGCCCGACAGGTCCTGGACATCGAGATCACCGCCCTGCAGAAGGTGCGCAACCAGTTGGACCGCACGTTCGTCGCGTCCCTGGACGCGATGGAGGCCTGCAAAGGCCGCGTGATCACCTGCGGGATGGGCAAGGCCGGCCAGATCGCCGCGAAGATCTCCGCCACGCTGGCCTCGACGGGGACGCCCTCGTTCTTCCTCCACCCGGCCGAGGCCCTGCACGGGGACCTGGGCATGGTGCAGGCCGACGACCTGATGCTGATCTTCTCCAACTCCGGCGAGAGCAGCGAGATCTCCGCCCTGCTGCCGTTCGTGCGGGCGATGAGCGTGCCCATCATCGCGGTGACGGCCTCGGCGCGGTCGTACCTGGCGGTCCAGGCGGACAGGGCGATCCTGCTGGGCGACCTGACGGAGGCCTGCCCGCTGGGCCTGGCCCCGACGGCCACGACGACGGCGATGCTGGTGGTGGGCGATGCGCTGGCCCTGTGCCTGATGAAGCGCCGCGGGTTCCAGGTCGAGGACTATGCCCGCCGCCACCCCGCCGGCGCCCTGGGCCGCAAGACGCTGGCGGTGAAGTTCGTGATGCGGGTGGGCGACGCGGTGGCCGCCATCGCGCCCGACCGGCCGGTCCGCGAGGCCCTCTTCGCCATCACCCGCGCCCGCAGCGGCGCCGCGGTGGTGGTCGATGCGGACCGCAGGGTGCTGGGCATCTTCTGCGACGGCGACCTGCGCCGCGGGATCGAGAAGGACCCCGACTTCCTCGGCCGTCCGGTCGGCGAGGTGATGACCGCCCAGTGCATCACGGTGGGCGACGACCTGCGGGCCGGCGACGTGCTGGACCTGCTCAAGGCCAGGCGGATCGGCGAGGTCCCCGTCGTCGACGCCAACGGCGTCCTGGCCGGCGTGGCCGACCTCAAGGGCCTGATCGCCTCGCAGTAGGCAGTGTCTGAGAATGCTGGCGCGGCCCAAGAGCGAGGGATTCGCCGTCCCGGCCAGAACGGCGAAGCAGGCAACCTCGTCGGTTGCCGATGGAGCCGGACGCCGCCGGGGCGGCGAAGACCCGCTCGACGCCCGCCATCTGGATTCTCAGACACTGCCTGGCGGCCTACTCCAGCGTGACGCCGTGCACGTCCCGGGTCTGGTCGATGACCCGCAGCAGCGTCATCAGGTCCGCCCGGCGATGCAGGATGACGCGGAAGGTGATCCTGGCGACGCTCTCGTCGGCCTGGCGGCGGATGCTGACCTGCAGGGCGTCCAGGCCGGCGTGGACGAGCATGTGCTCGAAGCGCTCCACCGCCTCGGCGACCGGTCCGCCGGTCACGAGGGTCAACTGGCGCTCGTGGGCGCGGGGCAGGATCTGGTCGAGGAACCGCAGCACCCACAGCACCACCAGGACCACCCCCGCCGTGAACGCGGCGATCCCGTACAGGCCGAATCCCGCCGCCAGGCCCACCGCCGCGGTGCACCAGAGGCTCGCGGCGGTCGTCAGCCCCCGGATGCCGATGCCGAACCGCATGATCGCCCCGGCGCCCAGGAAGCCCACGCCCCCCATCACGCCGTAGGCGACGCGGGACGGGTCGATGCTGATCGGCGTGTCGGGGTTGACGAACACGTCGGCGAAGCGGAGGTTCACCACCATCGCCAGGGCCGCCCCGACCGCCACAAGCATCTGCGTCCGCAGCCCCGCCGAACGCCCGTGGACGCCCCGCTCCAGGCCGATCAGCCCGCCCAGCACCGCCGCGGTCACCAGCCGCAGACCGGTCTCCACGGCGGCCCAGCCCGCCGGATCGTTCGTCCAGGCGGCCAGCATGAACACGGACGGCTCCGCCATGCGGATTCCCCCATGCTTCCACGGCCGGCGGTCGTGGCTGCACTCACTTGCGCTGCGCGATCGAGGGGCGGACCTTCCGGCGGTCCGACCCGTTGGAACCGTTGCTCTCTCCGGCGGCCGTCTTGCTCAGCAGCCGCGCCGCCTTCTTCATGTCGGCAACCTTGAACACGCAGGTCGTCTTTCCGCCCGGCGCCCCGCCGGAGGTGTAGCCGTACGAGATGTTGATGTGCGCCTCGGCCAGCAGCTCGGCGACCGTCGCCAGGGCCCCGGGCTGGTTGGGCAGCGAGAAGACCAGCACCTCGGTCTCCGTCCAGTGGTCATGGCTGCTGCCGAGCACCGTGCGGGCCTTCTCGGCGTTGTCGCAGACGAATCGCAGCACGCCATGCTCGCTGGAGTCCACCAGCGTCATGGCGACGATGTTCAGCCGAGCCTTCGCCAGTTGGCGGGTGATCTGGGCCAGGACCCCCGGTCGGTTGACCAGGAACGCGGAAAACTGCGTGTCGATACGCATACCTCTGCCTTTCCGGCCGCACCGGGCACGTTGAGTCGATCGCGGCGTTCCCCAGCGCGCCTCTCCACCTGAAGCATAGTCTTTCCCGCGTGATAAGGCCACTGCGCCGGCCGCGATGGATGGCTACGGGAGGCAGGTCGGATGGGGCAGACCGTCATCGTCGGCCCGATCCCAACAGGCCAGGACGGCGGCGACGACGGCGATGGCGGCCGTCTCCGTCCGCAGCGTCGTGTGGCCGAGCCGGGCGGGGCGGTATCCTTTCTCCCGTGCCATCTCGCGCTCGCCGGACGTCCAGCCGCCGGCCGGACCGATGAGGATCTCGACCGGCCCGGACGGGCAACCGGCCAGGACCTCCGCCAGCGGACGGGCATCGTCGTCCGCATCGGCCAGCAGCCCCGCCCCCGCCGCGGCCGGCAGGTCCGCCAGCGCCGTCGACGGCTCGATCGCCGGCAGGCGGCACTGCCCGGACTGGCGGACGGCCCCGATGCAGATCGCCTGCCAGCGCTGGTGCGTCTGCCGGTCGGCGCGGACGGTTACGTCGCTCCGTTCGCACACCAGCGGCCGCACGCCCGCGACGCCCAGTTCGGTGAGCTTCTCCAGGAGCCACTCGAGGCGCTTGCCCTTGGGGGGCGAGAACGCCACGCCGATCGCCGGCCCCGGGCGCGGCAGCGGACCGTCAAGGCGGTCGATCGCCACCTCCACCTCGCTGCGGCCGGCGCGGCTGATGACGCCCAGCGCCCGCAGGCCCCGGCCGTCGAACAGCTCGACGCGATCGCCCGCCCTGAGGCGCAGGACGTGCAGCGCGTGGTGCGCCTCGCGGTCCGCCAGCACCACCGGCGAGGCCGAGAGGTCCTCCGTGAAGAATCGATGCTTAACCGGGCCGCTGCAGACCATGTCATTGCCGGGCGTATGGGCCCGGCGCGGAAATCCGAAACTCGAAGCTCGAAATACGAAACAAATTCGAAACGGCAAAACAGCCAAAACGGCAAACAAAAACACAGCAAACGACAAACAGCAAGACAGTGAACGGCGAACGACAAGACGGCAAGCACGCGCTTGTCCGCGCCTCCAGATCATACTCGTGATCCCCACCCACGCGTATCTCCATTGCTCACAAGGCAGGCGCCAGATCGTCTGTCGTTCGGCGTTCTTGCCGTGGCTTGCCGTTTGCCGTTCTTGCCGTCGTTTGTTCTTTGCCGTTGTTTGCCGTCTTCAGCCGTTTGGCCATTTCGAATTTGTTTCGGATTTCGTGCTTCGGGTTTCGGATTTGGGCTGGGGGTCTACAGGTTCTCACGGTACCAGTCGATCGCCCGGTTCAGGCCCTCTTCGAAGTACACCTGCGGCTCGTAGCCGATCGTCTGCCGGGCCAGGGTGACGTCGGCGAGGCTGTCCTTGACGTCGCCGAGGCGCATCTGCCTGTAGATGGGCTTGACGTCGGTCTTCAGCAGCTTCTGGAGCTGATGGAGGATCTGGTTGAGACTGGTCGAGGCGTTGCAGGCAATGTTGACGACCTGGCCTTGGCAGGCCTCGGCGGGGGCGTTGGCAGCCAACCAGTTGGCATGAAGGACGTTCTCGATGTAGCAGAAGTCCCGCGTCTGTTCGCCGTCGCCGTAGACGACCGGTGCCTGGCCTCGCAGCAGGCGTGAGACGAACGCCGGGATCACCGCCGCGTAGGCGCCGGTGGGGTCCTGGTGGGGCCCGAAGACGTTGAAGTACCGCAGACCCAGGGTCTCCATGCCGTAACTCTTGGCGTAGGCAAGGAGATAGGCCTCGCAGGCAAGCTTGCTGGCGGCGTAGGGGCTGATCGGGCGGGGCACCATGCCTTCGTGCTTGGGCGAGTCGGGCTGGTCGCCGTACGCGCTGGAACTGGCGGCGAAGATGAGCCGCCTGACCCCGGCGGCGCGGGCGGCCTCCAGGACCGTCAGCGTGCCGTTGACGTTGACGTCATGGCTGGTCCTGGGATCCTCCACCGACCGGGGCACCGACCCCAGGGCCGCCTCGTGGAAGATCGCGTCGACGCCGCGGACCGCCCGATCCATCGTCGCACGGTCGCGGATGTCGCCCTCGATCATCGTGATGCGGTCCCGCACCGAGGCGAGATTCTCCGGCTTGCCCGTGGCGTAGTTGTCCACCACGACCACGTCGTGGCCCTTATCCAAGAGGAACCGGACCAGGTTGCAGCCGATGAATCCCGCCCCGCCGGTGACCAGATAGGCCGCCATGTTCCTACTCCTTACCCAAATCCTGGTTATGCCATTCGATTGCGTTCGTACTCGATCACCTGCTCAAGCGTCTGGCGCAGCGAGATCGTCGGGGCGAAGGCGATGAGCTTCCTGGCGCGGCTCACATCGGGGACCCGCCGGGGCAGATCGTCGAAGGGCTTGCCGTAAGCCTGCTCGTACGTCAGGTACACCTTCCCGCCGCGGCTGGCGGTCAACTCGATGACCAGGTCGGCCAGCGCCTCGATCGAGACGCTTTCGGTCGAGCCCAGGTTGATCACCTGGCCGACCGCCTCGGGGCAGGCCGCCAGCTTCCACAGCGCGCCGACGATGTCGGCGACGTGGCAGAAGGACCGCACCTGCTTGCCGGACCCGTAGATGGAGATCGGCTCGTTCCGCAGGGCGGCCTGAACAAACCGGGGAATCACCATCCCGTAGGTCCCGATCTGACGAGGCCCGACCGTATTGAAGAAGCGGCACACCACCACCGGCAGGCCGAACTGGTCGAAATACGCCAGCGCGAGGAACTCGTCGACCATCTTGCTGCACGCGTAGCACCACCGGCTGAAACGCGTCGAGCCGAGCACGATGTCGTTGTCCTCGCGGAACGGGACGTTATCGCTCTTGCCGTACACCTCGCTGCTGGAAGCCAGCAGGACCTTGCGGCCGAACTTGTTGGCCAGTTCGAGCACGATCTCGCTGCCGTGGATGTTGGTCTCGATCGTCCGGACCGGCTGGTCGACGATCAACTGCACCCCCACCGCCGCCGCCAGGTGAAAGACGAGGTCGCAACGGTCGATAAGAGTAGTCATCGTATTGACGTTGCGGATGCTGTCGCGGACGAACCGGTAGCGCGGATGGGTCGCCACGGCGCGGACGTTGTCCAGCGACCCGGTCGACAGGTCGTCGACGCAGACGACCGAGTGGTCGCCCGGCTGCCGTAAGATGAACTCCGACAGATAGCTGCCGATCAGGCCCGCGCCGCCGGTGACAAGGACGTTCATAAGCTCGATCCTTCCGCAGACAAGGACCCCCAAGCTTACCGGACGACCCCGCCGGGCACAAGGCCGCGAAACCGCCGCTCACCGGCGGAATGCAGGTGAGCTTTTTGGTGTTGAGCAACGTACGGTTGTGGTAGAATTCGTGCTCCTGTCGACCGCGGGGTCGGCATCGGCATGATCCAAAAACCTTCGGCGAAGGAGTAGCTCCCGATGATTCGCAGATGGATGATGGTTCTTCTCGTGGTGGCGTTGACCGGCAGTGCGGCACTCGCTCAGCAGCCCGCCGAACAGCCGGTCGTGGCGGACCAGGCGGCCTCCAACCCGGACGAGGTGGTGGCGAAGATCGGCCAGACCGAGATCACGCAGGGCCAGCTCGACAGCCTGCTCGAGCAGATCCCCGCCTTCCAGCGGTCCAGCTATCGCGACAGGGCCCTGACGTACCTGGCCGGCAACGCCCTGAACGCCGAGTTCGTCCGCGTGAAGAACCTGACGGTCGACGAGGCCCAGTACGAGCAGGCCGAGTCGAGCAAGCGCGCGGAGTTCGAGCAGGCCATCGCCCGGGCGCGGGAAGGTTTCGAGCGGGAGCTGACGCGGCTGCGCCCGACGATGGCGTTCGACGCCTACCTCGAGCGGGCCCAGAGCGACGAGCAGGTCAACAAGCTCATCGCCGATCATCCGGAGTTCTTCGACGGGACGAAGCTGACCGTCAGCCACATCCTGGTCAAGTGCTCGCTGTACGATTCGACGGTGGATCAGAAGGCCGCCCGCGACAAGCTCCAGCAGGTCGTCGACCGCATCAACGCCCGCGAGCTGACCTTCGCCGATGCCGCCTCGCAGTTCAGCGACTGCCCCTCCAAGGATAAGGGCGGCGACCTCGGGCAGATCGAGTTCGGCGGCCCGATGGACCCGTACTTCACGCTCCAGGCGTACAGCACGGCTGAGGGGCACATTTCCAAGGTCTTCCGCACGTCGTTCGGCTGGCACGTGGTGCTGGTGACCGAGGTCGAACGGGGCGATGGGACGCCCAAGCCGTGGACCTCGCAGCGGGGTCAGGGCCGCACGCCGCAGGATCTGGCGCGCCAGGCGCTTCGGGCGGTGGTGGACAACCAGATCCAGATGGCCGTGATGGACCTCATCCCGGTGGAGAACAACCTGCCCAAGATCGCGCCGACACCGCCGGCCCCGCCGGCGGCCCCGGCGACCGCACCGGCCGCCGCACCGGCCGCTGAATAGGCCCGACGGCGCGGGAATTCGAAGCCGCTTCAAAGCAGATAAACAGCAAAGGCTCAAAACGCCGAGGCACACGCCTCCAGCGTTTTGAGCCTTTGTCATTGGCCATCCTGAGCCCGTGGCGGAGGGCCGCCGGCGTTCGGCGGGGGCTTCCGCCCCTTCGGGGCTGATCGGACAAAGAGGGCCGCTGTCCGGGGGCTCGCGCCCCCGGCAAGAGGATTTCGCCCCTCCGGGGCTGGGCTATCGCCCACGGATACTCTGACTTGTGCTAGAGAGACAGCCCCCGGGAACGCTTACCCGCTGATGCCCAGGTCCTCCCGGGTCAGGAGGGCCTCGAAGGCGAAGCCGGCCTTCGTGATGTTCTCGCGGCCGCCCTGGAGCCGGTCGATCGTGCCGACGATCTTCAGCACCGTCGCGCCGGCCGCCGTCAGGGCGCGGGCGGCCTCGATGACCTGCCCGCCGCTGGTGATGATGTCCTCCACCAGCAGCACCTTGGCGCCGGCAGGCAGGGCCCCCTCGATCTGCTTGCCCGTGCCGTACCCCTTCCTGGCGTTGCGAACGATCACGTAAGGCAGGCCGCTGGCCATACTTGTCGCCGCTGCCAGCGAGACGGCCCCCAGCTCGGCGCCGGCAACCAGCGTCGCGTCGCCCGCCACGGCGGCGAACCGACGGCCCAGCTCCGCCAGGATGTCCGGCTGGGTCTCGAAGAGGTACTTGTCCAGGTAGTAGTGGCTGATCGCCCCGCTGCGCAGGGTGAACTCACCCTCCAGGTAAGCGACCTCCTTGATCCGCGCCGCCAGTTGCTTGGTGGTCATCGCCATGCATCGCACTCCTTGGCCCGCCGGTGTACCAGATCGGCCCCGGCCGGTCAACGGGGCACGGGCCTCATCCTTTCGGCCCTCCGGAACACCCTGGCGCGCCATCGGTGTTGAGAATCCAGTCGATCCCCTTGCGGAGGTTGGACGCGCGGAGCCGTGTCCTGTCGGCCGGGATCTCGCGGTAGATGTCCGTGATATCCCCCATGCGATCGCCCGCGAGCCGCGCGAAACGGCGTGCGGTCAGCCGATCCCCCGGGGCGAGCCCCAGCCGTTCGCACCAGCGCCGGTCCAGAAGCAGATTCCACTCCCGCTTGCCTGGGGGGGCCAGCGGGCGGAAGGAGGTGTCGATCACGTCATCGCACAGTCCTTGGATGTTGTGCGAGCAGGGCGCGCAGATGTCGTCGGCGCCCAGTTCCATCTCCAGCAGGGTGTCGGGGTCGGCGAGGATCCGTTCGCTGACGGTATGCACCGCATGGCCATAGGGATGCGGCTGGAAATCCCTTCGGCCGGTTCCCAGCGAGGTGAGGATGTCGATGAAGTGGTGGGGCTTGATGCGGATTGCGTCGGCCATGGTGGAGTCCGCCTGTTCCAGAACCATTGCGGCTGTCGTGTATCTCGCTGCCTGACCGGCCGATGTACCCGATGGGCGGTCAGCGGTCAATGGGCGATCGACGCCTCGGGGCAGGGCGAAAAAGCCTCCGGCCCCCTTCCGGTCGCTTGCCTGGCGGCCGGTGGTCGTCTATCGTAGAGGCTTGCCCCAGGGGCGAGAGATCATGAAGCACAACGAACTTTCGAGCATTCGCGATACGATCCAGAGCATCTGGGTGGCGATCATCCTGGCCTTCGTGCTGCGGGCGTTCATGGTGGAGGCGTTCGAGATCCCCACCGGCTCGATGGCGCCGCAGTTGATGGGCCGCCACACGCTGGTGACCTGCCCGGACTGCGGTTACGCGTTCCCGCGCGGGTTGGACTCGGAGCGGAAGGACAGAGGCCCGGATCCGTACGCCGCCTGCCCCAACTGTGGCGTGTGGATCAACCGGGAGTCGCACCCCGCCCGCGGCGGCGACCGGGTGCTGGTGTTCAAGCTGCCCCGGGCCATGCGGGATGTGCAGCGCTGGGACGTGGTGGTGTTCAAGGATGTCCAGGAGAACCGGGAGAACTTCATCAAGCGCCTGGTCGGCCTGCCCGGGGAGGTCCTGCGGATCGTCCACGGAGACGTGTTCGTCCACCGCATCGCCGACCGCAACGGCGACGGGATCCGTGACAGGGCCGACCTGGACGCCGCCCCCATCGATCTGACCGACTGGAAGATCGCTCGCAAGCCCGCCGACACGCAGGCGGCGATGTGGCAGTTGCTGTTCGACAACGACTACCAGCCGGCCAACAACAGCCGCGTTCGCCAGGAGCCGTGGGAGCCGCTGTGGGCCAGGGCCGACGGGGCGGCCGACGGCTGGGACCTGACGGTCAACCACGGCCGCGTCTTCCGCTACGACGGCGACGCCCCCCGCGAGCTGCACTTCGCCCGGGGACAAGAGAGGATCTTCGAGGCCACCAACAGCTACAACACGCCCGAGAGGGGCAGCTTCGTCGTTAACGCCGACATCTGCAGCGACTTGCGCCTGGAAACCATGATCGTGCCGACGGAGACCGGCGCCCTGCGCCTGACGACGAGCCACTTCGACCACCAGTTCGCCGCCGAGTTCAGCTTCGACGGGCGGGTCCGCCTGCTCCACCGGACGATGGATGGGCAGGGCAGGCCGTTCCAGTCGTGGGAGGAGGCGGAGGTCTGGGGCCAGACCGTCGTGGACGGCGCCTTCAGAGAGGGCGAGCCGGTGACGGTGGCGTTGACGCACGCGGACTGGCGGGCGACCGTCTGGGTGAACGCCGCTCCCGTGCTGGTCAGCCGCGACGACCAGTACAGCCCGGACATCGAGGACATCGCCATGATGGCCGCCGCCGAGCAGGCCCAGGCCGTGCCCGTCCCGCAGGTAGGCATCACCGGCCTGCACGGCCGGTTCGACCTGTGGCACACGCGGGTGTTCCGGGATGTGTTCTACACGTCGCCGGACCTGCTCCTGCCCCGGGGGGCGGAAAACGCCGACGACCCCACGCTGAAGTACTTCCTCCAGAACGAGCAGAAGCAACTGGCCGCGCAGTTCAGCGGCCGCTGGCCCGGTTGGGGCACCTACGCCAACCCCATCACGCTCCGGCGCTTCGAGCAGCGGCCCGACTACGACGAGTTCTTCATGCTCGGCGACAACTCCCCCCAGAGCGCCGACTCCCGCCGCTGGGTCCAGGCCGCCCCGACGCTGCGGCTGTACGATGTGTACGATGAGCCGCTGTACGAGTACGGCAGACCGCTGTACCGCATGGGGACGGTTCCGCGGTACCAGTTGATCGGCAAGGCGTTCTTCGTCTACTGGCCCGCGGGCAGTCGTGTGCCCCTGCCGGGCCTCAACCGGCTGCCGATCGTGCCCCACGTCGGGAAGATGCGCCGCATCGAGTAGCCCCGCACGGCCGGGAAGGCGGAACGGAACACAATGATCCTGCTGGAAACACGCGATCTGGTCAAACGGTACGGCGGCCGCGCGGTGGTCAACAAGGTCAGCTTCTGCGTCGGCCAGGGCGAGATCGTCGGCCTGCTGGGGCGCAACGGCGCCGGCAAGACCACGACGTTCCGCATGACCATCGGGATGATCATCCCCAACGGCGGGACCGTCATCTTCGAGGGGCTGGACGTCACGCGGATGCCCATGTGCAGGCGTGCGCGGCACGGGATGGGCTACCTCAGCCAGGAGCCCAGCGTGTTCCAGCGGCTGACGGTGCGGCAGAACCTCGACGCGATCCTGGAGACGATGCCCATGACCCGCAGGCAGCGGGCCGCCCGCGCCGAGGCCCTGCTGGGCCAGTTCGGCCTGGCCCACGTGGCCGCCCAGCAGGCCCGGACGCTGTCAGGCGGGGAGCGCCGCAAGCTCGAGATCGCCCGCGCGCTGGTGACCAACCCCACGATGATCCTCCTGGACGAGCCCTTCAGCGGCGTCGACCCCATCGCCGTCGAGGACCTCCAGCGCGAGATCCGCGCCCTGCGGGAGCAGCGGATCTCCATCCTGCTGACCGACCACAACGTCCGCGAGACCCTCACCGTCACCGACCGCTCCTACATCATCGACAGCGGCGAGGTCCTCCGCGAAGGCCCGCCCCGCGACCTGATCAACGACGAACTGGTCCGCAGGACGTACCTGGGCCACACCTTCCGGGGCGATGAGTTCGACCAGAGCCACCTGGACGCCTGAGCGGGTCGTCAGAAGCTGCGTCACAGACGGACGGAAGTCCAGGGCGCTTGCCGATGGCTCCTGCG
>JAAYZK010000141.1 GCA_012514895.1 Planctomycetota bacterium | reverse complement strand
TACTGGTTCGCCGGGCCGAAGTTCGACAAGAAACACGAGATCTATCCCGCCGAGCCGCAGAACCGCAAAGGGTACGCCAACAGCTTCTTCTCGTGGGTGTATGACTTCAACGGCGACAAACATCAGGACGTGCTGGCGGTCGGGTTCCCGGGCACGCCGTGCTACGTCTACGAGAACCCCGGCCCCGATGCGCTCGATGGGTTGTGGGAGAAGCACCAGGTGTTCGACTGGGTCTCGAACGAGTCGCCGCAGTTCGTCGACCTGGTCGGCGACGAAACACCCGAACTGGTCTGCACCACGAAGGGGAAGTTCGGTTACGTCACGGTCAACAAAGAGGAGCCCTTCGGCACGTGGGAGTTCACGGTGATCTCCCCGCAGGACGTCACCGAGCGGTTCGGTCACGGGCTGGGCGTCGGCGACGTCAACAGCGACGGCCGGATGGACGTCCTCACCAAGGACGGCTGGTTCGAGCAGCCCAGCACCCCGGATCTTTCAAAGACCCGGGGTGCTTCTGCGGAGAGTGCTTCCCCCGAGTGGACCTTCCACAAGGTCCCCTTCGCCCCCCGCGGCGGAGCCGACATGTACGCCTACGACGTCGACGGGGACGGCGACAACGACGTGATCACCTCGCTCGCCGCCCACGAGTTCGGCCTGGCCTGGTGGGAGAACTTAGCCGCGCCCCAACGGGAAGCGAACGAACCGTCCAGCACCCCGGGTCCTCAAAGGACCCGGGGTGCTTCGAGCGAAAAGGGTGCTTCGAGCGGGTGGAAACAACACCTGATCATGGGCTCGAAGCGCGAGGAGAACAAATACGGCGTGCTGTTCAGCGAACTGCACGCGGTCGCGCTGGTCGACATGGACGGCGACGGGCTGAAGGACATCGTCACCGGCAAGACGTACTGGTCGCATCACGAGCAGAGCCCGATGTGGGACGCCGGGGCGGTCGTGTACTGGTTCAAGCTCGTGCGGGGCGAAGACGGCGTCGACTGGCTGCCGTTCCAGATCAATGGCGACACGGGGATCGGCCGCGGGCTGGTCGTGACCGACATCAACGGCGATGGGGCGCCCGACATTGCCGTCGGCGGGATGAAGGGGGCCAACGTCCTGCTGCAGCAGCGCAAACAGGTCAGCAAGGCGGAGTGGGAAGCGGCGCAGCCGAAGGAGTATCAGCCGCTGGCTGCCGGCCTGACCCCCGAAGAGGCGGTCGCCCAGATGACGGTGCCGCGGGGCTTCAACGTCACACTCGGCGCCGGCGAACCGCAGGTGCATCAGCCGATCGCCTTCGCGATTGATGAGCGGGGCCGGCTGTGGGTCGCCGAAGCGCACACCTATCCGATCCGCGCCGACGAAGGGCAAGGGAAGGACCGGATCATCATCCTCGAGGACACCGATGGGGACGGCACGCTTGACTCCAGCAAGACGTTTATCGAGGGGCTCAACCTCGTCAGCGGCCTGGAGGTCGGCTTCGGCGGTGTGTGGGTCGGCGCGGCGCCGTACCTGATGTTCATCCCGGATCGCGACGGGGACGATGTCC
>JAAYZK010000140.1 GCA_012514895.1 Planctomycetota bacterium | reverse complement strand
GGCTCGGCGACCGTGACGCTGGATGGGGACGATTCGTACGATTCGGACGGCTCGATCGCCAGCTACGTCTGGACCGAAGGCGTCACCCAGATCGCCACGGGCGCCACGCCCAACGTGTCGATGGACGTCGGCGTCCACACCGCCGACCTGACCGTCACCGACGACGATGACGCCACCGATGACGACTCGGTCGCGATCACCGTCGTCTCGCGAACGCTGACCAGCTCGACGAGCCCCTACACGTGGCCCAACTCGGTCCTGCCGACGCAGACGGGCACGTTCACCTGTGAATTCGACGCCGTGCCCAACACCTCGGGCATCGACGCCGTGACCGGGCTGTCCAGCGGCATCGGAGACTGGTGGACCGACCTGGCGTGCATCGTGCGGTTCAACACCTCCAACCGGATCGACGTCCGCAACGGCTCCAGCTACGCCGCCGACGCGACGGTGGCCTACACGGCCAGCGCGACGTACCACGTCCGCATGGTGGTCAACGTGTCGAATCATACCTACTCGGTCTACGTCACGCCGCCCGGCCAATCGGAGATCACCCTCGCGAGCGGCTATGCCTTCCGCACCGAGCAGCAGAGCATCACCAGTATCGACCACTGGACGCTCAACGCCGGCAACTCGGTCGGCACGCACACCGTCAGTTCTCTGACGCTGACGGAATGATCCGCAGCGTCTGCCTCCTCCAACGGCCCGGCGGCTCCCCCTCCGCCGGGCCGTTGGCCTTTTCCACAGGCGGCCGGCCCGGCGAACCTGCCGGATCGGCGGTTGATCATTTCCGGGGTTTCTGGTATGAAAGAAGATCTGTACGCGGTACGTCCGTCGCCGGGACGGGCGGTCGTCTCGTCTGGGCCTGATTGGGTGCAAGTAGTGATGTCAACATCAGCTCGAGCGTTGCTGAGCGGCAACGAAGCCGTCGCCCGGGCGGCCCTGGACTGCGGCGTGGCGCTGGGCGCCGGCTATCCGGGGACCCCGTCGACGGAGATCCTGGAGACCTTCAGCGCCCTGGGCGGGTACGCCCAGTGGTCGCCCAACGAGAAGGTCGCCCTGGAGGTGGCCATCGGGGCCGCGTTCGGCGGCGCGCGGGCGATCGCGACGATGAAGCACGTCGGCGTGAACGTCGCGGCCGACCCGCTGTTCACGGCGGCGTACACGGGCGTGTCCGGCGCACTGGTGCTGATCTGCGCCGACGACCCGGGCATGGCCTCCAGCCAGAACGAGCAGGACAGCCGCCGCTACGCCGTCGCCGCGGGCGTGCCCATGCTGGAGCCGGCCGATTCGCAGGAGGCGTATGATTTCACCCGGCGCGCCTTCGAGCTGTCGCAGCAGTGGCGAATCCCCGTGATGGTCCGCGTGACGACGCGGGTCTGCCACACCAAGACGGTCGTCACCCCCCGTGCCCCCGCCGGTCCGGCCGCGCCGCCGCACTTCCAGCGCGACATCAAGGGCCGCGTCATGGTGCCGGCCTATGCCCGGCCGGCCCACCGGCGGCTGCGGAAGAAGCTGGCGGAACTGGCGGCCTGGAACGAGACGTGCGACCTGAACCGCGACTATGACGGCGGGGCGGCCCTGGGAATCGTCGCCTCGGGGGTCGCCGCGCTCCACGCCCGCGAGGCGGCCCCGGAGGCGCGGATTCTCAAGCTGGGCTTCACCTATCCGCTGCCGATCGAGCGGATCCGGACGTTCGCCGACGGCGTCGAGCGGTGCGTCGTGATCGAGGAAGGCGACCCCTGCCTGGTCGACGGCCTCCGCGCCGCGGGCATCGAGGTCGAGGGCAAGGCCGAGATGTACCGCTTCGGCGAACTGAACGTCGAGCGGGTCCGGCGGATCCTCAGCCGCGACGAGAGCCCCGAGCCGGCGCCGCCGCCCGGCAAGCCGCCGCAGTTGTGCGTGGGTTGCCCGCACCGCGTGGCCTTCGAGACGCTCCGCGACCTGGGCTGCATCGTCACCGGCGACATCGGCTGCTACACGCTGGGCGTGCTGCCGCCCTTCGAGGCGATGGACAGTTGCGTGTGCATGGGCGCCAGCATCGGCGTCGGGCTGGGGCTGCGGCACGTGCTGGCCGACGAACAGGCCCGCAAGGTTGTCAGCGTCATCGGCGACAGCACCTTCATGCACAGCGGCATCACCGGCCTGGTCGACATGGCCTACAACCGGCCGAAGACCGGCCACGTGGTGATGATCCTGGACAACAGCACCACGGCCATGACGGGCCTGCAGGAGCACCCCGGCACCGGGCGGAAGCTCAACCACGAGCCGGCCGGCCAGGTGAACCCGGAGGACCTCGCCCGGGCGATCGGGATCGACAACGTGGTGATCTTCGACCCCGTCAAGGAGCGCGACGCCTTCGTCGGGGCCCTGACCGAGAGCCTCGCGTCGGACCGGCTGAGCGTGTTCATCCTGCGGCGGCCCTGCCTGCTGGCGGCCGCGAAGTTGCGCCGGTACACGCAAGGAGGGCAGGAGTGATGGCCGGGCAAGTCATGAACATCGTCGTCGCCGGCCTGGGCGGCCAGGGCGTGCTGACGGCGTCGGACATCATCGCCGCGGCGGCGTTCGCCGCCGGGCGCGACGTGAAGAAGGCCGAGGTGCACGGCATGAGCCAGCGGGGCGGATCGGTCCGCACGGACGTCCGGTTTGGCGCCACGCCCGATGCCATGGTGCTCAGCCCGATGGTGACGGCGGGCGAGGCCGACGTGTTGATGGTCCTGGCCGCCGACCAGGCCGACGTCCATCGCGACGTCCTCCGCGCCGGCGGCGCGCTGATCACGCCCGAGGCGATCGACGCCGACCGGCTGCCCCACCCGCGGAGCCTGAACGTCGCGATGGTGGGGGCGCTGAGCAAGGTGTTGGACTTCGACGAGGCGACCTGGCGGGCGGCGATCCAGGCCGTGCTGCCGCCCAAGCTGCATGAGATCAACGCCCAGGCCTTTTTACTGGGCCGATCCGGCTGACCCCTGTCAACTGAGTCGGACCCGAGTGTCCCAGCATCCCCCGTCTGCCGCGGGTTGTGCAGGCGGGGGGGAAGGAGAGCGAACCGATGGCTGACTGCTGTGCCTCTTCGGCGGCCGCGTTCGTGCCGGCCAGCGCGCCGGATTACCTGCCCGCCCCGCAGTTGCGCCAACTGCAGCTTGGGCGGCTGCAGGCGATGGTCGCCCGCGCGTACGCCCGCGTGGAACTGTTCCGCCGACGGATGGACGAGCGCGGGCTGACGCCCGACAGCGTCAAGACGCTCGAAGACGTTGCCCGCCTGCCTTTTACCGTCAAGACCGATCTGCGGGACACCTACCCGTTCGGCCTGTTCGCCAGCGACATCGGCGAGGTGGTCCGCCTGCACGCCTCCAGCGGCACGACGGGCAAGCCCATCGTCGTCGCCTACACCAAGGAGGACGTGGCCGTCTGGGCCGACGCGATGGTGCGGACGTTCGCGGCCTGCGGGCTGGGGGCGGGCGACATCATCCAGAACGCTTACGGGTACGGCCTGTTGACCGGCGGGCTGGGCGCCCACTACGGCGCCGAGGCGCTGGGGGCGACGGTGATCCCCATCTCCGGCGGAAACACCGACCGGCAGATCATGGTGATGAAGGACTTCGGCGTTACGGCCCTGTGCTGCACGCCGAGCTACTTCGTCCACATCATCGAGCGGGCCGGACAGATGGGCGTGGACCTGCGGGACCTTCCGCTGCGGGTGGGCGTCTTCGGCGCCGAGCCGTGGACCGAGGCGATGCGGGCGTACGTGGAGGAGGCCGCGGGGATCAAGGCGTACGACATCTACGGGCTCTCGGAAATCATCGGCCCCGGCGTCGCCAGCGCGTGCCGCGAGCAGAGCGGGCTGCACGTCTTCGAGGACTACTTCTACCCCGAGATCATCGACCCCCAGACGCTCGAGCCCCTGCCCGACGGGTCGGAGGGCGAACTGGTGCTGACCACGCTGGCCAAGAAGGCGATGCCGATGATCCGCTATCGCACGCGGGACATCACGTCGATCATCCCCGAGCCCTGCCCGTGCGGGCGGACGGTGCGGCGGATCCAGCGGATCGGGCGGCGCAGCGACGACATGTTCATCATCCGCGGCGTGAACGTCTTCCCCTCGCAGGTCGAGAGCGCCCTGCTGAAGATCGAGGGAACGCTGCCGCACTACCAGATCATCCTGACCCGCGACAAGGGGCTGGATCGGATGGAAGTGCAGGTGGAGGTGACGCCGCAGGTCTTCTCCGACACCGTCGGCGCCCTGGAGGCGCTGCGTGCTTCGCTGGCCGAGGCGATCCAGACGACGCTGGGGGTTTCCGTCACGCTGAGCCTGGTGGAGCCCAATACGATCGAGCGGTCGATGGGCAAGGCCAAGCGGGTGATCGACAAGCGGCAACTGTAACGGTGAACCGATAACCAGCAACGGAGTGAAAGGGGCCGGTGATGAAACTGAGTCAACTGTCGGTGTTTCTGGAAAACAAGCCCGGTCGGCTGAGCCACCCCTGCAAGGTGCTGGCCGACGCGGGGATCAACATCGTGACGCTGTCGGTGGCCGACACCACGCAGTTCGGCATCATGCGGCTGATCGCCGCCGACTGGAAGGGCGCCAAGGCCGCCCTCGAGAAGGCCGGCTGCGTGGTCAACGTCACCGAGGTGGTCGCGATGGAGGTCGCCGACCGGCCCGGCGGGCTGCAGGAGATCCTCGAGATCATCGAGCGGGGCGGGATGAACGTCGAGTACATGTACGCGTTCACGTACCGCGCCGGCGACAAGGCGATCATCGTCTTCCGGTTCGAGAACGCCGACGCGGCGGTGGCCCTGCTGCGGGGCAAGGGCGTGAACCTCGTCGGCAGCAGCGCCCTGCCGGTGCAGAGCTGACCGGAGCCCCGCGGGAGTAGACCATGGCGGAATTTCCGTTCGAGAACCGCATCCACGACGCGGCCGAGACGATGTCGGTCGACCAGCGCCGGGCGATCCAACTGGAGCGGCTGCAGGCCACGCTGCGGCGCATCGCCGACGTGCCCTTCTACAGGAAGGCCTTCGCCGATGCGGGCATCGCCCCCCAGGACGTCAGGAGCCTGGACGACCTGCGGTCGCTGCCGATGACGACCAAGGCGGACCTGCGGGACCACTATCCCCTGGGCTTCCTGGCCGTGCCGCGCGGGCAGGTGGCGCGGATCCACGGCTCGTCGGGAACGACGGGCAAACCGACCTTCGTCGCCTACACCGCCGAGGACCGCGCGACGTGGGCGGACCTGTGCGCCCGCTTCCTGGTCGCCGGCGGGCTGCGGAGCGACCACCTGGTGCACATCGCCTTCGGCTACGGGCTGTTCACCGGCGGGTTCGGCCTGCACTACGGCGTCGAGCGCGTCGGGGCGGCCGTCGTGCCGGCCGCGGCGGGCAACACGCCCCGCCAGATCATGCTCATGCAGGACCTCCGCGCCGACGTCCTGGTCTGCACGCCCAGCTACGCGCTGAACATCGCCGAGGTCGCCCGCAGCCAGGGGCTGGGGCCGCAGGACCTGTCCATCCGCTTCGGCCACTTCGGCGGCGAACCCTGGACCGAGGACATGCGCCATGCCATCGAGGAACAGCTCGGCATCCTCGCGTTCAACAATTACGGTCTCAGCGAAGTCATCGGCCCCGGCGTCAGCGGCGAGTGCGCCGCGCGCACGGGCATGCACATCCAGGAAGACCATTTCCTCGTCGAGTGCGTCGACCCCGACACCCTTGAGCCCGTCGCCGACGGCCGGCAGGGCGAACTGGTCTTCACCACGCTGACCAAGCAGGCCATGCCCGTCCTGCGCTACCGCACCCGCGACATCGCCGCGCTCGACCGCAGCCAGTGCCCCTGCGGGCGGACCACCGTGCGGATGAGCCGCGTTGTGGGGCGGACCGACGACATGCTCATCGTCCGCGGGGTCAACGTCTTCCCGTCGCTGATCGAGGAGGCCCTCCTCCGCGTCGAGGGAACCGCCCCGCACTACCTCATCGAGGTCGACCGGCCCGGAACGCTCGACGAGGTCGACGTCTACGTCGAAATCCGCGCCGAGGACTTTTCCGACCGGATGAGCCGCATGCAGGAGCTTCGCGACCGGATCACCCGCGAGATCCACTCGGTCGCAGGCATCCGCGTGACGGTGCACCTGGTCGAGCCGCAGACGCTGGAGCGGTCGGTCGGCAAGGCGGTGCGGGTGATCGACCATCGACGCGAGAAGGGGCGGATCTAGGCCCTAATTCCCACCCTGCTCGGCCGCCAGGAGGGCGGCTCCCAGGGCGCCGGTCATCCGCGGATCGGGGGCGATCCGGATCGGTCGGCCCAGGGCCGCGGCCAGCACGTCGGGCATGCCGGAGACGCTCGCGACCCCGCCGGTGAAGACGATCGGCTCGGCCAGGGTTCCTCCCGCCATGGCGGCGACCCGCGAGGCGATCGACGCCTGGACGCCGGCGGCGATATCCTCCGGCGAGCGACCCGACGCCAGAAGACCGATGATCTCCGTTTCGGCGAACACCACGCACGTGTTGCTGATCGCCGCCGGTTCGGCGCTGCGGGCGGCCAGGGCGCCCAGGGCCTCCAGCGGCACGCCGAGCCGCAAGGCGACCACTTCCAGGAACCGTCCCGTGCCGGCCGCACAGCGGTCGTTCATGGCGAAGTCCCGCACGGCGCCGCGCTCGTCCAATCGCAGCAGTTTGCTGTCCTGTCCGCCGATCTCGATCACGGTCCTCGCCTCCGGCACCAGGTGGCGTACGCCGCGGGCGTGGCAGGTGATCTCGGTGACGGTCGCGTGGGCGGCCGAGAGGGCGTGGCGGGCGTAGCCGGTGGCCACGATGCGGCCCAAAACGCGGCGCTCGACGCCGGCCCACCCGCAGAGGTCTTCCAGCAGGTCCGTCGCAAGGGCGTCCTGGCGAACGCCTTGGTCGGCGGCGCCCATGGCGGCCGGACGTGCGGCCGCGGCGTCCCACAGGACGATCTTGATTGCACGCGATCCGGCGTCGATGCCCGCGTGGATCATGGTCGCCTCGACCCCCTGACGGTTTCGAACAGGGCCTCCACGCGCACGGCGATGCGGGAGGAGTCCGAGGGCGAGTAGTCCGTGCCGATCCGCAGGTAGGGCAGCCCCAGGGTCTGATCGACGAACGCCCGCACGCGCGTCGCCTCGATGTCGTAGGTCAGGCACGCCTGCCAGACCAGTTCCACCACGCACTGCGGGCGATACGCCGCCGCGAGGCGCCCCAACAGCGCCAGGCGCCCGTCGTTGGGCGTCATCACCGAGCAGGGCAGGTGGAGGTACTTGTCGGCGATCGCCTCCAGCGGGTTGTCGGCGTCGGCGTCGATGTCCTCCTCGATGGGCTTCAGGCCGGTGCAGTTGTCGGCGGCCACGACCAGGCCGCCGTTCGCCTCGACGATGTCCATCACCCGTTCGGCGCCGTGGGGCAGGGGCACGCCGGTCAGCACGACCCGGACGCGGGCGGCGCGTTCGGCGGGCCCCGACGTGCCTTCCAGGGCCGCCAGGATCGTCTCGTACTGCGCCAGGTCCTCCTCAATGCAGGAGATGGAACTCTTCAGGTCCAGCACCTGCCGCCCGGTCAGCGGGGGGGCGTCGGCGGCCATCAGCGCGCCGATCCGGCGGCGCAGCGAACGCTCCCGGTTCATCGCGCGGATGCTGTCGCGGAGACGATCGTCGGTGATCGCGACGCCGAAGCGGTCTTTCAGAACGCTGACCAGCCCCCGCAGTTCCGCCAGCCAGTGCTGCCTGGCCGCGGGGTGGTCCGGCTTCTGCGGCAGTTCCAGCACGTGCATGGGGCGCGTGCGGCTGAGCAGTTCGTACATCTTCTTCTTGCCGTCGCACGTCGTCTCGGCGACCAGCAGGTCGGCCATCTCGAGAAACGGGTTCTTGCCGGTCACGTGGTACCCGTACGTGGACTTGATCAGCGGGCAGAGGTTGGTCGGCAGGTCGCTTTCGGCGGCGGGGATGGTGCCGGCCGAGCCGCCGCACAGGCAGACGGGGACCGCCCCGGCGGCCATGAGGATCTCGCGGGGGGTGTACTCGCACATGATGCCCACGATCGGGCGCCCCGCGTCCTTGGCCCTGCGGGCGTAGTCGAGGCAATTGGGGATCATCCGCGAGAATCGTCCCAGCGGATCGTTCGGCGCCGTGTCCGGCGGAAGCTTCGCAGCGCCGCGGCAAGCCGGGGGGCGGCAGGAGTCCGTCGGATGGGAGTCGGCGTTCTTTCCGCGGCAGTCGCTCATGGCAGCGCTCCAGGTGACCCTTGCGTGTACGAAAGGCGAGGATACTCAACCCCAGTACACCCGCGCCCCGTCGTCAAGTCAAGCCGGTCGGTGCACTGACGGCGGACTTGTGGTATGATCCGGCGTTCGATAAGGGAGACGCGGATGTCCCAGACAGCGAAACACGACCTGCTTCGGGCCCTCCCGTCGGTGGGGGGGCTGCTCCAAAGTGCGACCGCCACCGAGTGGCTCGCCCAGCATCCCCGCCCGCTGGTGACGGCGTGCTTGCGGGATGCGGTCGATCAGCTCCGCCAGGCCGTCCAGAACGACGACCGGGGCCGGTGCGGGACGGCCCATGTCGGCGAGGGGTACGTCCTGGAACTGGCCGGCGCTCTGCTGGCCGAGCGGGTCGCGCCGCGGATCCGGCGGGCGATCAACGCGACGGGGGTCATCCTGCACACCGGCCTGGGGCGGGCGGTGTGGCCGGGGCGGGTGGTCGACGACATGATCAACGGGCTCAAGGGCTACGTCACGCTCGCCATCGACCGCGACAGCGGCACCCGCAGCGACCGCGACGGCCGCGTCGAGCCGATCCTCACCGAACTGACCGGCGCCGAGGCGGCGACCGTCGTCAACAACAACGCCGGCGCGACGCTGCTGGTCCTGGCGGCCCTGGCGCCGGGCAAGGAGGTGATCGTCTCGCGCGGGCAGCTCATCGAGATCGGCGGGGCGTTCCGCCTGCCTGACGTGATGGCCATGAGCGGCGCCCGCATGGTCGAGGTCGGCACGACCAACCGCACGCACCCGCGCGACTACGCCGACGCCGTCACCGAGAACACCGGCCTGCTCTTCCGGGCCCATCCCAGCAACTTCCGCGTCGTGGGCTTCCACAAGGAAGTCACCGTCGCCGACCTGGTGAAGATCGGCCATCCCCGGATCCCCGTCGTCGACGACCTCGGCGCCGGCGCCCTGGTGGACCTGGCCGCCTTCGGGCTGCCCCACGAGCCAACGGTGCCCGAGTCGCTGGCGGCCGGGGCCGACATCGTCCTGTTCAGCGCCGACAAACTCATCGGCGCCAGTCAGGGCGGGATCATCGTGGGCCGCAAGGAGCTCATCGAACACATCCGCAGGCACCCCCTGGCCCGGGCCCTGCGGCCGGACAAGACCTGCCTGATGGCCCTGGAGCGGACGCTGGCGCTTTTCCGCGACCTGGACCTGCTCAAGCGCGAGCACCCGCTGTACCGCATGCTGGCGACGGGCGACGCGGCCCTGCAGGCGCGTGCGCAGGCGCTGGCCGAGGCGATCGCCGCGGCTGCCCCGGCCGTCGCGGCCGAGGTCCGCAGGGACGTCGGCTACCTCGGCAGCGGGTCGCTGCCCCACGAGGCGCTGCCGACGTGGGTTGCCGCCCTGGCGGCGGCCGACCGGACCGCCGACGATCTGGCCCGCCGCCTGCGGCTGGACGACGCGTGCGTCTTCACGCGCATCGACCGCGAGCGGGTGATCCTGGACGCGCGGACGATCGAGGAGGGCGACATCCCCCTGATCGCGCAGGCTGTGGGACGGGCGACGGCATGAGCGACGAGGCGACGGGCAATCGCGTAACGGACGCCGCCGGGCGGGAAATGACGCGCAAGAACGTGATGCTCGGCACCGCCGGACACGTCGATCACGGCAAGACGGCCCTGGTGAAGCTGCTGACCGGCTGCGACACCGACACGTTGGCCGAGGAGAAGGCCCGCGGGATGACGATCGAGCTGGGGTTCGCTCCCTGCGCGATGGCCGACGAGCGGATTGTCGGCATCGTCGACGTGCCCGGCCACGTGGGGTTCATCCGCAACATGGTCGCCGGCGCCCAGGGCGTCGACGTGGTGATCTTCGTCGTCGCCGCCGATGACGGGGTCATGCCCCAGACCCGCGAGCACCTGGACATCCTCACGCTCATGGGCGTCCGCCGCGGCGTCATTGCCCTGACGAAGGTCGACCTGGTCGACGACGAGCTGCGCCAGGCCGCCGTCGAGGAGGTTCGCGCCTTCGTGACCGGCACCTTCCTGGCCGATGCGCCGATCTGCCCGATCTCCACCATCACCGGCGAAGGTTTTTCAGCGTTCTTCGAGGCGCTCGACGGAGCCGTGAACGCCTGTGCGCCCCGGCGCCTGGACGGGCTGTTCCGCCTGTGGGTCGAACGGAGTTTTTCCATCCATGGGTTTGGAACGGTTGTCTCGGGGATCCCTGCGTGGGGGTCGGTCGCCGAGGGCGATCGGCTGATCGTGCAGCCGTCGGGCCAGTCCGTCCGCGTGCGGAAGCTGCAGGTGTACGGGCGGGACGCATCGGTCGGCCGGGCCGGGGAGTGCGTGGCGATGAACCTCGCCGACGCCGATCCGGCGGCGCTGTCGCGCGGCGCGGTCCTGACGGCCGACCCGGCCTGTCATCCGGCGACGATGGTGGAGGCGGCGCTGACGGTCCTGCCGTCCGTGCCGCGGCCGCTGGAAGACTACGTCGAGGGCCACATCCACCTGGGCACCGCCGAGGCGATGGCGAACGTCGCGATGCTGGCCGGCGAGCCGATCGCCCCGGGCGCCACGGCCCTGGTGCAGCTTCGCCTCCGCGAGCCCCTGGCGGCGGTGCCGGGCGAACGGTTTGTCCTGCGGGGCAGCGTGGCCGGCCTGGCCGGCGGCCGCGTGACGACCCTGGGCGGCGGGCGGATCCTCGATGTGAGCGACACCCGCCTTCGCCGCGGACGCCCCTGGGTGCTCGGCCGTCTGGAGGCCCGCCGCGAGGCCCTGGACGATCCGCGTCGCTGGTGCGAGACGATCCTCCGCGAAGCCGATGCCGGGCTGACGCGGGCCGAGCTGGCGGCACGGGCTCACTGGACCGACGCGCAGGTCGACGCGGTGCTGCCGCCGCTGGTTGCCGGCGGCGTCGCGATCGCCGAACCCGGCGGGCTGGTCATTCACGCCGAGGCGCTGGACGCCCTGGGAGACCGGGCCGTCGAGGCGCTGGACGCCTTTCACGCCGCCGAGCCGATGCGGGCGGGGATGGCCCCGGCGGCCCTGGCGGCGGCGCTGGACGTGTCGGACCGGGTGGGGGCCCTGACCGTCGAGCGCCTCGCGGCGGCGCGGCGGATCGAAGGGCGCGGCCCGCTGCTGGGCCTGCCGGGCCGCGGCGTGCACCTGGCCGAGGCCGACCGGGCGCTGGCCGATCGGATCGTGGGGCGGCTGCGCGACGCGGCCTTCGAGGCCCCGCTGCCGGAGGACCTGGCCGGCGAACTGGGCATCGCCCCGCAGCGCCTGGCGTCGATCGTTCGCGTCCTGGCCGACCAGGGCGCCGTCGTGCCCCTGGACGCCAAGGTGACCCTTCACGCCGACGCCGTCCAGCGTGCCCGGCAGGTCGCCCTGGACCTCTTCCGCCAGTCCGGCAGCTTCACCACCATGCAGTTCCGCGACGCCCTCGGCGTCAGCCGCAAGTACGCCGTCCCGCTGCTGGACTGGTTCGATACCGTCCGCTTCACCACGCGCAACGGATCGATCCGCCGCCCGGGGGCGGAGGCCAGGGCGATGTTGAACGGCGGATGACGGCTCGCCTATCCCGCCAGCACCTTGCCCATGCAGTCGCGCATCAGAATCGCCATCTCCGGCCCGCCCGTCCCGGCGGCGCGGAGGTCGCGGGCGCCGTTTTCGTTCATGAGATCGACGACGGCGGCGGCCTTGTGGAGGTTGTCGCGGGAGATCTCGATGAATTTGCGGGGATCGTCGCGGTAGGGGAACAGGTCCAGGCCGAACCAGCCGTCGTAGCCGACCTGGTCGAGGACGTAGAGGATCTGCACGAGCCGCAGGAAGTTGATCGTCCCGGGCGGCAGGTCGGCGTCGCACTGCTGGTCGTTGTCGTTGAAGTGCGTGTGGTAGAGCTTGCCGTACCGGCAGATCAGCGAGAGCTGATCCTCCACGTTCTCCGAGGCGATCATGGCGTGGCCGACGTCGAGGTTGATGCCGAAGCTGGGGTCGTCGATCTCGTTGACGATGCACAATGCCTGGGCGGTGTTGCCCATCATGATGTGCGTGCGGGGCTCGAAGGGTTTGGGCTCGATGCACACCTTGGTGGCGTAGCCGTTGGCGTGGACGTGGTCGAGGATCCGCCGGCAGCTCTGGACGTAGCGCTCGTAGAGGGCGAGATAGTCGGCCTGGAGGGGGAAGTCGTTGCCGTCCGTGGCGGGCCACAGAACGCTGATGGGCACGTTGAACCGCGCGCCCATGTCCAGGGCCGCCCGGACGCGGTCGACGGCCCCCTGGCGGACGGCGGGGTTGGAGTCGGCCAGGGCGCCGTGCTTGTACTTCTTCTCGGTCCACGTGTGGCCGCAGAGTTGGACGATCTGGAGGTTGTGATCGTCGAGCACGCGGGCGACGTCATCGGCGTTCGTGTCGTTGATCTCGGTCGGCAGGTGCAGTTCGATGCCGTCCACGCCGTCGATCTGGCCGATCTGGCGGATGCGGTCGAGCACCGCGACCTCCTCGCCGAAGCCCTTGGTGTTGAAGCGATCGACCAGGTTCGTGTTGCCCCAGATCCCCATGCTGATCCGTATCGGTTTCATGGCTGAGCCTCTATCCATTCATGAACGTTTTCAAAGACGGCTCGACGAGCCGTTCGTGGTGTGATGCGGTGAAGGCTTCGCGGACCTCCGAATCGATCGGTTCGGTGGCGCCGGCCTGCGTGGCGACGATGGCGCCGAGCACGTTGCCGTGATGGAGGCACGTGCCCAGCGGCTCGCCCCGCAGCAGGCGGCAGATGAAGGCCGCGACGAACGCGTCGCCCGAACCGAGGGGGTCGACCATCGCAACGCGGTAGCCCGGCTCGTACACGGGCCCCGTCTCGGCGCCGTCGGCGAACGCGCCGCAGGCCCCGAGCGTCACGACGCAGTGCGTCAGGTCCCACCGGCCGATCATCTCGGCGCAGAACGCCGGGATCGACCGGTCGGGCAGGTCGAACAGGCCAGCCAGGGCTGCGGCCTCCGTCTCGTTGAGCTTGAGGATCGTCGCCTCTTCCAGCGACGCGGCGATCGACTCGGGACTGTGGCAGTCCTTGCGCAGGTTGATGTCCAGCAGCCGCACCGCCGTCGCGGGGGCGGCGTCGAGAATCGCCCGCAGCGCCGCCCGGGCGCCGGCGGTGCGCTGGATGAGCGTGCCGAAACAGATGCAGTCGGCGCGGGCGGCCTCGGTGAGGACCGCGTCGGTCGCCTCGACGCGATCGTAGGCGACGTCGGGGACGATGACGTAGTCGGGCTGGCCGGCGCCGTCGAGGCTGACGATCACGGTGCCGGTGGGGCGCCGGTCGTCCCACTGCACGCACGCATCGCTCATCCCCAGCGCCGCCAGGCGCTCGGCGGCGCGGCGGCCGTAGTCGTCGCGCCCCAGGCGGCTGACGATACGGGCGCGGTCGCCCTGTTCCTTCACGCGGTAGGCGAAGTTGAACGGGGCCCCGCCGAGCGTGGCGGCGCCGCCGGGCAGCAGGTCCCACAGCAGTTCGCCGAACGCCAGGATGCTGCGCGGCCCGCTCATGCCTTCACGCCCTTCCACACCTCGGCGAACTGCGCGAGGCCGACGTCGGTCAGCGGATGCTGGAAGAGCTGGAAGAAGACCGACTCGGGCACGGTGGCGATGTCGATCCCCGCACGCAGGCAAGCCATCACCTGGTTGGTCGTCTTGACGCTGCCGGCGATGATCTCCGACGCGAAGCCGTAGTTCTGCTTGATGGCGGCCGCGTCGTTGACGAGGATCTCGCTGTCGTTGCCGACGGCGTCCAGGCGGCTCAGGACGATGCTCACGAACGTCGCCCCGGCCTTCATCGCCAGAAACGCCTGCGGCGCCGAGAAGACCATCGTGACGTTGGTCCTGACGTTCTTCTCCCGCTCCAGCACGCCGCACGCGGTGAGCCCCTCGACGGTCATCGGCAGCTTGACGGCGATGTTCGGCGCCAGCGACGCCAGGTGCACCGCCTCGTCGACCAGGGCGCCCGCCGTCGCGCTCATCGCCTCGGCGCTGACCGGGCCGGGGGTGATCGAGGCGATCTCGCGCACGACCTCCAGGAACGGGCGGCCGGCCTCGGCGATCTTGGCCGGGTTGGTCGTCACGCCGTCCAGCAGGCCGGTCGCGTGGGCCCGGCGGACGGCCTTCACGTCGGCGGTGTCCAGGAAGAGTTTCATCGCGCAGGGCTCCTTGGCATTCAGGCTTTCACGAGGGCGCGGAGGTCGGCCAGCGTGATCGGTCCGTCGTCCAGGTGGGCAACGACCCGGTCGGCGGCCGAAAAGTCCTCGGCGGCGGTGTAGGTGCTGACGGTGACCAGGCAGGGCATTCCCGCGGCCTTGGCGGCGCGGAGGCCGTTGGCGCTGTCCTCGACGACGACGCACGCGGCGGGGCTGAGCCCCAGCGTCCGGCAGGCGAGCTGATAGACGGCCGGGTCGGGCTTCTTGCGCGGGACCATGTCCCCGGCGAAGATCCCGCCGAAGGCCGCCTTGCGCCGCGGCCCCAGCAGCGTGTCGACCACGAGGTGGACCGCCCGCTCGTTGCTCGTCGAGCACACCGCCAGCGTGATGCCCGCGGCGATCGCCTCGTCGATGAGCCGCGCGACGCCCGGCCGCAGCGGAAGGCCCCCCGAGGCGATGATGCTCATGAACCGATCGGTCTTGAGGGTGTGCAGCTTCCTGATGAACGCGTCGCGGTCGGCGGCGGCGTCGGGCCAGCCGGCCCGGGTGAAGTAGTGCGCCATCCGCTCCTTGCCGCCGGCGACGGCCAGCAGCTCGCCGTAGAGCTCTACGTCCCACTGGACGTCGAGGCCCATCGCGGCGAAGGCCTGGTTGAACGCCACGCGGTGGCCGTCCTTCTCGGTGTCGACCAGCACGCCGTCGCAGTCGAAGATCAGTGCTTCCAGGGTCATGGCCTGTAGTCCTTCTCCAGGGCCGTCTTGAGGCGGTTGAGGAACGCCGCCGCGTAGGGCCCGTCGATGGCCCGGTGGTCGCAGGCGAGCGTGAGGGTCATCATCTGGCGGACGCCGATCGCCTCGCCGACGGGCACGACCCGCGGCGTGATGGCGGCGACGGCGAGGATGGCGCACTGGGGGGCGTTGATGATGGGGGTGAAGCGCGTCACGCCGTACATGCCCAGCGAGCTGATCGTGAACGTCCCGGCGGCCGTCGAGGTCAGCACGCCCCGGCGCGCGGCCTCGACGGCGGCACGACCGGCGGCGGCGATCCCGGCCAGCGACAGGGTGTGCGCATCGGCGATCACCGGCACGAGCAGCCCGCTGCCGACCGCGGTGGCCACGCCGATGTTGACGCGGCTCCTGAGGGTCAGCTTCGTCTCGTCGACGATCGCGTTGAGGCGGGCGTAGTCCCGCAGGGCCCGGGCCGTGGCGTGGATGATCAGGTCGGTGACGGTGACCTTTGTCCCCGCCGCCGGCGATTTGCGCCAGCGGTTGGCCTCGGTCATGTCGACGTCGATGGCGATGGAGAAGTGGGGGACCGTCTGCGACGCCCGCGTCAGCCGTCGTGCGATCGTGGCCCGCATGCGGTCGAAAGGCACCTCCGTATCCGCCGCCGGCAGCGGATCGACGGGCGGGGGCGCCGGCGCGGCCGCCGCCAGGACGTCGGCTTTGACGATCCGCCCGCCGGGGCCGGTGCCGGCCAGGGTCGACAGGTTCACGCCGTGCTCGGCCGCCAGCCGCCGCGCGACGGGGGAAACCGCCGGCCGTCCCCCGGCGGCCGCCGCCACGGGCGCGGCGGGTACCGGTGCGGGTGCCGGCGTCGGGGCGGGAGGCGCCTCGGCCGCTTCGGGGATGCGCTCGCCCGGCCGGCCGATCCACGCGATCGGTTCGAGGACCTTGCCTTCCTCGCCGGCGGCGTAGAGGCGCTTGAGCAGGACGCCGTCGGTGTCGGCTTCGACCTCGAAGGAGGCTTTCTCGCTCTCGACCACAGCGACGACCTCGCCGGCGGAGACGGGGTCGCCCTCGGCCTTGAGCCATTCGATGATCGTCGCGGCGGCGATGTCCTGGCCCACCTGGGGCATCTTCACGGGTGTCATGGTCGTCCTCAGGCCTTCCCCGCCGAGCCGAACAGGCGGATGTTCCCGGCCACCAGGGCGTAGACGGCCTCGTACTGCGCCTGGAGGGGCTTGAGCGGCTCGTACTTCTTCCGGGCGAGGTGATAATCCACGAATCCGTCGATGAAGGCGTATTTCAGGGCCGTTGAGATGTTGATCTTGGCACAGCCCAGCTCGATGCAGCGTTTGAACGTCGCATCGTCCAGCCCTGTTCCGCCGTGCAGGGCGATGGGCAGCCCCGTGCGGCGGGCGATGGCGTCCAGGCGGTCGTAGGCGATTTCGGGCGTCCCCTTGTAGATGCCGTGCGCCGTGCCGATGGCCGGGGCGAAGACCGCCAGGTCGACCTCGCGGCAGAACGCCTCGGCCTGGTCGATGTCGGCCAGGTGGGCGTCGCGCTGGGAGACGAAGATGTCATCCTCGACGCCGACGATCGCGCCCATCTCCGCCTCGACGCTCACGCCCGCCTCGGCCGCCATCGCGCAGACCTGACGGGTCAGCGCGAGGTTCTCCTCGTAGGGCAGGTGCGACGCATCGATCATTACCGACGTCCAGCCGGCGTCGATGCACTGGCGGACGACGTCGACGTCGCGGCAGTGGTCCAGGTGGTACGCCACGGGCACCGGCGAGGGGCCGGCCACCTGGCGGATCCAGCCGGCCAGGGCGTCGGCGCCCCAGAACTGGACGGTCTTGACCGACACCTGGACGATGATCGGGGCCTTCAGGTCCTCGGCCGCCCGCACCGCCGCCCGCGTCGAGTTGTAGTCGACGATGTTGAACGCCCCGACCGCGTACCCGCCCTTGCGGGCCGCCTGCAGCATCGCCGTCATGTTCACCAGTCCCATGACCCGTCTCCCTTCGTGCCTCCAGGGCGCCGTTCAAAGCAAGGCGCGTATGCCCGCCGTGATGTCTTCCACCTGCGGCACGCATGCCCGTTCGAGATCCACCGCGAACGGGATCGCGGTGTTCCTGCCCGCGATGATCGTTACCGGCGCGTCGAGGTGGTCGAACGCCTGCTCCTGGATGATCGACGCGATGTCGGACGCCACGCCTCCGCGGCGGACCGCCTCCTGGACGATCACCGCGCGGTTCGTCCTGCGGACCGACTCGAGGATCAGCTCGACGTCCAGCGGCACCAGCGTCCGCGGGTCGATCACCTCGACGTCGATGCCCTCGGCCGCCAACTGCTCGGCCGCCGCCAGCGCCCGGCCGACCATGGCCGACCATGCGATCACCGTCACGTCCGACCCGGCCCGCTTGACGTCGCCGACGCCCAGGGGGATCGTGTAAGGTTCCTGCGGCACCGGACCGGAGGTCTGGTACAGCAGCTTGTGCTCCATGAAGATCACCGGATCGTCGCAGCGGATCGCGGCGGCCAGCAGCCCCTTGGCGTCGTAGGGCGTCGAGGGGATCGCCAGCTTCAGCCCCGGCACGTGGTAGAAGATCGCCTCCAGCGACTGGGAGTGCTGCGCCGCCAGGCCGTTGCCCGCCCCGCCCTGCGTGCGGAGGACCATCGGGACGCGGCCCTGGTCGCCGGTCATGAACTTCAGCTTGGCGGCCTGGTTGATGATCTGGTCAAGCACCAGCATCGAGAAATCCACGAACAGGATCTCCACCACCGGCCGCATCCC
Source organism: Planctomycetota bacterium (assembly GCA_012514895.1). Lineage (GTDB taxonomy): Bacteria > Planctomycetota > Phycisphaerae > SM23-33 > FEN-1343 > JAAYZK01. The sequence goes on along the minus strand of JAAYZK010000140.1, from coordinate 24,283 downwards.
CGTGATCGCGGCCCCGACCGCGGCGCCGGTGAAGCTGGCCTCGCTGATGGGCGTGTCGATGATCCGCCGGGGGCCGAACGCCTCCAGCAGCCCCTCGGTGACCTTGTACGATCCGCCCCGCTCGGCGATGCCTACGCCCAGACAGAACACCGTCGGGTCGGCCGCCAGTTGCTCGCGGAGCGCCTCGTTGAGCGCCTGGCGGTACATGATGACGCGGCCGTCGGCGCTCATTCGACCACCTCCTGCAGAAACTGCATCACCGAGGGCTTGGCCGCGGCGACCGCGAACGCGATCGCGTCGGCGACCGCCTGCTCGACCTCGCGCTCGATCGTCTCGGCGTCGGCCTCGGTGCTGTCGGGGTGGGCCAGCAGGAAGGACCGCCCGCGGTCGACCGGGTCGATGCTCCTGTAGTACGCCAGCCGGTCGGCGGGCATGTACAGGCCCGGATCGTTGACGTGATGGCCCTGGTGGCGGTACGTCTTGCACTCCATCAGCACCGGCCCGCGGCCGTCGCGGCAGGTCGCCGCCGCCTCGCAGGCCCGCTGGTAGACCTCCAGCACGTGGTTGCCGTCGACGGTGAAGGCTTCCACCCCGTACCCCCTGGCCCGCTCGGCGAGGTCCTTCGTGCGGCTGACGGCTTCGACGGGGGTCGAGACCGCGTAATGGTTGTTCTCCAGGACGAAGATCACCGGCAGGTTCCAGATCGCCGCGAGGTTCATCGCCTCGGCGAACGTGCCCTGGTTGGAGGCCCCGTCGGAGAAGAACACCGCCGTGACGGCCTTCTCGCCGCGGATGGACGCTCCCAGGGCCGCCCCGACGCCGATGGGGATGCCCGCCCCGACGATGCCGTTGGCCCCGAGGTTCCCGGTGGACAGGTCGGCGATGTGCATCGACCCGCCCCGCCCGCCGCAGTAGCCGATCGCCTTGCCCAGCAGCTCGGCCAGCATCCGCCGGATGTCGGCCCCGCCGGCGATGCAGTGCCCGTGGCCGCGATGCGTGCTGGTGAAGGTGTCGCCGTCGGCCAACGCGGCACAGACCCCCGTGGCGACGGCCTCTTCGCCGAGGTAGGGGTGGAAGTAGCCGATGATCTCGCCGGTGCGGTAGAGCTTGATGCACTGGGTCTCGAACACGCGGATCGTCAGCAGCGTGCGATACAGATCGGCCAGCAACGACTTGTCGAACCGGGTCACATCCATGGTGAGGTCCTCTCGCCGGCGCCGTCGCGCGTCGCCCGGACGGTGAAGCGGTACAGATCGCCGCGGTAGATCGATTCCTCCGTCTCCAGCACGCGTCCGCCGTCGCAGCAGGTCACGCCGCTGATGCGGAACGCCGGCAGCGGCCCGGCGACGCCGAAGGTCGCGGCCGCCTCGCGGTCCAGCAGGAGGGTGCTGAGTTCCTGGTCCACGCGGACCAGCTCCAGGCCGTACCGCCCGGCGTAGAGGTCGTACAGCGAGCCGGTCAGGTCGCAGGCGTCGATGCCGGGGCACAGTTCGGCCGAGACGTGGCGCGTCTCGATCATCATCGGTTCGTCGTCGGCCAGCCGCAGCCGCCGGATCGCCCAGACCGGCCCCCGCAGCGGACGGGCGCCGAGGCCGCCCCGCAGGCGCCTGACGCTCAGCACTTCCGTTCGGGGCGTGCGGCCGGCCTCGATCATGTTGCGGGTGAAGCCGAGGATCCGGTCGACCGACCGCTCCACCTGGCGGCGGCGGACGATCGTGCCGCGACCCTTGACCCGCTCGACCCAGCCGGCGGCGGCCATCTCGGCCAGGGCCCGGCGGGCGGTGGTGCAACTCACCCCGTACTGGCGGATGATCTCGTTTTCCGACGGCGCCATCGCCCCGGGGGGCAGTTGCCCGCTGGTGATCCGCGCGACGATGTCGCGGCGGATCCGGTCGTACTTCGGAATGGCCGGCACGGTGCCCATGGGCGCTGTCCTGAACTTGGTGCACTAAGCTTAGTGCACTAACTCGGCCTGTCAAGGCCCCCCTCCCGCCCCGGGCGGGATTTCTCCCTTGCCCGCGCCGAACGCGGCCGGTAGATGGAGGGGCGTCCTGTGAAGGAGTGCGGCGATGACGCTGAACGCGGAATGGCGGGATCGTCTGGATGCCTGGCGGAACGAGCTGAAGCGGCATCTCTACCGGCCCCTGGGGGCGGTGGCGCTGGAGGGGTGGTTCACGCGCGACCACCTGGACGCGGCGGCCGGGGCGGCCGGGCCGTTCGCCGCGGCGCCGGCGGGGACCGCCTGGGGCGGCGCGTACGAGTACGGCTGGTTCCGCGGATGCGTGACGGTGCCGTCGGAGGCCGCCGGCGAGCGGATCGTCGCGCACCTGCCGGTGACCGACAAGGAGGCTCTCGTCTGGGTCAACGGCGAGCTGGTCGAGCCGTACCGCGGGACCTGGCCGCACATCACGCTGACGGCGCGGGCCGCCGGCGGCGAGAGGTTCGACATTCTCATGGAAGCCTACGCCTGGCACGGCCCGACGCCCTGCCACGTCGGGCCGATCCCGCCGGACCGGCCGTCGGTGCCGCAGCCGCGGGCGGCGCAGCAGACCGTCGGCGAGTGCACCTTCGGCGTCTGGAACGAGACGGCCTGGCAACTGCTGATGGACGTGGGCACCCTGGTGAATCTACGCGACACCCTCGATGCCGATTCGCTCCGCGTGTCGCGGATCGACGACGCCCTCAAGCAGTTCACGCGGACGGTGGATTTCGAGCAGCCCTTCGACGCGATGCAGGCCGCCTTCCAGGCCGCCCGCGGGGAACTGGCCGGCGTGCTGGCGTGCCGGAACGGCTCGACGTCGCCGGAGTTCTTCTGCTTCGGCCACGCCCACCTCGACGTCGCCTGGCTGTGGCCGCTGGCCGAGACCGAGCGCAAAGCGGTCCGCACGCTGGCCGGCCAACTGGCCCTGGCCGAGCAGTACCCCGGCTACCGGTTCCTGCACAGCCAGCCGCACCTGTTCTGGATGATCAAGAACCGCTACCCGGCGTTCTACGAGCGGGTCAGGCGGGCCGTCGCCGACGGGCACATCATCGCCGAGGGCGGGATGTGGGTCGAGGCCGACACGAACATCTCCGGCGGCGAGGCCCTCATCCGCCAGTTCCTCGCCGGCAAGCGGTTCTTCGCCGACGAGTTCGGCGTCGACAGCGAGATGCTCTGGCTGCCCGACGTGTTCGGCTACTCGGCAGCGCTGCCGCAGATCATGGCCGGCTGCGGAATCAAGTACTTCTCCACCCAGAAGATCTTCTGGAACTACCACGGCGGCGACACCTTCCCCTACCACAACTTCCTGTGGGAGGGCATCGACGGCAGCACCGTCATCACGCACCTGCACAACGACTACAACGCCCCGGCCGACCCCGGTGCGGTCATCAAGCGGTGGACCCAGCGCGTTCAGAAGGACGGCATGTCCACGCGGATGTACCCCTTCGGCTGGGGCGACGGCGGCGGCGGCCCGACCCGCGAACACCTGGAATACATCGCACGCCTGGGCGACTGCGAGGGTGTGCCGAAACTCGAACTGGCCGGCCCCGTCGCCTTCTTCGAAGACCTCGTCGCCCGCGGCGAGCACGACGCCAACCGCTGGGTCGGCGAACTGTACTTCACCTGCCATCGCGGCACGCTGACCAGCCAGGCGCGGACCAAGTGGTACAACCGCCGCTGTGAACAAGCCTTGCGAGAGGCAGAGCTTTGGGCGTCGTTCGCCGACGGCTACCCGTGGCCGGCCGAAACGCTGGAAGACACGTGGCGGGCGGTGCTGCTGAACCAGTTCCACGACATCCTGCCCGGCTCGTCCATCCAGCGGGTCTACGAGCAGGCCGAGGCCTCGTACGCCGAGGCCCTCGCGACCGCCGACGGCATCGCCGAGGCGGCCATGGGGGCGCTGGTGAACGAGGCCGCCGACGCCCTGACGGTCTTCAACTCGCTCAACTGGTCCCGCACGGCCCTGGTGGCGCTGCCCGCCGGCGCCGCCGGCGCCGCCGACGCGGCCGGCGAGCCGGTCGTGACGCAGACGGTCGGCGGCGCGACGCTGGCGGCGGTGACGGTCCCGTCGTGCGGCTGGACCACGCTGAAGCTGACCGACACGCCCGCCGCCGCGACCGCCGGCGGCGTGACGGTCACCGGATCGTCCCTGGCCAACGACCGCATCCGCGCAACGTTCAACGCCCTGGGCGAGATGGTCAGCCTCATCGACCTGGCCGACGGCCGCGAGGTGCTCGCGGCGGGGCGGGGCAATGTGATGAAGATGTACAAGGACGTGCCCTCCAAGTTCGACGCGTGGGACATCGACTCGATGGTCTACCAGACCCCCGTCGATCTCGGCGAGGCGCCGGCGACGTTCGAGGTCGTTACGCAGGGCCCGCTGGTGGGCGTGCTGCGGATCACGCGGCGGATCAACAACTCGACGCTGACCCAGGACGTCACGCTCCGCGCCGGCAGCGCACGGCTCGATTTCGTCACCACGCTGGACTGGCACGAGCGCCACAGGCTGCTGAAGGTGGGCTTCAGCGGCGACGTCCGCGCCACCGAGGCGATCCACGAGATCCAGTTCGGCCACCTCCGCCGTCCCAACCACACGAACCGGCAGGCCGACCGCGACCAGTTCGAGGTGTGCAACCACAAGGGGACGGCCCTGGCCGAGCCGGGGCGGGGCCTGGCGGTCCTCAACGACAGCAAGTACGGGGTGAACGTCGCCGGCACCACGATCAACCTGACGCTCATGCGGGCCCCGCTCGGCCCCGACGGGCGGGGCGACGCCGGGCGGTACACGTTCACGTATGCCCTGCTGGCCTGGACGGGCGGACTGGCGGACAGCTCGCTCGTGCGGGAGGCCTACGACCTGAACATCCCCGTCCGCACCCGTCGCGGCGACGGCGGGACGCGCAGCGTGCTGGCCGCCGACGCCCCGGGGGTCGTGGTCGAGGCCGTCAAGCTCGCCGCGGACGGCAGCGGGGACGTCATCGTCCGCCTTTACGAGGCGCACGGCACCGCCGCATCGTGCATGCTCTCGACCGATCTGCCCGTGGTCCGGGCCGCCCGGACCGACATGCTCGAGCGGAACGGCCGGCCGCTGGCCGTGAAGGACGGAGCCGTCGCCTTGGCGTTCCGCCCATTCGAGATCAAGACGGTGCGGTTGACATCCTGACGACGTTAGGGACCCGACCATGAGTAATCGCCATGACGCCACGCGGATCGGACGACGCGAGTTCCTCAAGCTTTCCACCGCCGCGATCGCGGCCGCGGCCGTCGGGCGGGCGACGGCCGCCGAGGCGCCGTCGAGGCGCCCGAACATCATCTTCGTCTTCAGCGACGAGCACCGCTGGTGCAGCCTGCCGTTCAAGCAGATGCCCGAGCAGGTCGCGCCCGCCATGGCGCGGCTCGCCCGGGAGGGCACGCGGTTCGACCATTGCTACAGCACCTCGGCGATCTGCGTGCCCTACCGGGGCATGCTCATCACCGGCCAGTGGCCGCACCGCAGCTCGATCATCTCCAACGACTACTTCGGCGACGGGGACATCATCGGCGTCAAATCGCCGACGATCGCCCACACGTTCCAGCGGGCCGGCTACGTGACCGGCTACGTCGGCAAATGGCACCTGAAGAACGAGACATGCGTCAACGCGGGGTTCGACGAGTTCGAGCACTGGCAGTTCGGCGACGACCACATGAGAACCCCGGTCCGCGACGTCATGGCCGGTGAGGAGTTCCACACCCACGAGGGCTACAACGCCACCGGGATGACCGACACGGCGCTGGGCTTCATCGAGCGCCACGCCGGCGGCGGGAAGCCCTTCCTGATGATGCTGTCGATCAACCCGCCGCACTTCCGCTGGGACGATGCGCCCGAGGACTGTCTGGCGCTGTACCCGGAGGACACCATCCCCTTCCGCCCCAACGTCACCCATCCGGAACACCGTCAGGGCGAAAAACTGCGGAACTACCGCCACTACCACGCCCACATCACCGCCGTCGACCGGGAACTGGGGCGCCTGATGGATGCGACGAAGCGGCTGGGCATCGACGGGAACACCGTCATCATCTACACCTCCGATCACGGCAGCTCGTTCGGGTCCAACGGCTTCTTCAACAAGTCCAACCCCTACGACGAGGCCAGCCGCGTGCCGATGCTGGTGCGGTGGCCCGGGCGGGTGCCGGCCGGGCGGGTGGTCGAGAACCTGATGGGCACGATGGACCTGTACCCCACGCTGTGCGGGCTGGCGGGCATCACGCCGCCGGATGTCTGCGGCGGCGAGGACTATTCGCCGCTCATGCTGGGACGCGACGGGCCCGACCCGGCGTCGACGCTGCTGGTGGTGAACAACTTCGACCGCAACTACATCCGCACCCGCCTGGAGCCGGGCAAGCGCTACATGAACAACGCCTTCCGCGGCGTCCGCACAAAGCGCTACACCTACGTGGTCGACGACCTGGGCGAGTGGCAGTTGTTCGACAACCAGGCCGATCCCTACCAGATGCACAACCTGGTCGATGATCCGGCCCACGCCTCCACCCGCGCCGAACTGCGGCGCGAGCTGGGCCGCTGGCTGGCCAGGGCCGAGGACCCCTACATCCCCGAAGCCTGGCGGGCCCTGCCGCTGTCCGAGCGGATCGCCCGCCAGAACGAGTACTTCTTCGTCATGGGCTCCCAGAAGCGATGGGACCGCTACAAGGCCGACGCTCTGGCGCCCCATCTGGCCCGGGCGACGACCGACGCCCAGCGCGCCGAACTGCGGGCGGCCGTCGATCGGCTGTGCGACCAGACCTATTTCGCCCTGGTCCTCGCTGTGGACAGTGAACTGAACGGCCGCAGGCGCTGGACGCAGCGCCCCCTCGACGAACTGAGCGCGATGCTGGCCGGCCACGAGCGGGCCTTCACCGAGCGCCTGAACGCCGAAGGGCGGCGCATCATGGCGGCCGCGCGGTAGGCGGGTAGCTTGCATGCGGCGGCGGAAGCTGCAATAATGGAACTCCACGTATGCTCATGACCTGTCCGTTCAGCGAGGATCGCCCCATGCGTCGCCATCCGGAACGACTTGCCCTCGTCGTCGCCTTCGTCGTCGTGGCCTGTCTTTCGACAGCCCGCGCCCAGCAGCAGGCCCGCCGCAACTGGCGGCAGGTCGAGCAGGAGATCCGCGCCCACAACGCGGCCCTGCAGCCCAACGGCGGGCGGGTCGGCGTCGAGCTGCTCAGCGACGACGCGGGGATCGACCGCAACACAGGGCCCGAGCAGATCGCCGACGGCAACACGCACAGCCGCTGCGTGCTGTGGGGGCGGTACCGGGTCCGCATCGACCTGGTGGAGGCCCTGCCGATCTCGCAGATCAACTTCATCTGCTCGGACGGGCAGGTCGAGGCCTCGCCCAGGGACCTCGAGGTTCGCCTGTCGGACGGGACGGTGCTGGAAAAGACCCTCGATGTCCTGCGGCCCGACCGCAGCCGCCGCGACGAAGTGCCCCGCCAGAGCCTGCCGATCGGCAGGACGATCGAGTGGGTCGAGGTCACCGTCACCAGCGCCCACCCCGGGGCGATCGATCCCAACACCGGCAAGGCCCGCCTGTGGGGCGGGCTGGGCGAGATCGAGGTCATCACCACCGCCGACCTGGCGCCGCTGCTGGTGGTGCCCGACTTCAACGCCGACGCGCCAACGTACATCGAGGGCGGCTCGCCCCGCAACGACTACGGCGGCACCGCCGTCACGCTGCCGACGATCATCCCCCTGGGCACCCACCCGGGGATCTACCTCACCCGCGAGGAGCTCGTCGAGATGCGCCGCGCGCTTCTCGAAAGCCCCCGCGCCGCCGACATGCGCGCCAGGCTGCTCAAGGAGTGCGACGCGTGGCTGGACAGGCGGATCGTCCACCCCGACCCGTCCATCCCGGCCCAGTTGCGCGATCGCGACGACGCCCAGAGCCAGGCCCACGACCTGCTGAGCAAGATGGCCGGCTGGCTGGGCTACGCCTACCAGCTCACCGACGACGAACGCTACGCCGCCAAGGCCCGCGAGATCCTCGTCGGCTACGCCAGGCTCTACCCCGACGGCTACCAGGAACACAAGGGCGTCAACAGCAGCGATACCTCCAAGGTCATGGCCCAGCGCCTCAGCGAGGCCATGTGGCTGATGCCGCTCATCCAGGCCTACGACCTGATCTACCAGAGCCCCTGCCTGAGCGACGAGGACCACCAGGGGATCGAGACCGGCCTGATCCGCTGCGCCCTGACCTTCATCAACGGCAAGCGATCGGCCGCCGCGGAGGTGGCGCGGCGGGACGGCGAGAACCCCAACTGGCGGACCGATCCTCCGGCCCGCCGCTCGGGGGCGCTGGGCAACTGGACCAATTTCTACAACGCCGCCTACATCCAGGGCGGGATCGCCCTGAACGACCAGAACTGGATCGACATCGGCGCCGCCGACACCCGCCACATGATCGCCAACGGCATCGGCGAAGACGGGATGTGGGCCGAAGGGGCGATCGGCTACCAGCTTTTCGCCCGCCACGCCCTGATCGGCTGCCTCGAACCGCTGGCCCGCAAGGGCATCGACGTCTACGGGTTCATGAACTGCCGCTTCAAGAACCTCTTCGACAGCCCCCTGAAGTACGCTTACCCCGACGGGACCGCCCCCGGCATCAACGACTCCGGCCGCGCGCCGGTCGGCTCGAGCTGGACCGCCATGGCCTACGACTTCGCCTGGCTCCGTTACGGCGACCCCAACTACGGCTCGATCGTCAACGCCGCCCCCAGGCAACTGTTCCAGTCGACGGCGTGCTACTTCCCCACGGTCATCTACGAGCCCCTGCCCGAGAAGCCCATGGCGGGCCTGGGCAGCCTGATCTTCGATGCGCTGGGGTACGGCATCCTCCGGGGCGCCGACGGGGACGGCGGAACCTTCCTGCTGATGGACTACGGCCCGCACGGCGGCGTGCACGGGCACCCCGACAAGCTCAACCTGATCCTCTTCGCCGACGGGGACGAACTGGCCGGCGAGCCGGCGGGCTACCGCTACGAAGACAGCCTGCACGCCGAGTGGACCCGCCCGACGATCGCGCACTGGACGATGTCGGTCGATGAGCACTCCCAGGCGCCCGCCGCCGGCAAACTGCTGGTGTTTTACGACGCCGGCGACGTCAAGGTGATCCGCGGACAGGCCGCCGGGGCCTACACCGGCGTGGCGCTGGATCGGACCGTCGTGCAGATGCCCGGCTACATCGTGGACATCTACCGCGGCTGGGGCCGGGGCACCCACACGTTCGACTATCCCCTGTGCTTCCGCGGCACGCTGGGCGCGCTGGCCGGCGCCGACCCGGACGACCTGGAGCCCATGGGCCGCCCCGTCCAGCGGGGCTACAAGCACATCCGCTGCACCCGGCCCGTGACGACCGGCGCGGACTGGACGGGCACGTGGCGGCGCGATGCATCGACCGACGGCGATGATGGGCCGGCCCGCCCGGCCAACGAGGTGAAAGCCACCGTGCTCGGCGCGCCGAACACGACCATCTACACCGGCGTCGTCCCCGGCGACCGTCACCAGGCGGTCCTCCGCCGGACCGGCAACGAGGCGATCTTCGCGACGGTCGTCGACCCCTACCGCGCCGCCGACGCCGTCACCGCTGTCGAAGCGATGGATCTCCAGGGCCCCGTGCCCGCCTGCGGCCTGCGGATCACCCGCGCCGACGGCGGGACGGACCTCGTGATCGTCCGCTACGACGGGCAGACCGGCGGTGAGCCCGCGGCGGCCACGACCTTCGAGGGCGGCAGGACCGACGCGCTGGTCACCGTCATCCGCTTCAACGCCGACGGCACCGTCCGGCGGATCGGCATGACCGGCGGCACGCAGGCCGCCTGCGGCACGGCGGCGCTGGCGCTGGAGGCGCCGGGCATCGTGTTCAGCCGGTGACGTCCTTGTCGGCGAGGCGGCGCTCCAGCGCGTCGATCCGCTCCAGGAAGGCCTGGTGGAAGATGAGCAGCCAGCCGTAGATCTTCGCCAGGATCAGCACCGCCACCGCCGCCATGATGACCGCCAGGGCGCCGATCATCCCGCGGACGGTCTGGGCCTGGATCAGCCAGAGGACGCCCAGGACGATCACCGCCAGGGCGATGAGGGCGTCCACGACGACCACGATGGCCGTCCAGCCGAAGGGGCCCTTGAAGCTGCGTCCCCACAACGTGAAGATGCCGCCATGGCGGAACTCGTCACCGCGAAGGAGCGGCCTGCCGGTGTCCTGCTGTTCATCCATCGCCGTTCTCCCACAAAAGACGCTGAGTCGTCCATTGCTATTATTCGTCGTTGCGGACCCCAAGCCCTTGCCCCGACAGACCGTTGACGGCATGATGTTCTGCGCCGCCAAGACATTCCGACCCGCACCAAGGAGCCTACCATGAGCCTTCGGCTGTCTCAATTGCTGATGGGAGCCTGTCTTATCCCGTGTTTCGCCACGGCCGCGGCCGCCTCGCTGACGCTTGTAACCGCCGGGGCAAGTGATTACGTCATCGTCCGCTCGGGCGACGCCTCGGCCTCCGAACAGTGGGCGGTGACGGAACTGGTCGACCACCTCAAGCAGATGACCGGCGTGGAACTGCCCGTGCGGGACGCCGCGGCGCCGTTGCCGGCCAAGGCCATCGTGATCGGGGGTTCGCCGGCCGCGGCCCTGGGCGTGACGATCGACGCCGACGGCCTGGGCGACGACGGGTTCATCATCCGCACCGTCGGCGACCGCCTCGTCATCGCCGGCGGGCCCCGGCGCGGGACGCTGTACGGCGTGTACACCTTCCTCGAGTCGCTCGGCGTGCGGTGGTGGGCGCCCAACGAGACGACCGTCCCGACCCGGCCGACCGTGACCGTCGGCGACCTGGACATCCGGCAGGTGCCCGTGCTGGAGTACCGCGATTTCATGTACGGGGAGATGTTCAGCCCCGAAGGCAGGCTCTGGGCCGCCCGCAACAAGATCAACGGGATGGCCTGGGCCGACGCCCCCGAGCAGCTCGGCGGGCGGTACGAGTTCGTCGGCAACCTGGTGCACTCCTACATGGGGCTGCTGGGCGACTCGGGCGTCCAGATCACCCCGGACATGCTCGCCCTGGTCGACGGCAAGCGCCAGAACACCCAGCCGTGCCTGACGAACCCCAAGGTCCTCGAAGCGATCGTCAAGGCCGTCATCGCGAAGTTTCGCCAGAATCCCGACGCCCGCTTCGTCGTCGTGGGGCAGAACGACAATCACGGCTACTGCCGCTGCGACGCCTGCCAGGCGATCGCCGCACGTGAGGAATCCCAGGCCGGTCCGGTGATCGTCTTCGCCAACCAGGTCGCCGAGCGGGTCGAGCAGGTCATCCCCGGCGCGCGGATCTGCACCGCCGCCTATGAGTGGTCGCGCAAGCCCCCGGCCCACGTGAAGCCGCGGCCGAACGTCCACATCACGCTGTGCACCATCGAGTGCGATTTCTCGCGCCCCTTCGCCGAGGGGGCGTCGGAGGTGAACGAGGCGTTCCGCGATGACATCATCGGCTGGAGCCGGATCGTCGACAAGATGTTCATCTGGGACTACACGACGAACTTCCACCACTTCCTGGCCCCGCACCCGAACCTCGACGTGCTGACGGCCAACGTGAAGTTCTTCGCCGACCACGGCGCCGCCGGCGTCTTCGAGCAGGGCTCGCACACCTGCCGTTCGGCCGAGTTCAGCCGGCTGCGGATGTGGGTGCTGGCCAGGAGCCTGTGGAATCCGCAGGCGGACGGGGCGGCGTTGATCGAGGAGTTTCTCGCCGGGTACTACGGCCCTGCGGCGCCGGCCCTGCGGGAGTACATCGACGCGATCCACGGGCCGGTCCGCCGCGAGGCGCAGGTCGTGCGCTGCTTCATGCCGCTCAACTCCCCGTACCTGGCGCCCGAGACGATCGCCCGCGCCGAGGCCGCCTGCCGCAAGGCCGAGGCCGCGGTCGCGGGATCCGAGCCCTATGCGTCGCGCGTCGCCCTGGCCCGTCTGCCGATCCAGTACGTGCTGCTGAAGGCCGGTCCGGGCAGCCGGACGTGGAAGACGACCGAGACGGCCGTCGGGCCGATGAGCTTCCCGGCGATGGCCGAGGCCTTCACCGCCACGGTCCGCCGGTGGGACGTCAACCAGGCGGCCGAGCGCCACGGGATCGAGGGCTTTCTGGGGTGGCTGGCCGACTACAGCCGGCACCTGTCCAACGGCTCGGCGCCGGTTCCGCCGGAGCTGGCGGACCTCCCGCCGGCCGCCTACACGCTCATCCAGGCCTGCCAGGGCGAGCGGGGCGCCCAGTGGTACGTGTCGGCGGAAGGGGCCTCGGACGGCTGGGCCGTCCGGTGCGACACCACCGGCTGGCTGATCCGCTACCACTTCGGCGCCGACAGCGGGCTGGATCCCCAGCGGACGTACCGCCTGTTCGTCCGCGTCCGGGGCGATGTGGCCGATGGCGCGTCGGGCGATGCGTGGTCGTGCGGGGTGCGCGGAGACGGCAACAGGCACGTGACGCTCCGCGTCGCCGCCGATCAGATGCCCGATGCGCAGTGGCGCGCCTTCGAGGTCGGCCGCTTCCGCCCCGCCGACGCGCAGTACTTCTGGATCGCCCTGCAGGACACCAAGGTCCTGAACCGGATCGACCTGGACTGCCTGTGGCTGGTGGCGGCCGAGTGAATCCGGGGTCGGGGATTTCGGAGGGCGGGTGCTTGCAAAGCGGCGGGCAAGTGTCTAACAAGAGAGCGCATCAGCGGAAAGACCGCGTTCAACAGGAAAGGATCGCCAGCGATGTCTGAGAAGCAGCGGGGGCAGGACTACCTCACCAACGTGACCGACAAGCTCAAGGCCGTCGAGGCCCGTGGGGCCGAGCAGTTCAAGAAGGCCGGCGCGATGATCGCCGACGCGTACGCCGAGGACCGGCTGATCCACGTGTACGGCGGCGGGGGCCACACGTGCCTGATGATCGCGGAGATGTTCTTCCGCGCCGGCGGGTTCGCCAACGTCAACCCGATCATGGGCCACGACATCTCCCCCTGGTGCCAGTCGCTGAAGTACCTGGAGGTCGAGCGGACGCCGGGGTACGCCAATTGCCTGATCCGCTACTACAAGGTCGGCGCCGGCGACCTGCTGATCATCTTCCACAACATCGGCGCCAACCCCACGACCATCGACGCCGCCGAGGAAGCCAAGAAGCGCGGGGCGAAGATCATCGCCGTCTCCAGCAGCGACTGGGCCGCCAAGCTTCCCAAGCAGCACCACATCCGCCACCCCAACAAGAAGCACCTGTTCGACTACGCCGACCTGAAGATCGACGACATGAACCCTTACGGCGATGCGGACTTCTACGTCGAGGGGTTCGACGTGCCGATCGCGCCGACCTCGACGATGGTGGATGCGTTCATCGCCCACCGGATGGTCATCGAGGCGGTCGCCGCGATGGTTGAGCGGGGGCTGGAGCCGCCGGTGTTCCGCAGCGCCAACCTGCCCGACGGCGACGCGTTCAACGCCGCCCTCATCAAGCGCTATGATTCGCGCGTGAAGGACCTGTGACCGAGAAGGACCGTACCCCCATGACAACCGCACGGCGGCGCGGCGGAGACGGCCGCGCCGCCGTGGCTGTCTACCCCACCTGTTAGCGAGGAAGCCGACCATGGCCGCCAGTTGTCCCTGCTGCAACCCGTCCGCCAGTCCCGCCGGAACGTTCCTGAACCTCATCCGCACCCAGTACGAAGGCATCCGCGCCGACGTGCCCCGCCTGGTCGAGGTCGGCCAGTCCATCGGCGATGCGCTGCTGGACGGCGGGACCCTGTTCATCGGCCGCGTGGCGCCGTTCCTGCCCAGCGAAATGGGCGGACGCGCCGGCGGGATGATGAACCTCCGCGGCAAACCCGAAAACGCCCAGGACGTCGGCCTGTTCGCCGTGCCCGACCCGCGCCGCTGGGATGCCGCCGGCGACGAGACGCTCAAGCAGCTCGTCGAGGGCAAGGCCAGGCTGTTCGTCGTGGGACGCCCCGAGGACCTGCCCGCCAAGGCGGCCAAACGGGTGTCCGGCTTCACCGGCGGGACCGACCCGACCATCGGCTGCTACGCGTACGGCAACTACGCCCCGCTGGCCTCGACCCGCCAGTTCGAGCAGTTCGTCCGCGCGTGGATCACCTTCGGCGAGGCCGTCGCCGCCTGCACGCGGGGCGAGAAGATGCCGGTGCTTTACATGAGCGTCTGGCTGGAGGGCGCCATCGCCCGCAACGCGGCGTTTTCGTTCACCGACTACAACAACATCGGCGAGCCCCGCGACTGCAAGCCGCTCGTGCCCACGCCGGTCTTCCACCACGAGCGCTACGTGCCCCCGCTGGCGGCGGGTTACCCCGCCGGCGAGTTCCTCCGCACCGCCGGCCTGTTCATCGACACCCTCGGCCGCCAGCTAGACACCCTGGCCGAGGCCGGCCGCTGGATCGCCGAAGCCCTCCAGGCGGGCAAGCGGGTCCACGTCACCGCGGTCGGGCACAGCTACCCGCGGATCCTCGAATTGCCCACTGAGGAGGAGGGGCACGGCCGGGGGCCGGGCCGGCGGCCGGTGGTCAGCTACGACAAGTCGGTCTACCCGCTGGAGTGGGGGCCCTCGATGAGCAACCTGCTCCACGCCCTGCCCGACGACCTGGGCGAAGGCGACGTGATGCTCCACCTGGGCTACGCCCCGGTCGTCAAGGAGCGCGTGGACACGATCCTCGGGCGCGGGATCAGGCTGATCCACACCTCCCCCTACGGGCGCTGCAAGGACACGCCCGAGCACCCCAACTTCCTGTGGTTCGACCTGCCCTGGCGGCCCGGCGACGCCGATGTGGACATCCCCGGCTACGGCGCCCGCATGATGCCCGCCAGCAGCACCTCGCACGCGATCGCCTACAACGCGATCCTCTGCGAAGCGGCCGAACGCATGAACTGGCGCTGACCGCCTGAAGAACGCCCGCACACCCACGGGGCGGTCGTCCACCACGGACGGCCGCCCCGTCGTCGTTGTCAGGGCGCGGCCGTGGCGCCGAAGCTGTTCTTGAGGATGACGAAGTCATCCAGGTCCACGTCGCAATCGCCGTCAGCGTCGCCCGGCGGGCAGACGGCGGGCGCCGACGGGTTGGACATCTGGTTGTCCCCACCGCCCAGCGTCATGACCCTGCCGCCCAGGCCGGAGGCCTCCCAGCCGTTCTGCCCGTCGATCGCCCCGGGCGCCAGCGCCTCGAAATCCTCGACCAGCATGAAGTCCCCGCGGCAGATCTCGGCTCCCAGCCCGACCAGTAGAACTGCTGCGGACAACATCGATCGCACGGCTGTCAGATGGCTGTTCATCCTGCTGTCTCCTTCCCTGTTGATCCGTCGGACCCCATGACATGGCGTCCCCGGGACCACGATGTGCTCCGCACAGACTATATATCCATTTGTATACCACAAACGCGGCCCCCCGTCAATCCATTTCCAGGCGGTGGCGTTTCAGTCGCTCGTCCGTCTGGTCGCCATGGCGGCCTGGAACGTTGCGGTGACGGGGCTGTGGTCGGAGGAGCGGCAGGGGAGCACGCCGGCGGCGAGGCAGTCGAGGTCGGACGAGAAGAAGATGTGGTCGTAGCGGCCGGTGAGACACACGCGGCCGCGGGTGCAGTGCCAGGTCGGGGAGGTGGTGTCGAAGCGTGGGAGGGCGTTGGCGAGGCCGCGATCGGTCAACCACATCACAGCGGCGCCGTTGTCGTTCTCGTTCAGATCGCCGCAGACGATCAGCGGCCGGTCCGGGCCGGCCGCATCCATGATCTGCCGGATCTCCCGGCGATGGATATGCGGACTCTGGATGATCGCGCCCAGGGTGGTCCGGCCGTCGTCGGCGACCGACGGCCTGAGGTGTACGTTCAGCACGTCGACGGAACCGATGGCCGTCTCGGCCTGAACCAGCAGGGCGGGGAACCACCCCGACGGGGGCGTGACGACAGCACGCCAGGTAAGCGGCCCGCGCGAGAGGACGGCCAGTCCCCCGGCGGGGTGCGGAGCGTGATGGAACAGCATCCGCGGGTAGCGCTCGCCGAGGCGAGCGCGAATCAGGGCCTCCCATTGGGGCTGGACCTCCTGCAGGCAGACGATGTCGGCCCCGGAGGATTCGATCGCCTCGACACTCGCTGCGGCGCGGGGCATCCCCCAGTTCACGTTGAACGTCATCACGCAGATCGACGGCAGCGGCGCCTCCGACTGCGACGTTGGCTTGTCGCACCCCGCGGCCAGGAGCGTCAGAAAGACAAAGGCAGGAAAGCGCCAGGCCATGCAGGGGATGGTCAGGCCACCCGGCGGAGACCCCAACCTCGGGGTGCAGATCTCGTGCGCTGTTCTTCTCACATTGGGGGGCGGACCCAGACCCGACAGGGCCCGTTCGACAGTCGATAGCCGCCGTTGCCGTTCTTCACGTCTCACGCCTCCAGCCTGTCGCAGGTCACCACGTGTACTCGACGGTGTACGTCAGCACCTTCTCCTCGCCGGCCGGGACGGGGACATCCCAGAGGACGGTGCGGTTCTCGACCTCGGCATGCTTGATCGACTCGGCGGTGAGCCGCCAGGTCGCCCAGCGGTACATGGGTTCCTTGACGCGGACGGTCGCCGCTTCGTCCTTGCGGTTGCGCAGGCGGATCTCGATCTGCTCCTGCATCCAGGCGCGTCCCTTTTCGAGGCGGAAGCCGGCCTGGCGCCTTTCGCCGACGACGTCGAAGGTCGAGCCGATCTGCAGGTCCAGCGTCTCGCCGGCGGGCGTGTGGTCGATCCGTTCGGCCCCCAGGAAGACGGCGCCCCGGCCGTCTGAGGCCGTCTGGACCACCCGGACGGGCCCGGCCGGCAGGGGGAGGCCCAGACGGTTGGCCTCGGTGTTGGGCACCTCGATGACCACGTCGACCTGCTTTTCGCCGTTCAGGACGCCGTACCCCGGCTCGGTGTAGCGTCCGCCCGCGTGGTAGCGGAAGTCGCCCAGCGGCTGATAGACCAGCCGGCGCCTGACCGACAGGCCGGTGGCCGAGGGGAACAGCTCGAGCTGCTTGGTCTCGTTGTCGGCCAGCGTCGTGGTCCGCCCCAGCGTGTAAAGGTGGTACTCGAAGAACGCCTGCTCCTCCATGGCGGCCGCGCCGGGGGCGCCGCCGCCGGCCATCATCATCTCGGCGCGGGCGTAGGGTCGGGGAGCATAGGGCTGTTCGCCGCGGCTGACGTTCCCGGCCACCAGCCGCAGGGCCGCGTCGCGGTAGGTCTTGCCGGAGCGGTTGTCCAGGCTGACCCAGCCTGACAGGGTGGCGGTGTCGTCGCCGGCCAGGGCCAGGGTGTAGGCGGCCTGCCAGGCGAGGTTGTCCGCCAGGTAGGTCACCTCCATGAGCTCCTCGGCCTTGCGGGGGCCGTTCATCAGCCACACCAGCGTCGGGCGGACCCGGAGCCCTTCGGGCAGGCGGCTGACGCGGATGTCGCGGATGTGGTCGCCCCGCTGGACCATCACCAGCCCGTCGTCGCCGTCCAGCACGAGCGTCCGGTCGTCGAAGCTCAGCAGCGTGCCGGCGTAGGCCAGATCCGACGCGACGACCTCGATCCGCAGACCGAGATACCGGCGCAGCAGGCTGTCGGCGTCGGCCAGGTCGTACTGGTAATTCTGTTCGAGCAGCGTCACGGCCGGGTCGGTGAGGCTGCGGACGCGGACCGTCGTCGGGTCGATGGTCCGGGGGACGTCCTCGAAGGTCACCTGTCCGTCGGGGCCGATCGTCAACGCCCGCACCTCGCGCACCAGGGCGAAGTTGTTGTTATAGACCGTCAGCGTGATCCCCTCGGCCGTCTCGGCGGCCGCCTGCCCGCCCGGCCAGGAGAGCAGCAGCGCCGCCAGGAGCAGCCCCGTCCTCGTCGCGATCGTCTTCATCGTCGTCTCCTTCATGTGATCAACGACGGCAGCGGCCCCCTTCGATCCGCCCGGGGGCGTCCGGCTCCATCATAAGGCGCCCGCGGCGGCGGGTCCACGCCCTGGGGACGGCGGCCCGGACCGCTTTCCTATTGCCTGTGCGGCCTGGAGCCGGCTGCGGCTTCGCCTGGCGTCGTCGGTCTCCATCGGCAACCGACAAGGTTGCCTGCTTCGACCTCCTCGCCGTGCTCGTCCTCGTTCGGCCCAGGCACGCAGATTCAGCAGGAGAACGGTCTAGCCGGGCGGCCGGCGCTGGATGAACAGCGTCCGCAGGCGGTCGAACTGCTCGGCGGTGACCGCCACGAGGTCCGCCAGGTCGGTGCGGGCGAGGCGCTGGGCGTTGACGTCGTCCATGCCGAGGATGTGAAGGATGTCGTCGAAGGGGGCGAAGCCATCGTAGTTGGGCAGGCGCAGGTCGAGCAGGCGGATCCAACAGGACGGGTCCCGCCCGAGGCACAGCGGCCGGCGATCGGCCTCGTCGGCGGGGGGGCGGATGACGACCGCCTCGACGACGGTTCCGGGCGGCTGGGGCCACTGCTCGGCGACGGGGCGCCGCTGCGGCCGCTCGGCGCGAACCACCTGCCAGTCGACCGCCACACCGCAGATCAGCACCGGATCGCCCTCCCGCGGCATCGTCGGCGGGGCGGCCGGCCGTAGCGTCGACAACGGGCGGGCCGAGACGATCCGTCCGCGCGTGGGCCATTGAGTGGTGAACCAGTAGTTCATGCGGTCCAGGGGGTTGTGAAGAAACCGGGTGCCGTGCTCACGCTTGCGTGAACAGGCACCCGGTCAGGTCATCCATCGCGCCGCGGAGGCGTCTACGCCGACAGTTTTTTCTGCGCGGTATAGAGGTTGGCCTTGGAGACGTCGTTGACCATCTCGGCGGTGATCTCGTAGGTCATCCCTTGGGCCTTGGCTTCGGGCAGCTCGAACAGCAGGTCGAGCATGAGCGACTCGACGACGCTGCGCAGGGCGCGGGCGCCGACCTCGCGCTTCATCGCCTGGGCGGCGATGGCCCGCAGGGCGTCGTCGGTGAACACCAGCGTGGCGCCTTCCATCTTGAACAGGTGCTGGTACTGCTTGATGATGGCGTTCTTGGGCTCGGTGAGGATCGACACCATGGTCTGCTCGTCCAGCGGGCTCAGCGCCGCCACCACCGGCAGCCGCCCGATCAGTTCGGGGATCATCCCGAAGCGGACCAGGTCGTCGGGCTCCACCTGCTGGAGGATGTCCGCCTGCGCCGCCACCGGGTCTTCGGCCTCGGTCTCGGCGAAGAAGCCGATGGCCCGCTTGCCGATGCGCTTGCCGATGATGTCGTCGAGGCCCACGAAGGTGCCGCCGCAGATGAACAGGATCTGCGAGGTGTCCATCTGGATATACTGCTGCTCGGGGTGCTTGCGCCCGCCCTGGGGCGGGATGTTCGAGATGGTTCCCTCGAGCATCTTCAGCAGGGCCTGCTGAACGCCCTCGCCCGACACGTCGCGGGTGATGGAGACGTTCGAGGAGGTCTTGCCGATCTTGTCGACCTCGTCGAGGAAGATGATGCCCCGCTGGGCCGCCTCCAGGTCGTAGTCGGCCGCCTGGAGCAGCTTGAGCAGGACGTTCTCGACGTCCTCGCCGACGTAGCCCGCCTCGGTGAGCGTGGTCGCGTCGCCGATGGCGAACGGAACGTTAAGCATGCGGGCCAGCGTCCGGGCCAGCAGCGTCTTGCCCGATCCCGTCGGGCCGATCAGCAGG
Source organism: Planctomycetota bacterium (assembly GCA_012514895.1). Taxonomy (GTDB): domain Bacteria; phylum Planctomycetota; class Phycisphaerae; order SM23-33; family FEN-1343; genus JAAYZK01. Next base: position 4,626 of record JAAYZK010000140.1, on the reverse strand, counting down.
ACGTTGGATTTCTCGATCTCGACGTCGTCATCGCCGCCGGCGTCGACGTGCATCAGCCGCTTGTAGTGGTTGTGCACCGCCACCGACAGCGTGCGCTTGGCGTGGCCCTGCCCGATGACGTACTGGTCGAGGTACTCCTTGATCTCGCGCGGAGTCGGGATCGAGGTGAACAGGGGCTTGGACTCGGAGAGCTTGCGCTTCTCCTGCCGGATGATGTTGTGGCACAATTCCACGCAGTTGGCGCAGATGAATACATTGTCGGGCCCTTCCACCATCGGTCCGACATCCCGCTGGGACCGATTGCAGAAGCTGCAGATACCCGGCTTTCGACCGGGACGGCCGGGCCCGCCGCCGCCGTCTCGCGTTTGCTTCGCCATAGGATGCTATTCCTGACCCCCGAGTACACAATGGTTCATTATCTTTGCAGCCGCCTAACCTTATCGTCTCAGCTTCCAAGTCAACTTAACGAAGTTCCATCCCCGGGCGGTAGATTTTCCCCGCCCGGCCGTCCCGTCGCCCGCGGCGGAGCCCCGCCGCCGAATTTCGCCAGCATCCGCTCGCGCGCCCGGCTGAACTCCTCGTCGCTGAGCTGACCTTCCCGGTGCATCCTGCGCAGATCTTCCAGCGTGAACGATATCACCGTCCGGTCGGCCGAGTTGCGCCGCATCCACCGCCGCAGCATCGACACCCCAACGTAACCGGCCACCAGCAGAACCAGCAGGAATCCCGCCGCCAGCGCAAGTTGAGCGTAATCAACTCGTGCGCCTACGATCGAGGACGATGCGCATGCTGTCGGGGTCATCTCTTCCCCCAATTCTACCGAAGGCCCCTCGGCACTTCAACGCGCCGCCTCCGCCGCCGGGCCCGCCCGACACGGGCGACACCGCCTGTGGCGGATGGCAGGCCTGTACTGTACAATACGCCGCATCCGGCCCCGGAGGATCGAGGGATCCGGGATCTGGGATTTGGGATTTCAGATCCGAGAGGGATCCCAACGCCCTGTCGCGCGGCGTGTCTAACGTGTTGAGAGCCACATGGCTGATCAGTCGCAGCCAACCGACGCCGAACTGGTGATCGCCGTTCGCGGCGGGGACCGACAGGCGTTCGGCCGCCTCGTTCAGCGGTATCAGCGGCAGGCGACGGGAGTTGCGTTCCGTCTGCTGGACAACCGGGACGACGCCATGGAGGTGGTGCAGGACGCATGCTGCCGTGCTTTCAGCAAGTTGCGCAGTCTCAGCGACCCCCAGCGGTTCGGCCCCTGGCTGCTGCGGATCGTCGGCAACCTGGCGCTGAACCGCCGCCGGGACCGTGCGGTCCGCCGCACGATCAGCCTGGATCGCCCGGCCGATGCGTCCTCGTCGGACGATCCGGCCCCGGGCGGCTGGGTGGCCTCGAAGGCCCCGGGTCCGGAAGAGCTGGCGTCGGCCGAGGAACTGAAGGCCGCCATCGGCCGCGCGCTGGACGAACTGCCGGAAAAGCAGCGGGCGGCCCTGGTGCTGTTCAGCATGGAAAAGCTGTCCCACAAGGAGGTCGCCGAGATCCTGGGCATCAGCGTCGAGGCGGCCAAGTGGAACGTGTTCGCGGCGAGAAAGAAGCTCAAGGAGCGTTTCGGCGACTACCTCTGACGGCCGAGGGCCGGACGGGGAGCATGACCCATGCATGACAAGGAACTTGAAGCCAGGCTCTGCGATCTGATCGACGGGACGCTGCCCCGCGAGCAGGCCGAGGCGCTCAAGGCGCGCCTGGCGATCGATCCGGCGCTGGCGGCCGAGCACCGGCGGTACGAGGCGCTGGATTCGATCCTCGCGGAGATGGCCTCCGAGCAGACCCCCGAGGTCGACTGGGAACTGCAGCGTCAGACGATCCAGGCATCGCTGGAGCGCGAGGCGCTGCTGGCGCCGCCGGAGGCGATGTGGCCGCGCCGGCTGGGGCGGTGGGCCGCCGGCGTGGCGGCGGTGGCGGCCGTGGTGGCGGTGGCGGTGATCGCCCGCCAGATGCTGCTGCCGCCTGCACCGGCGCCGTCGCACCTGGTGGTGGTCTACCGGACGCCTCCGCCCGCCGACGACGGGAGCGTCCGTGCCGGACCCGTTCGCCCGGCTCCGGTGGTGGCGGGCGAACTGGTGGTGGCTTACAGCGATGCCCCCGCCGAACCGCCCCTGGACGCCCAGGGCGACCGCCTGGCCTCGCCCGGCCGGTCGGGCACGATCGTCATCGTGACGCCCCCTGCCGATCGCGGAGACCCGGGCGGGCTGTTCATGGACCTGTGAGCCGCGCAAGCGGTGTGCCCAGTGGAAGATGGAGCCAGTCATGAAGCTGCAGATCGCGATGGTGGGCCTGGCGGCGGCCCTCGTGTCGGTGGTGCCGGCCGCGGCCCAGGATGAAGGGCTTGTGTTGCGGGCGTTGGATGAGCCGTTCAGCATCCAGATCGAGGACATGCCGATCACCCAGGCGGTCGGCCGGTTCGCCGAGGTGTCGGGGCTGTCGATCCGCCTGTCGCCGGAGGTGCTGGACTGCCTGCCGCACGGGTCGCAGACCCGGGTGCGGATGACGGCCCGCAACGTCAAGCTCCGCGATGCCCTGTCGGCGATGCTGACACCGATGGCGCTGGAGTACGCCCTGGAGGACGGCGTGGTCGTCATAGGGCCGACGCCCTCGCTGCGGCGGATCGGGCGACGGCCGACGTTCACCGAAGTGGAGATCCTGGAGATCCTCCACAGCAAGACGCTCCGCCGGGGCGAGCCGGCGATCGACCAGTTGCGGCGCCTCACCGGGCTGCCGGGGCTGGAGTTGCTCTGGCACGACATGGCGTCGGCGGACCGGGCGGCGGCGGTCCTCGCCGCCGACCGCGCCCTGCCGTGCACCGGGGCGGACTACCTCGACCAGCTCGTCCACGGGCGGCAGTTGACGTGGTATGTCTGGGAAACCCAGATCATGATCGTCACCCGCCAGACGCAGGCGATCCGGCAGCTTCGCCGGCTGGTGACCGTCGAGTACCGCAACCAGCCGCTGTCGCAGGTGATCTTCGACCTGGCCCGCAAGGCCGACCTGGAGATGAAGATGGATCCCGGCGTGCTGGCGCTGGTTGCCCCGGAGGTCCGCAACACCTTCACGCTGCTGATGGATCGCGCGACGATCGGCGAGGCCTTCGAGGCCATCAGCGGCGCGACGGGCCTGGTCTTCCAGCCTGAGGGCCTGGCCCTCCGCGTCACCGCCGCCCCCGGCGGCGTTCCGCAGGACGGCCAGAGCCGCCCGCGGCCCCCCTTCATCGTCTCGCTGGCCCTCGAAGGCCCCGACGGCGCCGATTTCCGCGTCTTCTTCCGCCCCGAGGACCTCCCGGCCGAACTGGTCGATCGCATCGAACGCCGGCGGGACGAACTGCTGGAGAAGCTGCGGGCCGAATACGCCCCGGTCCCGGAGACGCAACCCTCTACAAATCCGGCAGTTACTCCTGTCAAACCCGGCCGGGACGATCGCGATGCCCAGCCGTAGGACTGTCCAGGCGCCGGCCAGGATTCACGTGGACATCGCCAGCCGATAGCGTCAAGAGGGGTTGGCACGAGACCGACCGGCTGCGGGAGTTGGCGCCCGGATCCTTCCCCGACACGACCCGACGGCGGTCACAGCGCGATCACAAGGATTCCCCCGATGCAGCATGCCAGGCCGAGCCAGTGGTAGGGGCTGGTCGGTTCGCCCAGGACCAGGAGGCTGTAGAGGGCGAAGGTGAGGATACAGACGCCGATGGCGGTGGGATAGACGATGGCGCCGAGGTCGATGGCGCTGAGGCAATCCAGGCCGGAGAAGAAGCACCCCTGGCTGGCCAGGCCGATGCAGGCGCCGATCAGGGCCAGCAGCCACTCCCGGCGACCCGGCCAGGCGCGCTTCCAGACGGTCACGACCCCGTAGCCCAGGGCCCCCGCGGCGAACGTGATCGCCGCCCGCAGGTTGGCGGTGTCGGTCCAGTCGGCCCACTGGTTGGGGACGTGGGTGAGCACCTGCTGCCCGCCCAGCAGGCCGAACGCCATCAGGGCCAGTCCGAACCACCGTCCGCCGGGGCGCGCCGCGTGGTCGCCGGCGATCACAGCCCGCCCGCGGCCGATGGCGGCGACGCCGGCGAGGATTGCCAGGAACCCCACCACGCGCGCCGTCGAGAGCTCGTCGTGCCAGAGGATCACACTGGCCAGGAAGGGGAATACCATCGCCGACTGGGCGACCGTCCACGTGCCGGCCTGGTGGCCCCGGCGCATCGCCCGCTGGATCAGCAGAAACCCCAGCACGCCCAGCAGCGTCGACCCGCCCAACACCGCCACCAGCGTTCCCGTCCGCGTTGCGGCTCCACCCAGCAGGGGCGTCCAACGCACGTACAGCACCGCAGCCGCCGCGGCCGAGACGACCGAAGTCGCCACGCCGTAACCAGGGAAGCTCAGCCCGCCGCGGGCCACGCGGCTGTGCAGGATGCCGACGCCCCCCCACAACAGTCCGGTGATGATCACGAGGGCCAGGCCCAGCAGCATGAACAGACCGCTCCAGTTGAACGCAGGCCGGCATGATCCTCCGCAGTCGCCCCGCTGTCAACGATCGGGCAGGGGCGGAGTGTGTGAGACTTTTTTCTGGCGCGATGTTAGCTCT
>JAAYZK010000139.1 GCA_012514895.1 Planctomycetota bacterium | reverse complement strand
GCTGCCCACGCGATCGCGGCGGAACCCCCACGGGGCCGCGTGCGTCCAACGAGGGCGGGCCGGTCCGCATTCGCGTGGGCAACGAGTTGCCCACCCTACGGCCGCCGCCTCTGTCGCATGACTTCTGGCAACCTGCTTCGGGGCTGCTGGCCACGCGCAGGGGATGAAGCAGAATCAGAAAATCCGTCGATACGAGGGCTGTGGCGGAAGGAATGCGGAGGCCTGCCTCGCACGGCGAGTCCGCTCCATAGCGCTTCGTGCCAGTTCCATTTCCTCTGTTGCCTTCTCCGCCAACTCTTTTGCCTTCTCAGCATTGGCGCTGGTCGTCACTCTTGTATCCTGCGTTGTCATGGTCTGTCTCTCACGCCGATGGCCGCGGAGCCATCAGCAACTCATCCTCTGTTTCAAACCACTTCATCGAGTTGCTTCGTGCGATGGCCACTTCCGCCCTTGTATAGTACTCCCAGACATGGCCCCAGAACTCATCCTTCTGGCTGCACAATTTCACTTTGAGCTTCAACTCTGTTCTGGCGGTACGGCCGTCGATTAGGCGCCCGTGCACCTTGAACCGTTCCACGGAGGAAAGAGTCTTGACTACGTTGTCGGCCGCCGCCTCTCCGTCCTGCATCTTGTGGAACATGTGATTGACCAAGAACTTCTTGGCAACGTCCCCGCCGAACGCCATCAGTCGCTCGCACTCTTGGATGAATGGCAGATCAAGAGACGCCAACATCTGCATAGTCGCAGCAGTGTTCTCGCCTGCAGCGATTTGCTCCCCATGCTTCTTGATCAACTGGTCTCTGGCGTCAATGAATGACTGGGCAGACAGGTAGCGGTACATGCCGTTTGCCAGAACGGGTATCTGTGCGTCTATGGGGCCGATCTCCGATGTCGGGCCCATGACTATTTCGTCTGCTCCGAGCGCGATCAACGTCGCTGCGCTTTTGGCTTCATTGGGAATGATAACTCGAAACCGCTTGCACTGCGCCCGGCACAGAGCGACGAATTTCTCCACAACTGTTCCGTCACCACCGGGGGCTATGCAATAGAAGATTCAGCGTCTCAACATCGCCGACCGCCAGGAGCACGTTCCCAAGGATCGGGATGTCGGCACTCATCAGTTGGTCGTGGGCAATGTGAGCAACGATTCCATTAGGACCCTTGTTGCCATTGAATTCCGGCAAGACCAGTTTCCGCAATAGCTTCGTACGGGACTCCCGCTGCGCACGAGCCACGTCATGCTCTTCAAGAATGGATGTGTAGCTGACAGCGGATCTCTTGTCTTGCGGTTCTGCCTGCATACGGGGCGCGCCTTTCTCAAGGACATTGTAACTTATCGCCCTCAAATCACCTAGCACCCATTCGGTATTCACCGGTCATTCTCAGACTGAATTACTCCCGGGATCGAGTGTGCTTGTGCAGGGCATTGGTTATTGGCTTCCGCGCCCCACATGGTATAATGCCCCTTCCGATCCGCTGCTGCTTCGCGCGGGTGTGGGTCGGAGCGAACGCCGAGAGGCGTCTGGACCCCGGCGACGGCCGGGTGCAAGGAACCCTTGTCGCAGGCTCATGGGCCGCCATGAGTTGTGATATTCGGAGCCGTCATGACCGATTCGGACGCCCCGACCGGATCCGATCCGGCTGCGCCGTTGGACGCTGTCGCGCCCGCTTCTTCCCAAGCCGATTTCTCTCCTGAACTTCCAATGCCGCTCGTCCCGCGGGCGGTCGCGGGGGACGATGCGCCCCTCGAGGGCGACCTGGACGATGCGCCGCCGGCCGACGGCGCCGAGGACGACATCGATGACGCGGACGCGGCGGACGCGGGCGGCGACCGGTCCGGCGGGCCGTCCAACGGCGAGCGCCGCCGGCGGGGCAAGGCCGGCGGGAAGCGCAGCGCCGCCGGCGAAGGCCTGGCCGCCCGCGTGCCCTGGGGCGAGCCCCTCGCGCTGGTCCGCTACGGGCGGATGTCGAAGGTGGAGCTGTTCCGCCACGCGCTGGACCCGGCCCCGCGCCGGGACACGCGGGTGGTGATCCGGACGGAGCGCGGGGTCGAGCTGGGCACCGTGGTCGGCGCCCTGAAGCCCGGGCAGGCCCCCCCGCCCCCGCCGCCGGTCGTCGAGGGGGGCCCGGACGATCCGCCGCCGTGCGGCAGCCACAACGGCTGCACGGTGTCGTGCGGGCAGGTCGAGAACCTCCTGCGGGCCGGCGGGACCGAGCTGAGCTTCAACCGCCAGAACAAGATCCTCCGCCTGGCCAGCCCGCAGGACGTCAACGACCAGGAGCACCTCGACCGCAACGAGCGCGAGAAGCGCGTCTACTGCGGCCAGCAGGCCCGCGAGCTGGGCCTGAGGATGCGCCTGGTGACCGTCGAGCACCTGCTGGGCGGGGAGCGGGTGGTGTTCTACTTCACCAGCGACTCGCGGGTCGACTTCCGCGAGCTGGTCCGACGCCTGGCCGCCCAGTACCGCACGCGGATCGAGATGCGCCAGATCGGCGCCCGCGACGAGGCCCGCCTCGTGGCCGACTACGAGCGCTGCGGGCAGCGCTGCTGCTGCCAGGCGTTCCTCGGCACGCTGCAGCCGGTCTCCATCCGCATGGCCAAGGTGCAGAAGGCCACGCTGGACCCCTCGAAGATCTCCGGCCGCTGCAACCGCCTGATGTGCTGCCTGCGGTACGAGGACGAGACGTACGAGTTCCTCCGCAGGCAACTGCCGCGCAAGAACACCTGGGTCCGCACCGCCGACGTGGTCGGCAAGGTGGTCGCCGCCCAGCTCCTGACGCAACTGGTGCGGCTGATCGACGCCGAGGGGACGATGGTGGTGGTCGAGAACGCCGCCATCCTCGAACGGGACGTGACTGCCCCCCCGCCGGGCACGACGGCCCCCCGGCCCGAACGCCGTCCGTCGCGGCCCCAGCGCCCGGCGGCGCCCGTCGAGGCGCCGGTCGAGCCGGCCGGTCCGCCGGAGGCCCCCGGCGCCGAGACGGGCGGGGAGGAGTCGTCCGACGCCGCCACCAAGCGCCGACGCCGCCGGCGCCGGCGCAGAAAACCCGACGCCCCCGGCGCCGAGGCCGCGCCGCCCGCAGACGGCGGGACCCAGGCCCCCGACGGCGCGCCGCGGAAGAAACGCCGACGCCGACGACGGCGCGGGAAGGCCGAGGGCGAGGCCGACAACGCCCCCCCGGCCGAGGGCTGACCGAGGGCTGACCGCTTGCGTCGGACGGGCCCGCTCGTTAGGCTCTCCTGGCGAACAGGCCAGCAGGCGAACGGATTGAGACCAGGTAAGGATGGTGCCGCCCCGATGAGCCGGACCTATTACGTCACCACGCCGATCTACTACGTGAACGATGTGCCCCACATCGGCCACAGCTACACGACGATCGCGGCCGACGTGCTGGCGCGGTTCTTCCGCCAGGCGGGGCGCGACGTGCGCTTCCTGACCGGCACGGACGAGCACGGGATCAAGATCGTCAAGGCCTCCGCCGAGAAGGGGCTCACGCCCCAGCAGTTGGCCGACACCGTCGTGGTCGGCTTCGAGCAGCTCTGGCGGGACCTGGACATCACCCACGACGACTTCATCCGCACCAGCCAGCCCCGCCACGAGGCCCGCGTCCAGGCCATCGTCCAGGCCCTGGTCGACCGCGACGAGATCTACCTGGGCGGCTACGAGGGCTGGTATGACGAGGGCCAGGAGGAGTTCGTCACCGAGTCGGCCGCCCGCGAGAACGAGTACAAGTCCGCCATCAGCGGGCGCCCGCTGGTGCGCTACAAGGAGCCCAGTTGGTTCTTCCGCCTGGGCAAGTGGGTCCCGCGGCTGCTGGAGCACATCGAGACCCACCCGGACTTCATCCTGCCGGCCAGCCGCGCCAACGAGGTCGTCAGCAAGCTGAAGATGGGCGTGGAGGACCTGAGCATCTCCCGCCTGGCCGACAAGGTGGGCGGCTGGGGCGTCCGCATGCCCAACGACCGGGACCACACCGTGTACGTGTGGATCGACGCGCTGAGCAACTACCTCACCGCCCTGGGCTGGCCGGCCGTCGGCGCCGAGGACGACGAGGCCCACATGCGCTACTGGCCGGCCTCGGTGCACCTGATCGGCAAGGACATCCTCTGGTTCCACGCCGTCTACTGGCCCTGCATGCTGATGGCGCTGGACATGCCCCTGCCGCAGTGCGTTTTCGCGCACGGCTGGTGGACCAGCGAGGGGCGCAAGATGTCCAAGTCGCTGGGCAACTTCATCAGCCGCGAGGTCATCGCCGAGCTGTGCGCCGAGTACGGGCGCGACGCCTACCGCTACTTCCTGCTGCGCGAGGTGCCCTTCGGGTCCGACGGGGACTTCTCCCGCGCATCGCTCAAGGGCCGCTACAACAGCGAGCTGGCCAACGGCATCGGCAACCTCCTGAGCCGCACCACCAACATGATCGACCGCTACTTCGACGGCGTGCTGCCCGAGGCCGTCGGCGTCGGGGCGGTCGAGCGGCCGGTCATCGACGCCGCCGCCGCCCTGCGCGAGGGGGCCGAGGCGATGATGGCCCGCTGCGACTTCCACGCGTACCTGGGGGCCCTCCTGGCGGTGGCGCAGGCGACCAACAGGTACATCGAAGACACCGAGCCGTTCAAGCTCGCCAAGGATCCCGACCAGCGCCGGCGCCTGGGGACGATCCTCAACACGTGCGCCCAGGCGGTGGCGGTGATCCTGGCGCACCTCGAGCCGTTCATGCCCGAGGTCGCCGCCGCCGGCCTGTCGCGGTTCGGCGGCGCGCCGGCGGCCGGCACGCTGGCCGAGCGGACCGCCTGGGGCGCCCTGCCGGCCGGCACGCCCGTCAGCAAGGGCGAGCCGCTCATCCCCCGAAAACCCTGACTTATGGCCCAGACCCCCACCAACCCCGACGGCCCCGAGGCGATGACGCGGCTGATCCTCACCGACGGGCGCTACCCGCTGGATGCCTTCGAGTTCCTCCACGAGGGGCTCGAACTGGCCGCCCGCACCCGGTACGGCGAGAAGCCCGCCGCGGAAGGCGGCCACCGCCACGTCAGCGGCGAACAGCTCTGCCAGAGCCTCCGCAAGCACGCCCTGCGGCGCTGGGGGCCGCTGGCGCGGACCGTCCTGGCCCACTGGGGCATCCACTCGACGATGGACTTCGGCGAGATGGTCTACCTGCTGGTCGACAACGGCTTCATGCAGAAGACCGACGAGGACAGCATCGAGGACTTCCGCGATGTCTTCGACTTCAAGCAGGCCCTCCGCGTCCGGCCCCGCTACGAGCTGAAGGACTGACCGGCCATGGCCGACGACCCCACGCCCCCGCCCGCCCGCGACGTCGTGGACGGCATCCCCGGCCGCACCGGCCGCCGCCCGCCGTGGAAATATGCCCTCGTCGCGGGGATCTTCCTGCTGTGGGTAGCGCTTCTGTACCTGCTGCACGCCGCCGGAAGGCCGTGATTACTGCGGCGTCTTCCTGTCGGCCTTGGCCAGGGCGATGGCCCGGTTCAGGCCGGCGACCTGGGCGTTGGCGTCGGACAGGGCGGCGTCCAGTTGCGCCAGGGCGTCGGCGCTGAGTCCGCCGTTCTCGCGGGCGTGCTGGACGGCCCCGACCAGGCCGCGGAAGAGGGTCTCGGCGTGCAGCGCCCGCCTGGCCGGGCGCGCCCGGCCCCACAGGGCGCCGACCCCGCCCGCCAGGGGAACCCCGAGCATCCCCAGGGTCTCCAGCAGCCCGGCGACGGCCGTGTCCACCCCGCCGGCGGCGGCGAAACGCTCCCGCGAGAGCGGCACCTCGGCCGGACCGCCCGTCGCCGGGTCCGTCAGCGGCCGCCCGTCCGCATCCGCGTAGACCAGCGCCTCGGGGACGCCGTCCCCGTCCTCGTCCAGCGCCACCGTCGGCGCGCCGGCCGCCAGCGGCTCCAGGCCGCCCATGCAGCCGGTCAGCAGGAAGGACGTCACGATCAGAACAGTCAGTCGATTCATGGTAGCTCCTATCTCCAGAACATCGTCTTGGCAATGAGTCCGACGACCGCGGCGGCGATGACGCGGACGAGCCACGAGCGGCGCTGCTCGGCCTGTTCGAGCCGGTCCACGCGGACCAGCAGGCCGTCGCGGCCGTTGCCTTCCAGGTGGCGGAGGATCCGGTCGAGCTTCAGCGAATCCTCCCGCCGCGCCGCCGCCAGCGTCGCCAGCTTCTCGATACACTCCGCGCGCGGCATCTCGCAGGGATCAGACATGACAGGCCTCCTCTAACGTGCCTCTTTCTCACACACCTTGATCAGCCCCGACCTGTCCGCCGTAGCCCGCAGGGCGAAGGAGGAAGGGGCGACAGCCTCTTTGCCGCCGGGGGCGTCAGCCCCCGGACAGCAGGCCCCCAAGGATCAGCCCCGAAGGGGCGAAAGCCCTTTGCCGGGGGCGCAAGCCCCCGGACAGCGGCCCCTTTCCGGGATCAGCCCCGAAGGGGCGAAAGCCCTTTGCCGGGGGCGCAAGCCCCCGGAACCCAGCCCCCCCAAGGATCAGCCCCGAAGGGGCGAAAGCCTTTTGCCGGGGGCGTCAGCCCCCGGACAGCGGCCCCCGCAAGAGCCAGCCCCGAAGGGGCGAAAGCTCTTTGCCGGGGGCGTCAGCCCCCGGAACCCAGCCCCCCAAGGACCAGCCCCGAAG
>JAAYZK010000138.1 GCA_012514895.1 Planctomycetota bacterium | reverse complement strand
CCAGCTCCGGCAGCCTCGAAATCGTCACCGACAGCCACCAGAACGGCGCGCCGGCCGAGGTGGGGACCATCACCCTCACCGGCACCGGCCGGGCCGTCCAGATCGACGACCCGATCGTCGGGACGATGTCCCAGGCGCCCCACCCGTTCGCGGGATTCAACACGGACCTGACCGTGCTGGTGCGCAACGAGAACGGCCAGGGCGACGGCCCGCTGGATGTCTGGAATATCGTCGGCGGCGACTTCACGTTCATCCGCAACGAGACCGGCGGCGACATCATCGGCGTCGACGCCGCCTCGATCGGCCTGCTGGCCTCCCGGGGCGGCCTCGGCGTGACCGCCAACCACACCGGCGCCGAAGTCGACGCCATCAACGTCCTGTCCGACGCCCTGCCGTTCTCCCAGCAGACCACCGGCATCGTCAGCGGCAGCATCATCACCGCGTGGGCCGGGCGCGGGCTGGGCAACTTCATCGTCTCCGGGACCGTCGGCGCGCTGACGGCCAACTATGGGGGCGTCGTCAACCACCTCGACGACGATTACCGCGGGATCGTCGCGCCGGTGCACATCACCGGCGACCTGTACCGGGTGCAGATCGGCGAAGGCATCGCCCCCACCGGCACCGGCGGCTTCGCCCAGGCCGGCATCTTCGTCGCCGGTGAAATCCGCAACGTCACCAACCAGGGCCAGGGCTCCGACATCCACGGCGACATCATCGGCTCCCTGGGCATCCGCCGGATCGACCTGATCGACGGGGCGATCATCAACGCCGACATCTTCACCTTCGACACGTTCGACTCCCTGTGCGAGTTCATCGCCACCGGCACCATCACCGGCCCCATCGGCCAGATCAACCTGACCGGCGTTGGCGGCATCATCGGCTCCTACATCCGCGCTTCCCAGATCGGCCAGATCAACGTCAAGCGCGGCTTCGGCCTGTTCAACAGCATCATCGGATCCACCGGCGGCGACGGCACCATCGGCGACGTCGTCGTCGACGGGTTCGGCCTGTACGACGTCGAGTTCCGCGGCGGCAGTTCCGTCCGCTCGATCGTCGCCACCGGCCGCGGGCTACTGGGCGACACGCTGCGGTACACCCCGACCGTCCGCTACTCCGAGCAGCAGACCGACTACGACGCGTTCGGCCGGAGGATCACCGACCTGAACGACATCCACGCCATGCTGCTGACCAGCGTGGACTCGTCCCTGTCGACCGAGGGCATGTTCTACAACGTCAAGGCCGGCGGCCAACTGAACCTCGGCCAGGCCCGCGCTTACCAGATCGTCACCGGGGGCACGTCGCGCACCATCATCATCGATAACGTCGCGGTGCCGCTGCACAGCGCCTTCATGTTCGCCAACTCCATCGGCAACATCATCGCCGAGGCCGGAGTGATCGGCCTGCGGGTCACCACCGGGCGGTTGGGGCAGTTCCGACCCGGCGCCAGCGTGTACGGCCTGGACATGAAGGTCGCCGGGCCCATCGGCAAGATCGCCGTGAACGGCGACCTCGCCGGCGATTCGCTCATCCGGTCCCACGGGTCGAACGCCTCGCTGACGAACCTCTACGTCGCCGGCAACTTCGACGGGCAACTGCTCGTCGATGGCATGGTCGGCGGCATCACCGTCCGCGGCGACGTCACCGGCACCATCAACATCGAACCGACCAACGACGACATCCTGGCGCTGCGAAGCTTCGTCCTGGACGGCTCGCTGGCCAACGGCTCGATGTACGTCGGCGGCCACGTCGGCCAGATCGTGATCGCACGCACCCTCGGCCTCGCCGGCGATTCGCTGACGGTTCACGGCAACCTCGGCAGCCTCAAGGTCGGCACCGACCGCGGCGCGACCGGATCGAGCCTGAAGCTCGACCTCAACGTCGTCGGCGACCTGGGCGTGCTTGACGTCACCGGCCGCGTCGAGGGCGACGTGTACGTCAAGGGCACCCTGGGCACACTGAACGTCCGCGCCGACGAGGACGCCCCCGGCGACATCGTCACCGGCGAGATCCTCGTGCTGGGGTCCCTCAACAGCGCGACCCTCACCGGCGGCTCCCTCGGCGCCGACGTGACGGTCGGCGACAACATCGGAACCTTCCGCATCGTCAACGCCGACCTGCCGGCCCTGGTCTCGCTGACCAGCACCTACGGCGACATCAGCCGCGTCGAGGTCCTCGGCGGCGACCTGTACGGCAGCGTCGCGGCCGTCAACGGCGACATCGGCGCCGTCAACGTGACCGGGTCGGACTTCGGCGGCACACTGAGCGGCCTGAACATCGGCAGCATCAGCGTGGCCGGCTCGATCCTCGCCGGCTCGGCCGTGACTACCCCCGGCCAGATCGGCGGCGTGTCGGTCCGCGGCGACGTGGAAGCCGGCGCCGTCCTCGAGGCCGGGTCCGCCCGCTCCATTACCGTCAACGGCGACTGGATGGGCCTGCTGGAGGCCGGCTACGCTCCGCAGCCCACCGCCGTCCGCATCGACGGGGACCTCGGCGGCGACCTGACCCTCGACGGCGCGGCGACGCTGACCGTCGGCGGCAGCCAGCAGGGCGGGTCGACCGTCTCGATCGGGATGGACCTGATGAGCCTGCAGGTGGGCGGCCAGGCCTCCGGCCACATCTTCGTCGACGGGCGCGGCGGGGCGCTGCGGCTCGGCTCGCTCATCGACGGGGTGATCACCACCGGCTTCGACCTGCAGAGCCTGACGATCGCCGGGGCGATGAGCAACAGCCTCGTCCAGGTCGGCGTCAGCCGCGGCTACGACCGCCGGTTCGCCGACGGCACGACCGTTCTGCCCGACGGGACCGTCCTGACGGCCGACTACGGCGAGACCGGACGCATGGCGACCCTCGGGTCGCTGAGCGTCGGCGACGTGATGAACTACTCCATCGTCGCCGCCGGCGGGCATCTGCAGCGGGCGTCGATCCGCAACGGGATGACCCGCAGCTCGCTGTCGTCGGGCCTGAACCTCGGCTCGGACGCCATCGCCGACATCATCGCCGACGCCACCCCGCTGGACGGCGTGGCGGAACTGGACGCCGCCCGCGGCGGCGCTGACCGCCAGCTCCTCCGCGGCGACGTCGGCGCCGTGACCGTCGGCGGCACCGGTATGATCGACAGCGCCGTCAGCGCCGGCGTCGACGCCGGGGCCGACGGGGACTTCGCCGACCAGGCCGACAACGGCGTGGCCGCCTCGCTGACCGGCGGAGCAAGCTCCATCGGCACGGTCCGAGCCGACGCGGACGGCTTCACCGCCATCGTCGCCGACGCCGGCATCCGCCAGGCGCCGGTCGGGGCGATCGTCAACGACAACGTCACCTACGCCGTCAGCGACATCGCCACGATCGATCCGGCCGACGAGATCGACACCGCCATCGGCCGCACGCCGGCGATCTTCACCGCCGCCAATGGCCAGACCCTCACCGTCACGCTGATCGGCGACGGTGCGGTCACCCTCTACGACGAGGCCGGCGGCGATACGGACGACATGCTGGCCACGCTGGTCATCACCGGCGCGACCAGCCGCACGAAGGTCGATATCGTCTCCAGCACCCCCGGCGCCGTGTCGATCGGGCGGATCGTCACCGGCGACGACGTCGCGCTGAACACCCTGACGTTCGACGGCGCCCTGGTGGGCAACGGCGGCGCCGAATCCGACCTGGTCCTCGACGGGGGCGTCCAGTCCCTGACGCTGGGCCAGATGGGCGGCGACGTCGACTGGGACGGCCGCATCGGCGGCGACGTCCGCTCGCTGAGCATGGACACCCAGGCGCACGGCAACCTGCGGGTCGGCGGACGCATCTCCAGCCTCGTCGTCAAGGGCGGGACGGCCGGCCCGCTGCTGGTGGCCACCGCGCAGCCGACCTGGCCCGACGACGACGTGACCGCCATCGCCAGCGACATCACCGGCAACATCTGGATGTACGACGCCCAGACCGAAACGCTGCACCTGGTCAGCGACACCGACGGCAGCAGCGTCGTGGCCGTCACCGACGCCGCCGGCAACGCCGTCTCCCTGGCGGCGATGGATGTCCTGAACGCCGGCAACGTGATGTACGCCCTGGCGACCCTGTGGAACCAGGCTCCGACGGTCCAGATCGGCGCCCCGCAGGGCGGGCCGGTCGACCTGGTCGGCCTGGCGGTCGACGCCTCCAACCGCATCTACGCCGTCGAGAACGCCTCGTCGTCCGCCAGCGGCAGCGACGAGCTGATGCGCCTCGATCCGATCACCGGCGTGCGGGTCTCGGTGGGCGTCCTCCGCGACGTCTACGCCAACCTGTACAGCGGCAACGTCATGGCCCTGGCCAGCGGCAGCGGAAGCACCTTGTACGCCCTGATCGCCGACCGCGACGGTGACGCCGGTCTCCACGACGCCGACGACGGCGTCGCCCTGGCGGTCATCTCGACCACGCCCACCGGCGGCAAGGTCCAGGTCAGCCATCCCGCCGCCGGCTACCACCAGTACCCGCCCGCCTTCCTCGACGGCGGCGGCGTCACCGGACCCTTTACCGCCATGGCCGTCAACGGCAGCGGCGAGATCTTCGCCATCCGCCGCGTCGGCGGCACGCAGGATCAACTGGTCCAACTGGTCATCGCCGACGAACCCGCCGGCGGCTCGCCCTTCCCGGCGGTCACCATGAGCGTCATCGGCACCGTCAGCGTGTTCGGCGCCGACACCTCCATCGTCGGCATGGGCTTCGACCAGGACGGCAACCTCATCGCCTACAACAACGACGGCGCCAGCGCCGACCTGGTCGTCATCGACACGGCCGACCCGGACGACTCGAGCCTGCTGACGGTCGCCGGCTCGCTGGATACGAGCATCGACGCCTACGCCTTCGGACGCAGGGCCAGCTTCATCAGCGGGTGGGACGACTCCTACTACAACGCGTACGCCTACGACACCGACAACGCCCTGGGCAACATCCTCTACACCAACCCGGGGCTGATGGAGACGATCGGCACCGTCGTCGTCGACGCCGGCTCGGGCACCGCCCGATTCTCCCAGTTGCGGGGCCTGAGCCAGTGGGCCCAGACCGACGAGGGCGCCCCGCTGTCCGGGCGGCCGGTCTCCTCGTACCTGCTGGACATGGCCTTCGACAACCTGGGCGGGGCCGGCCACGTGTTCGTCATCGGCTCCGACGGGCGCCTGTTCGAGTACGAGCGCACCCGGGGCACGTGGATCAGCGAAGTGACCCTGTTCGACGTCCGGACGGGCCAGACGCCCTCCATCCGGTGGATCGAATTCGACGACGTCACCGGCGAACTGATCGGCTTCGACGCCCGCCACGACCGGCTGGTCACCATCGACAGGGTCACCGGCGCCACGGCCGTCCGCACCGAGAGCGGCACGATGTCCGGCGACCTGCTGACCGGGCTGACCTACGACCCGGCCGGCCAGACGTTCTTCACCTTCAACACCGCCGATGACGCCCTGTACTCCCTGCGGGGCAACCGCCAGGCGGACCTGGCCGGGATCGTCGCCGAGTCGATCGATCGCGTGACGATCGACGCGCGGAGCGGCGGCTACCACGGCCGCGTCGCCACGATGGGCAACACCATCCGCGGCGCTTCGGTCACGGGCGATTTCGCCGGCCACCTGTCGGCGGGCGACGATCTCCAGTCGTTCAGCCAGAGCGGCGGCGACTTCAGCGGCGCTCTGGTCGCCGGCGGGTCGATCCTGAACGCCGCCATCCGCGGCAACATGCTCGTCAGCGGCGTCGTCGACGCCTTCCGCGACCTGCGGAACTTCCAGGTGACCGGCGGCGAGTTCGCCGGCGCCCTGACGGCCGCGACCGCCTCGTTCATCCGCACCGGCGGACTGGGCATCGCCAACGACGCGGTCACCGCCGACGACCTGGCCTGGGCCGACCTGAACATCCGCAACTCGGCCGGCCGGATCGATCTGGGCGGCGGCTTCACCGGCCTGGTGGACCTCGGCTCTGCCGGCTCGGTGACGCTGGGCGCCCTGCTGGATGGGGCCTACGTCAGAATCGCCGGCGACGCCACCGTCGTGACCGTCCGGGGCAGCGGCGCCTACAACAGCTACATCTACGTCCTGGGCGAACTGGGCGGCCTGTCGCTGGGCGGCACGCACGAGGGCGTGGTGGCGGTTCAGCGGGGCATCGGCGCGGTCCAGGTGACCGACCTGTACAACGCGATCATCGCCGCCGGCGAGGACACCGGCAGCTTCGCGGCCCGGGGCAACGTCGTCGAGTCGGTCCTGAGCTTCGGCACCTGGATCGGCGACGACCTGGTCTACAACTCGGCCGACGACGTCATCACCGGCGGCAGCCTCGGCCGTGCCGTCTTCAACGGCGAGTTCCGCGACAGCGCCCTGGCCGCCGGCGTCCTGCCCAACGTCAACGAAGGGACCGACATCCCCTCGGACATGTGGGCCTACATCGGCAACGCCTCCTACCCGATCGCCTACGCCGACGCCGCCGACGCCGGCGGGGTGCTGGACAGCACGATCGGCCTCATCACGGTGGGCGGCAACGTCGTCAACTCCGAACCGGCCGCCGGCCGGTTGAGCGTGGCGGCGGCCGCGGACGGCATCGCCCGCATCGCCCTGCGGCGGCGCGGCGCGATCCTGCGGACGCGGGAGTACAACGACCCGTTCGGGGCTCCGACCATCATCGAGGCGCGCACCTTCAGCAATGCCGAGATCCGCATCACCTTCAGCGAGGAGATGAACAGCGCCTCGTTCACGCTCGCCCAGGACACCGACGGCGACGGCTCCGTCCGCGACGTCTGGGACGTCCCCGGAACCGTGTCGGTCCGCGACGAGAATAACAACTACTTCAACGACGTCCGCCTGGCCTACACCACCGTCACCGACGATCACGGCAACGTGCACGGCGTCCTGTCCATCTTCCGCGAGGAAGGCTTCGGCGGCGGCATGGTCCAGGTCGAGATCCTCGGCGAGACGGCCGGTCTGGCGGCCTACGACCGCAGCGGCATGCGTTCGGCCCTGCGGGATCCCAACCTCGACGGCGTGGCCCTCGACATGGAAGACCGCCCCGGCACCCTCCTGGACGGCGAAGCCAACGGCATCGAAGGCGGCACCTTCTGGCTGCTGCCCTTCACCAGCGACGTCGGCGACACCTTCCCGGACGCCTGGTTCGTCAATTTCGAAGGCGACCGCACCGGCGACTTCCTGTTCACCGCCGAGATCGCCGAAACCTTCAAGACCGAGGCGCTGGCGTTCAACCCCCTCTGGACGGACAGCGACATCTTCAGCTTCACCGCCGAGGAGGGAGACTTCCTCAGCGTCCATTACACCGGCACCTACCTGGCCAACGTGGGCGTGTTCTATCTGGACGAGGCCGGCAGCGGCCTGGAGGAACTGGTGGCGCGCTGGGAGGGCCTGGGCCTCGATGGGATGGGCGATGTCTACCAGGCCCTGGAACTGCCCGCCGACGGCACGTACTACGTCGTCGTCGGGCACCGGGGCGCCAATGCGACCAGCTACACGCTCCAACTGGCCCTGGCCTCCAGCGACGACATGCTCGACGGCGCCCTGGACGCCAAGACCGGCGTGCCGTACGGCCAGCAGATCGGGTACGTCAGCAACACCGTCGGCGACAGCACCAACCTCCTGGGCGCCAACACGCCGCTGCAACTGGTCTTCCTCGACTTCGACGGCGGCGAGACCACCAAGTACTTCGAGCAGTCGGAGGAGCGCGATGGCCCCGTCGAGGCCATGCAGGCCGCCTGGCTCGATTCGCGGCTGGAGGGCATGGAGGATGTGCTGATCAACGGCAACGACGAGGTCACCGGCATCGTCCAGAACATCATGGACATCTATCTCGACCTGCCCGGCAGCCCGGTGGGCGTCCACCGCATCAGCACGCTGGAAGAGTGGCGGCAGGCCATCGCCGACTTCAATGACGGACTGTCCGGCGGCGGGCTGTACTTCACCACCGTCGACCCGGCCGGCTGGGAGTTCGACGCCGAAACCGACCTCACCGAGTACACCACGGTGTTCTTCGGTGCCAACCACCTGGGCGCCAACCCCGGCGCCTACGGGCTGGCCAGCGACATCGACGTGGGGAACATGACCAAGGCCAACGAAGCCCTGGTGTTCGCCAACAACTTCGGCGGCTGGTCCGAAGCGTGGACGTTGACGGACCTGCTGAACGAGTACGCACACGCTCTGGGCTACACCGGCGCCCACGAGCTCGGCCACACGCTGGGCCTCAACCACCAGTTGACGGATCTGTATGTTCGTGACGATGTCTGGGATAACATCGACTGGACGCTCCTGGACGGCGGCGTGAACGCCGGCAAGCCGGGGCTCATGGGTTATCCTCCGGGCTTCGAGGTCGGACTGGTGCTCGGCGACCCGGCTGCCGCCCTGGGCGTGACGTACCTGGATTTCAACGAATTCGTCACCGGGTACATCGACACGGCCGACATGATCATCCGTTGGCTGGCCTAGCGGGTGCGGCGCGACTTCGAGGACTCGCCGATCCCTCACGGGATCGGCGAGTCCTTTCTTATTGTGGGAGGCATGAGGCCCGAGGTGCGACAGCCGCCCCGCGCCTCAAGGACGGGTTTGGCGCTTTCCTTACTGAAGGGGCGTGCCCGGGCGGGCGATAAGACAGGAGTGTCGGGGAGCCTGAGCCGTACGAGGGTCCCGTTCCCGCCTCCAGCCGGAACGATTCACAGGCCGGACAGCCTGGAGGGGCTGTCCGGCCTGTCTTGCGCGCCCACGAAAGGGCACTGCCGCCCGGATTCTCAGGCGCAGCCGCCGCGGCCTCGTTCCCGTCTCTGTCGTGCTGCCTCGAAGAGGACGACGGTGGCGGCGGCGGCGACGTTCAGGGAATCGGCCGTGCCGGCCATGGGGATGGTGATTTTCTCGGACGCGGCACGCTGGACGGCGTCGCTGAGCCCTTCGTGTTCGGTGCCCAGGGCGATGGCCACGGGGGCGGTGAGGTCGACGTCGGTGTAGGGCCGTCCGCCCTCGCAGACCGTCGCCAGCACCGCCGCGCCCCGCGCCGCCAGCCACGCCAGGGCCTCGTCGGTGGTCGCCTCGGCGATCGGGACGGTGAAGACGGTGCCCGTGGAGGCCGTGACGGCGTTGGGGTTGTACACATCGGTGTGGCGGTCGCACAGGATCAGCCCGGCGGCGCCCACGGCGTCGGCGCTGCGGAGGATCGCTCCGAGGTTGCCGGGCTTCTCCAGGCTCTCGGCCAGGACGTACAGGGGGCGGTCGGCGGCGGGCAGGTCGTTCAGCGTATGCGACGGCCGCTCGGCCACGACGAGCAGCCCCTCGGGCCGCTGGCGGTAGGCCGCCTTCGCGAAGACCGGCTCGGGGACCTCATAGCATGCCGTCCCGGACGCCTCCAGGCGCCCGGCGACGCGGCGGGCCTGGGGATCGGTCAGCAGGTCCGGGCAGACGAACACCTGGACGATCCGCACGCCGGCGTCCATGGCCCGTTCGATGCAGCGGGCGTTCTCGATGATGAAGCGGTCGCGCGCCTTGCGATGGTGGCTGCGCCGAAGCTTCACCAGGTCTTTGATGTGCGGGTTGGCGGCGCTGGTGATCTTCATGGCGGCCCCTGACCTGGTTCTTTGCCGTTGCCGTTCCTGTCGTCGCCGTCGCCGTTCCTGCAGCCTGCAGCCTGCCGCTCTCACAGCGCCGCCAGCCGCCGAGCCGTCTCGTCGGCGATGAGGGCGTTGATCAGGTCGTCCAGGTCGCCGGTGAGGATCTGCTGGAGGTTGGCGTTGTAGCCGATCCGGTGGTCGGTGCAGCGGTTCTGGGGGAAGTTGTAGGTCCGGATCCGCTGGGACCGGTCGCCCGAGCCGATCATGGACTTGCGGGCGGCGGCTTCCTGGGACTGCTGTTGGCTGAGGTAGTGGTCCTGCACGCGGGCCGCGAGGATCCGCCGGGCCTTGGCGCGGTTCTTGTGCTGGCTCTTCTCATCGCGCATCGAGACGGTGATGCCGGTTTCGAGGTGCTTGAGGCGGATGGCGGACTCGACCTTGTTGACGTTCTGTCCGCCGGGCCCGCTGGCCCGCATGGTCTGTTCCTCGACGTCGCGGGCCCAGTCGATGGTGATCTCGATCTCGTCCCGCTCGGGCAGGACCGCCACGGTGGCCGCGGAGGTGTGGATGCGGCCCTGGGTCTCGGTCTCGGGCACCCGCTGGACGCGGTGGCCGCCGCCCTCGAAGGCCAGTTCGCGCCAGACGCCCTCGCCCTTGACGGAGAGAACCACCTCGCGCAGCCCGCCCAATTCGGTGGGGCTGAGCGACAGCGTCTCGATCTTCCAGCCCTTGCGGTCGGCGAAGTGGGCGTACATGTCCATCAGGTCCCGCGCGAACAGGGCCGCCTCGTCGCCGCCGGTGCCGGCCCGGATCTCCATGATGACGCTGTCGATGGTGTCCGCGTCGCTCATCACCAGCTTGCCCTTGAGCCCGTCCAGCAGCACCTCGGCCCGGGCCGACGACTCGTCGTAGTCGCTCTGGGCCAGGTCGCGCATCTCCGGGTCTTCGGCGGCGTCGGCGATCAGCGACAGGGCCTGCTCGGCCTGGTCGACCGCCTGCTGGTACTGGCGGTAGGGTTTGGCGATCCTGCCCAGGCGGGCGACTTCCTTGGCGACGGCGGTCATCCGCTGGGGATCCCGCGCGATCGCCGGATCGTTCATCTGGGCGGCCAGTTCGTCGTAGCGGCGGGCCAACTCGTCGAGCTTGGCGATCAGGTTGTCATGCGGATTGACCATGGCGGGGGGGGCGAGGCACGAGGGATGGCAAAAAACAGCGAATATCGGATATCGAACAAGGAGTGTCGAACGCCGAGGCGAGCGGCAGACGTCCGCCGGCGCCCAAGGAGGCGCCGGCCCACTTCGCAACTCGAGGTTCCCTGTTCGGTATTCGATATTCGCCGTTGCCGTCTGCCGATCTACTTTTCTTTCTGCTCGAAGTACTTCCCGCCGAACTTTCGCTGGAACTTCTCGACGCGGCCGGCGGCGTCGACGAACTTCTGCTTGCCGGTGTAGAAGGGGTGGCACGCGCCGCAGATGTCCACGGCGATGTCCTTGACGGTGCTGCGCGTCTTGAACTTATTGCCGCACGCGCACCGCACTTCCACGTCGTCGTATTTCGGATGGATCTTGTCCTTCATGATCGACCTCTTTGAACGTTCGGGTTCTCCATGCGACAGAACCGGTAGATTCTACCCGGATGCGCGCCGGCGGCAAGGGGAAAAACGGGGCGTCTAACGGACCAGGTCGGTCAGCAGGCGGACCATCTCGGGCATCCGGTCGGCCAGGAGCACCAGGGGCGCCACGATCATCGCCGTCGAGATCAGCACGAAGCTGACCGCGGTGGCCGACGCCTGCACTTCGGTACGCCCGAGCCGGCGGGCGAGTTCCGCCTCGAAGCGCCTCAGGTCGGCGCGGCAGGCGGCGTCGGGGTTGGCGACGGAGATCGACACGTTCCGCAGCAGGGGGAAGGGCGAGACCTTCATCGTCGGCCCGCCCGGCAGCGCGAAGCCCCCGTCGCTGCGGCGATAGTCCACGGCGGCGCCGGACAGCGCCTCGGCGATGAGGCGCAGGGCCTCGGGTGTGTCGATGTTGTAGATCACCCACCCGCAGCGCCGGCGGGTGGCCAGCCAAGCCGCCGCGGCGGTGACGCCGACGGTCGCCGCCAGCGTCGCCAGGGGCCCCAGCGACAGCCACCGTAGCAGCGGGGCGATCCACATCGGGCCCACCGCGATCACAAGCACCGCGAAGTCAAGGCGTTCGGAGAGCATCTGCGGCCGGCGGCCGCTGTTGAGCAGGCCCAGGATGAGGAAATACACCGCCACCGGGATCGCGACGACCGCGACACGCAGCACGATGTCGAATTGCCAGTTTCCCAGCATGGGCGTCTACCCCGGTCAGGCCCCCCCGGCCGCGGGCCGGGCCGTTCTCCAGTATGTCTGCAGCGCAGAGATGGCCAATTGTACCACCCCCCGGGCCGATCCGGCTACCTTAATTGTCCGGGCTCGGCCACCTTACGGTAACCCAGGGCATGGAGGATGTCCAGGATCTCCGTCCAACTGGGGAAGGGCCGGTTGTTGGCGCGTTTGTACTCGTCGACGGCCATGAGGAACTCGAACTGGTCGGCGTTCATCTCGCCTTCCTCGGCGCTGCGGCGGGTGTCGCTGCGCCGCCGTCCTGGTCCGCGCCGGCGGTCGAGCCCTAAGCGCCTGTCGAGGCAGCCGCTCCGGCGATCGCCCTGCCTTCGCTCCTGGCGCTTGTCCCGGCGGTCCACCCCATCCCACGTCTCGGCCTGTTCAACCACATCGGTCGACGTCGTATCGGACATTGCGGATCTCCCGTGCGCGCAGTGGATTGTCAGCCTTACCGTTATCGGTCACTTGCCGGCCGACCATCACTTGCGCACCGCAGGCCGCCTTCCTGGCGAAGGTGCGGGCTCGATCGAGAGGACGCCTCAGGATTCGTCGTCGTCCTCCAGGTCGTCGCCCTCATCCTCCTCGCCGTAACCGCCTTCTACGTCCAGCGGCTGCATCTGGTCTTCCAGTTCGTCTTCTTCCTCGTCATCGTCGTCGAAGTCCTCATCGTCGGCATCGAGTTCCTCGATCAGGTCGACGTCGTCGAGCACTTCGCGGGCCTCTTCCAGGTCGTCGATCAGCACCAGGACCGCCACGCCCTCGCCGGACGTCCAGGGGCCGTCCATCTCGTCATCGGCCACCACCGCGTCGATGTCGTGATCCAGCAGCAGGTCCCGCAACTGCTCGGCCTGCCGCATGTCACGCGCGTAGGTGACGGCCTGGTAATCCTCGACGTTGAAGCCCTCGCTCTCCACGGGATACGTATCGCGCTCCGCCATGGTCGACTCCTCCGCCTCAAACAGGGTCGTTGACCGTTCGCCTACCCTATCGGCCACTACCATAGGTTTACGCCAATCGGCCTGTCCATCCAACCTTTCGGGGCCTTCCCGGCAGGATTTTTTCACTGGCCTCCCGGGGCCGGATGCGGTGAGATAGGGGTCCTGAGCGCCACTGTCTGCTGGAGATCACCCGATGAACCGCATTGCCTGCCTGATGCTCGTCCTGCTCGCCGTCGCGGCCGTCTTCGCGGGCTGCCGTCGCGAGGAGGAGGTCGACCTGATCGTTGTCTCGCCCCACACCGAGCCTGTCCAGGATGAGTTCGAACGGGGCTTCAATGCCTGGCACCAGGCCAGGTACGGCACGCCGGTCCGTGTCGAGTGGCGGGATATCGGCGGGACCGCGCAGATCACCAGCTACGTCAGGACCCAGTACGAGCACTCGGGCTCCAGCGGCCTGGACGTCTTTTTCGGCGGCGGCCACCCCGCTCATAAGGAACTGGCGGCCCAGGGATTGCTGGTGCCGCTGGCGCTGAGCGAGGAGACACTGGCGCAGATTCCCGAGAGGATCAAGGGCGTGCGCCAGCGCGACGCCGAGAACCGGTGGGTCGGCGCCTGCGTGAGCAGTTTCGGCATCCTGGTCAACGCCGGCCTGGCCGAGCGGACGGGACGGCCGGTGCCGGCGAGCTGGGCCGACCTGGCGGCGCCCGCCATGGTCGACCAGGTCAGCACCGCCGGGCCCAAGAGCGGCTCAGGCAAGGCGGCCTACGAGCTGATCCTTCAGAGCGCGCCGGACTGGCCGGCCGGCTGGCAGCGGCTGCTGAGCTTCTGGGCCAACTGCAAGCTCTTCACCGAGGGCGCCAGCGACGTGCCCGACCGCATCATCAACGGCGAGGTGCTGGCCGGCACGTGCATCGACTATTACGCCTACACCCTTCTGGACGACACCTCCCTGCGGTTCGTCCTGCCGGTCGAGAGCGCCGTGTTCACCCCCGATCCGATCGCCGTCCTGAAGGGCGCCCCGCACCCGGAGATGGCCCAGCGGTTCGTCCAGTACGTCCTGTCGGCCGAGGGCCAGGCGCTGTGGTGCCTGCCCGCCGGCGCCCCCGGCGGACCCGTCAAGCACGCCCTGTACCGCCAGCCCATCCGGCGCGACACCTACGAGACCTGCCGCGGCAGGATGCTCGAGCCCCTGGTGGACGTCTACACCTTCGGCAGCGACTTCGAGCTGGACGAGGAAATGCAGGGGCTGCGGGTGTCCCACCTGCTGGGCCGCCTGATGCATGCGGCCGCCGTCGACAACGACCAGCGGCTCCGCCAGGCGTGGCGCGCGCTGATCGAGCAGGGGTTCCCCGCCGACAAGCTGGCGGTGTTCCTGGCCCTGCCGGACGACCTGGCCACCGAGGAGGCGATGGTCGCCACCGCCCGCAGGATCGCCGACCTGGAGCGCGCCGGCGACGACAGGGCCCTGCAGACGCTGGAGGCCGCGTGGCGCAATTACTTCCGCCAGAAGTACCAGAGTCTGCTGGACTAGTCCGCGGCGGGTAGCGGTGTCATGCGACAAGCGGGTCGATATATCCTGGCCGCGATCGTCGCCGGCGTGCTGGCGGTGTTCCTGCTGTGGCCCATCGGGCGGGTCATCCACCGAGGGTTCTTCGACGGCGGCGCGCTGAGCACGTGGTACATCCGCCAGGTGTTCACGGACCCGACCCTGCGGGAGTGGCTCATCAACGCCGTCCGCGTGGCGATCTGCGCGACGGCCGTCAGCCTGCTGCTGGGCGTGCCGCTGGCGGTGATGGCCGACCGGGTGGACTTCCGCGGCAAGTCGCTGGCGTCTGCGATGCTCCTGGCGCCGATGATCCTCCCGCCGTTCGTCGGGGCGATGGCGATCCAGAAGCTGTTCGCCCACGAACTGGGGTCGATCAACCTGATTCTCGAGCGGCTGGGGCTGGCGAAGATCGATTTCCTCCACGGCGACCACACCTTCTGGATGGTGATCGTGCTGGAGGCGCTGCACCTGTACCCGATCATCTACCTGAACGCCGCCAGCGCCTTGGCGAACATCGACCCGGCGATGGCCGAGGCGGCGCGGAACCTGGGGGCGTCGCGCTGGCGGGTGCTGCGACGGATCACCCTGCCGCTGATGCGTCCGGGGCTGTTCGCCGGGGCGACGATCGTGTTCATCTGGAGCCTCTGCGAGCTGGGCACCCCGCTGATGCTCGAGTACAAGTCGCTGCTGCCGGTGAAGATCTACGACCGGCTGACGGTCGATACGCGGGTGGATGCGCAGACCTTCGCCATGGTCTTCGTCATGCTGGGCTCCAGCGTGGGCCTCTACGCGATGGGCAAGGTCCTCTTCGGCCGCGCCGCCGCCACCCCCGTCGGCCGCGCCAACGTCTCCGTCAGCCGCCGCAGGGCCGGCTGGGGCGCCACGCTGGGCTGCTGGGCGGCGTTCGGGGCCGTCACGTTCGCGGCGGCGCTGCCCCACATCGGCGTCGTGCTGATGGCCGTCTCCGACACCTGGCGGGGGACGATCCTCCCGACCGGCTACACCGCCGACCACCTCCTGGAGGTCTTCCGCGACCCGCGGACCTGGGGCTCGATCGTCAACAGCCTGCGCTACGCCGGGCTCTCGACGGCCGTCTGCGCCCTGCTGGCCCTGGCGGTGTCGTACCTGGTGGTGCGCCTGCGGATCCGCGGCTCGTCGCTGCTGGACTCGACGAGCATGCTCCCGCTGGCCACCCCGGGACTGGTCATGGCGGCCGGGTACATGGCCATCACCGCCAGGGGCACACCCCTGGAGGCCCTCGGCCCGGAAAACAACCCCTTCATGCTGCTGGTGATCGCCTACACGATCCGCCGCCTGCCCTACATGGTCCGCAGCCTGTCGGCCGGGCTGCAGCAGATCCCCGAGACGCTCGAAGACGCCGCCCGAAACCTGGGCGCCTCCCGCGTCGCGGCCGTCGTCCGCGTTACCCTGCCGCTGGTGACCGCCAACATCCTCGCCGGCGGAATCCTGGCGTTCTCGTTCAACATGCTCGAGGTCAGCGACTCGCTCGTCCTGGCCCAGCGCAGCGTCGACTTCCCCATCACCAAGCGGCTGTTCCAGTTGGCCCAGGGGTCCGAGAAGGAACTCGCCGCCGCCCTCGGCGTGTACGGCATGGTGCTGCTGGGCGGGACGATCCTGCTGGTCAACGGCCTGCTCGGACGGCGGATGGGCCAACTGTTTCGGGTGTGAATCGCCCGTCCTTTCCCGTTAGAATGAACTGTGCGACCGAGGGCCCGCCGCCGTGGCCGGCCCCGCACGGCCCGCAGATACGGGAACCCTATGCTTGAAGCAGTGATCTTCGACTTCGACGGCGTGGTGGTCGACAGCGAACCCATCCACATGGACTGTTTCCGACAGGTCGTCCGACCCTACGGCGTGACCTTCACCGACGAGGAGTACTACGCCCGCTACCTCTCCTACTCCGACCGCGAGGCCTTCCTCCGCATGGTGGACGGCCACGACCTCGGCGGGGCCGCCGTCGACGTCGACGCCCTGATCGCCCGCAAGACCGCCCTCGTCCAGCAGGCCCTGGCCACCGCCGCCACCCCGCTGCCGGGGGCCATCGAGCTGATGGCCGCCACCCGCCGGGCCGGGCTGGCCCTGGCGATCTGCAGCGCGGCCCTGCGGCGGGAGGTGGAACTGCCGCTGGAACGGGCCGGCGCGCTGGACCTGGTCCAGGTGATCGTCGCCGCCGAGGACGTCCACATCCACAAGCCCGACCCCGCCGGCTACATCGAGACCTGCCGCCGCCTCGGCGCGGCCCTGGGGCGGGACCTCGCGGCGGGCGCCTGCGTGGCCATCGAGGACTCCCCCGGCGGCATCGTCGCCGCCAAGGCCGCAGGCCTGGCCGTCCTGGCCGTCACCAACACCCTCGCCGCGGACCGCCTCGCCCACGCCGACCGCGTCGTCGACTCCCTCGCCTCCGTCGCCCTGGACGATCTGCGACAGTTGACGGCATGAACCGCCCGGGGAGAAAAACCCCGGCATCTGCCGGGCAGGACCCCGCGACCTGACCCCCAGTGGAAGCGGTTCTCCGCAGACCGTTTCCCTATCGAACGCGGCCCCCTGGCCCGAGCGAAGACGAACCTGGCAAGGCCGTCGGAGCCGCAGATGGCCCCAAACGACCCCCCGCGCGCGAAAAAAGAAACTTTCCCGGCGCAGCGCGGGAAAATCCATTTTGCGGACCGGAGAGATGCTACTTTTTCGGAGACTTTTGGGCTGCCGGCAAAATCGCGTTTTGAGGGCTTAAATTCTCCTAACTACCGCCCATATCATCCTTTAGACTGCT
>JAAYZK010000137.1 GCA_012514895.1 Planctomycetota bacterium | reverse complement strand
GTCGGCGATCACGGCTGCGAGTACATGACCGGCGGGGTGGTGGTCGTCCTGGGCGCCACCGGCCGCAATTTCGCCGCCGGCATGAGCGGCGGGGTCGCCTACGTGCTGGATGACCAGCAGTTGTTCGACACGCGCTGCAACCTCGACATGGTCGACCTGGAGACCGTCTGGCAGGACGCCGACAAGCAGCGGCTGCAGACCCTCATCCAACGGCACTGCCAGTACACCGGCAGCGAACAGGCCCGGCGGATCCTGGACAACTGGCCCCGCATGGTGGGCCGGTTCGTCAAGGTCATGCCCATCGATTACCGCCAGGCGCTGGAGCAGCTCCGCGACCGCGAGCGCCGCGGCGCCGAGTCGACGCCGGCCACGGAGGAAGTGTTCCATGGCTGACCCCACCGGATTCCTCAGGCACTCCCGCCAGGAGGTCCCGTACCGGCCTGTCGACGAGCGCCGCGGGGACTACGAGGAAGTCAGCGTGCCGCTGCCGATCGACGCGCTGACCACGCAGGCGTCCCGCTGCATGGACTGCGGCGTGCCCTTCTGCCACGGCATGGGCTGCCCGCTGGGCAACCGGATCCCCGAGTTCAACGACCTGGTCTACCAGGGCCGCTGGCGCGAGGCGTCGGACCTGCTGCACGCCACCAACAACTTCCCGGAGATCACCGGGCGGGTCTGCCCCGCGCCGTGCGAGGCGGCCTGCACGCTGAACCTCGGCGACCAGCCGGTGCTCATCCGCCACATCGAGTACCAGATCGTCGAACGCGCGTTCGCCGAGGGCTGGATCCGCCCCATGCCGCCGCAGGTCCGCTCGGGCAGGCGCGTGGCGGTCGTCGGGTCCGGCCCGGCCGGCCTGGCCGTCGCCCAGCAACTGGCGCGGGCCGGCCACGACGTGACGGTCTTCGAGAAGGACCGCTCCCCCGGCGGGCTGCTGCGGTACGGCATCCCCGACTTCAAGCTCGACAAGCGGATCCTCGACCGCCGTCTCGAACAGATGAGGGCCGAGGGCGTGACGTTCGAGACCAACGTCCTGGTCGGCGAGGACCTCTCGGCCCGTTACCTGCGGCGCACCTTCGACGCGATCTGCCTGGCCAAGGGCGCCTGCCAGGGCCGCGACCTGGTCGTGCAGGGCCGCGGGCTGGACAACGTCCACTTCGCGATGGCGTTCCTCGCCCAGCAGAACCGCCGCACCGCCGGCGAGCTGGATCCCGCCGAGCCGCAGATCCTGGCCGGCGGCAGGCACGTGGTCGTCGTCGGCGGCGGGGACACCGGCGCCGACTGCGTCGGCACGGCCATCCGCCAGGGCGCCGCGTCGGTCACGCAGATCGAGATCCTGCCCGCCCCGCCGGAAGGCACCAACCCCCAGACGCCCTGGCCGGCGTACCCGCGGATCCTGCGGACGTCGTCGAGCCACCAGGAGGGCTGCCGGCGGCTGTGGAGCGTCAGGACGACCCGCCTGGCCGGGACCCAGGCCGTCAGCGAACTTCACGCCGTCAAGGTCGACTGGCGGGAGGAGGATGGGCGGTTCGTCATGACCGACGTGCCGGGCGGCGAGCTGGTCCTGAAGGCCGACCTGGTCCTGCTGGCCCTGGGATTCGTCCACGTGGTCCACTCGGGGCTGGTCGAGTCGCTGGGCCTGGCCCTCGACGAGCGGGGCAACATCGCCGTAAACAACTACCACACCAGCGTCGAAGGCGTCTTCGCCGCCGGCGACGCCATGGCCGGCGCCTCCCTCGTCGTCCGCGCCATCGCCGCCGGGCGCGAAGCCGCCGACGCCATCGACGCATGGCTGAGGCGGCGGGCGTAGGAAATCAGGCCGGGCGGCCGCTCCCGTTGACCAGGTCGGCGAACGTCGTCTCGTCGCAGATGCCCGCGACGGCCTGGCCGATGCGTTGCCACAGGCCGGCGAAGCTGCAGTTGTCGGCCAGTGCGCACGACTCGGCGCCGCCGCACGGCCTGCAGTCGACGGGGTTCTGTTCGCCGTCAATGAGCCGGATGATGCTGCCGACGCTGATGTCGCCGGGGCTGTGCGCCAGCGTGTAGCCGCCCCGCGCCCCGCGGTGGGCGGTGACGACGCCGGCCAGCCTCAGTTCGCGGACGATCAGCTCCAGGAAGCGCCTGGGGATGGCCTGGACGTCGGCGATGTGGGCGACGGAGACAGGGGCCTTGCCGTGATGGCGCGACAACTCCAGCAGGCAGCGCAACGCGTACTGGCATTTGCGTGACAAGGCAGTCATAGGCCCTCTAAGGCACGAGTCGGCCCCCATTGTACGCAGCGGCCGGAGCGGAGCAAGGTTTTCCTACCGGGCGGCGACGTAGGCCACGTTGACCAGCTCTCCCGGCCGCAGGCGTTCGGGCTCGTTGATCGTGATGCGCACCGGCAGCCCCCACTCGAGCTGCTGCTGGTCGCGCAACTGGCGGGGCGGGACGGCCACGTACCCGGCGCCGACGCGGACGACGGTGCCCGTGACCACCTTGCGGGGGCCGTTGCGGGGCTGGATGCGGACCGCGTCGCCCTGCTGAGGCAACCGCCCGGCCCCTTCACGGACGTAGCTGACCACCTCGACGCTCGGTTCGGTCGACACGATCGTCATGATCACTTCGCCAAGGGCCACCGCCTGGCCGGGCCGGCGGTAGATGGCGGCGATCTCCCCGTCGATGGGGCTTCGCAGCGTCAGGGCATCACGCTCGCACTCCAACTGGCGGACGCGCGCTTTCTGGGCGACGACCGCCTGGCGGAGCGGGGCCAGCAGGGCATCGAGCCGCGGGTCGGTGTCGGGCAGGTCGCCGTGCGACTCCAGCCGCCCGCTGAGTTCCTCCAACTGGGCGATCGCCCGTTCAAGGGCCGCCTCGCCGCCGTAGACCCGCTGGCGGGCGACCTGGCACTGCGAGCGGAGGTTCTCCACGTTGTAGTCCGTCTCGGCCCCAAGGGTGCGGCTGTCCTCGGCGGCGCTGAGTTCGGCTTCGAGGCCCAGCAGCTCGATGCGGTCGGTCTGGAGCTGCGCGCGGCGGTCGAGGATGTCCAGTTCGTGCCGCTGCACATCCAGCGCCAGCCTCCTGAGGTCCAGCAGCTCGTCCCGGTTGTCGCGGGCCTCGTCCAGGGCCAGTTCGGCCTCGGTGGCCTCCACCTGGGCCAGGAAGGCCGCCAGATCGCCGCGCATCGCCTCGACCTCGGCCTCCAGGGCCCCGTTGTCGAGCTGCACGATGATGTCGCCCTCTCTCACCTTCGCCAGCGGCTCGGGCTTGAAGGGAATCGGCGACAGGACGCCGTCGGCGGGGGCTGTCACGTCGATCGTGACGACATGCGCCTCGCCGATGGCCCACAGGCGCGTCTGCTGCGCGTTCCACAGCGCGCCCAGCCCCATCAGCAGGC
This sequence comes from Planctomycetota bacterium, assembly GCA_012514895.1. GTDB lineage: Bacteria > Planctomycetota > Phycisphaerae > SM23-33 > FEN-1343 > JAAYZK01. The sequence goes on along the minus strand of JAAYZK010000137.1, from coordinate 19,055 downwards.
AGGCGAAGACCACCACGGGCAGTCCCTGGTAACGGAAGCGGCGCAAGTGCTGGTTCAGCGGCGTGGGAATGCGGGCAAGGCGGGTCATAGGGCGTCAAATCTCCGATTCATCTTCACGCAGATACAGCGAGGCGTGTTCGACACCGGTCAGCGTCTGAAGCTCGTCCAGCAGTTCCTGGCTTCGAGCGGGGTCGCGAAGCAGCAGGCGGTAGGACAGATCCATGTCCCCGTCGCCGCCCCGCTGGCTGACCAGTTGCGCCCGGGCGGCGTGGCGCTTCAGCAGCGGCGCCAGCGCGTCGCGGGCGGAGGTCGGGCCCGCCCACTGCAGCGAGAGCATCACGTCGTAGCGGTGGCGGATGCCGAAGGCCGTCAGCCGCATGTAGAGGAAAACCCCGCCGATGAACACCCCCCCGACGACCGCCGCGCCCATCAGGCGGGTGCCGACGGCCATGCCCTCGACGATGGCCCACAGGACGAACACGGTGTCGCGGGTGTCCTTCAGGACGTTGCGGAACCGGACCACCGCGAAGATCGCCAGCAGTCCGAAGGCGACGACCAGGCTGGTGGTCATCAGCATCATCACCAGCGAGACGATCACCGGCAGCACCATCAGCGAGGCGACGAATGTGCGGGAGTAGCTCAGGCCGGTGTGGGAGAGCATGTAGACCCAGGCCACCACGTGTCCCAGCACCAGCGACAGGCTCATCATCAGCAGCGCGCTGACCCAGTCGCCGCCGCCGGCACCGTCGCCGTTGACGATCATGTCCAGCAGTGCGTTCATGCCTTCACCCCCTGGCTGAAGGGCCGCAGGAACGCCGCCGCCTGGGAGTGCAGCGCCTGCAGGCACGTCACGTATTTGGCGAAAGAGCAACGATCCAGGTCGAAAATGCGGACCATTTGGCGCATCCACTTGGGAAAACGGTTGGTGAACTTCAATTCCAGCACCACGCCGGGAACCCGCGGGGCGAAGCGTTCCCGCTGCGCCGGGATGCGGAGCCGCCCGTCGAAGGGCGCCGCCTGCAGGTGGCGGTCGAAGGTCAGGCGCACCGCGTTGGAATCGCTCGATTCGTAGGCTTCGCGCAGGTAGTACACGTAGGTCTGGCCCTGCGCGCGGATCGACGCGGCCAGTTCGCAGAAGCGTTCGAGGGCGCCGAAGCCTTCCGGCGTGTAGGTCATCAGGTCCTCGCGCCGGGGGCTGTACGTCCGCAGCAGCCGGTCGACGGCCTCGCGCCGGACGGCGGCGCGGCGTTTGAGCACGACGTTGGCGTCGCGGCGCTTGATCTCGAAGAACACCGGATTGGCCGGATTGTCGTCGTACAGGCGGATCCGCAGCTTGAAGCGGTTCCGCTGGCCGGTCAAGGTAGCGCGGCACAGGGCCAGGTCGTGATTGTCCAGGTAGAGGCTGTTGACCACGTAATCGCCGGTGGCGGTGGCGGGGGCGTACTTGTCGGGGGCCAGATGGCTGCGGGCGAAGTCCCGGATCGCGCGAGCTTTCATCTCGTCGATCAGGTACTTCAACTCAAAGCGGCTGCTCTGCAGGCGGTGTGCGAACGCCATGGTCCTGTGGCTCCCTTCGTCGGTGGCCCGACCAGTCTGCAACCGGTGTCCGTGGGGTTGGCGCGCCAGGCACGCCGACGGACGACGCCGCAAGCCCGACGTTGCCGGCTCCCTGAGCAGTGGGACCGACCGGCCGGCTCGCCCAACGCAGCGCCGGCAGGCCTGGACGCGGTTGTCATCATTGAATTTAACACAACCTTCAGATTACGTCAAACGAAAACAATCCGCCCCGTCCCCGCGGATCAGCGATAAGCCGGTTCGCCGGAACCAGTTGCGGTGACACGTCTTGCGGCGACGATGCCGCCCGCGCCGCCAGGGTCACCAACTGTCCGCCGACGCTCCCCCCAACGGCGACGAAAGCGCTTGGCAAACCGCGCCGATGACGCTACCGTAGCGCTACACGCACCCGTAGCTCAATGGACAGAGCATCGGTCTTCGGAACCGAGGGTTGCAGGTTCGAGTCCTGCCGGGTGTAGTGCCCGCGAGGCGCTCCGCCCGCTGCGGGATTCCCTGACGGATGGAAGGCGGCCTCTCAGCCGATGGGCGGCCTGGCCATGTCGGCCTCGATGGCTTCGGCGGCGGCTCGAAGGCTCTGGACGAGGGCCGGGATCTCCCTGGCGAGGATCTTCGCCTTGGGCAAGCCCCGCCGGCTCAGCGCCAGGCCCGCGATGACGGGAGTGCCGATAGGCACCGCCAGCGTATCGCCGCCGATTCCCATGGCGTAGCCTTTCTCTCTCGCCTTGGCCAGGACGGCCAGCAGGGCTCCCGTATCGCACGTGATGTCGCCGCACTCGCCGTACATGGCGCACACCTGGTCGTCGGTCATCTGGGCCATCAGGATGCGGCCGATCCCCGAGTCATGGGCCGCCATCAGCAGGGTCCCGGGCCGCAGCATCGCCGGTTCGCGGCCCTGTCTGCCGAACCGGAAATAGGTGACGCGGGCGCGCCAGAGCACGCCGACGTAGATGTCGCTCTTCAGGCTGGCGCGGAGCGCTTTCATGTGCGGCTCGGCGCACTGGACCAGTTGGGAGCCGTGCAGGCTCATCGCCGCCAGGACGTGAATGCCGGGGCCGGCGATGTACTTGCGGCTGCGGGTGCGCTTGAGCATTCCCAGGTAGGCGAACGTGCCGAGGATGCGGTTCACGCGCGTCACGTCGAGGTTGAACTCCCGCGCCAACTGCGTGCAGCCCACCGGTTGGCGGGCCCCGACCGCAGCCTGCAGGAGCATCAGGCCGTCAACGATACTCTGGTTGGGTTGGGCAGGTTTTCTTTCGATCATTCCGGTCTTGTAATGGTGCGGCAGGTATCTGTCAAGACGTAACCTGCTACCAATTCCGTCTCCAGATAAGGATCTGCCGGCCCCCGGCGGGGCGACGGTTGATTTCCCGCGCCGGCCATTCATAATGGAGGTCGACGTCCTGACATCAGCGGGTGGTCCGACTGGGCCCCGGGGAGCATCCATGACAACGTTGAATACCGACACGATCGCTTCGGCCCCCTCCTGGATCCTGCGCAACGACACGGTCGAGGTCGCCGTTACCCAGACCGGGGGCCACATGGCCCCGGTCACCTTCGACCGCCGCGGCGCCAGACCGATCCGGCCGTACTACATCAACCCCTGGCACGACGAAGGGCTCGCCATCGACCAGCCGGTCCTGCGCCTGCTGCGGGGGGATTTCTTCTGCCTGCCCTTCGGCGCCAACGCCGAGCCCTGGCGGGGGGAGAAGCACGTCCTGCACGGCGAGCCGGCGACGCGTCCGTGGAAGTTGGTCGAAGCCGGCCGGTCCGGGCCGGTCACCTCGCTGACGCTGACGATGGCCGCCAAGGTGCGCCCCGGCACGGTCACCAAGCGGCTCTACCTGGTCGACGGCCACAACGTCGTCTACCTCAGCCATGAACTGGCGGGCTTCTCCGGCGCCATGCCCCTGGGCCACCACGCCACGCTGGCGGTCCCGGAGGCCCCCGGCAGCCTCCGGATCGCCACCAGCCGCATCCGGTTCGGCATGACCCCGCCCGAGCCGATCGACGACCCGACGATCGGCCACTACCAGTCCTTCCGGCCGGGCCGGCGGTTCAGGAGCCTGGACCGCGTGCCGCTCAAGTGGATCGACGACCGGTGGGCTGATGCGACGACCTGGCCGGCGCGGGAGGGGTTCACCGATTTCCTGGCCCTGTTCAACGCCCCCGGCCCGCTGCCGGCGTGGACGACGGCGGTGAATACCGTGGACCATTATCTGTGGTTCGCCCTGAAGGACCCGGCCGTGCTGCCGACCACGGCGGTGTGGGCCTCGAACAAGGGACGCCACTCGGTGCCCTGGCGTGGGCGCAACCGCTGCCTGGGGCTGGAGGACGTCTGCGGGTACTTCGCCGAAGGGCTGGCCCCGTCGCTGCGGAAGAACCTCCTGCGCGACGCGGGGGTCCCGACGGCCGTGAAGCTGTCGCCGCGGCGGCCGACGGTGGTCAACTACATCCAGGGGGCCGTGGCGGTGCCCCGCGGGTTCGACCGGGTCCGCGACGCCCGCTTCGCCGCCGGGTCGGTCACGTTTCGTTCCTATAGCAACAAGACGGTGACCGTTCCGGTCTGCCACGCGTTCCTGGCCACCGGGGAACCGACGGCCTGACGCAAAATCCGCGCATAAGTTTGCACGGGGGCTTCAGGTGTGGTATGAGGGGACTCAGACGGGCGCGCGAACGGGACGGGTGATCCCGAGGGCTCGCCCTGTATTATTGCTGTGAATCCGGCATGGACGGCCGCGACGACAAGGCGGATCTGAAGACGACGGTGCGGGACGTTCTCCGTATCGTCAGCTTCCTCAGGCCCTTCAAGAAGCAGTTCCTGCTGGTGCTCTTGATGGTCCTGGTGGCGAACATCGCCGGGCTGGGGCGCCCGCGCGCCGTGGGGTGGGGGATCAACCACCTGGACGAGCTTCTCAAGAAAGGGAACGTTTCGGCCCGCGACGCGCTGCTGTTCGGGGGGATCCCCGTCGGGGCCTACATCCTGTTCGGCCTGCTGCAGTGCTTCATGTTCCGCGTCCGGCCGGTGCTGGGCATGAGCCTGAACGTCGCCCTGCTGCGCCACCTGCGGACGCTGGTGTACAACAAGACCCAGCGGCTGAGCTTCAACTACCTCGACCGCCTGACCAACGGGCAGATCATCGAGCGTGCCACCGGCGACGTCACGGAGATCCAGAACTTCCTGACCGGGTCGTTCGTGCACGTGTTCGACGCGGTGGTCACCATCGCCGTGATGCTGCTGTTCATGTTCCAGATGAACGCCGAGCTGGCCCTGGTGGTGCTGGCGCCGTTCCCGTTTGTGCTGTACGCGTTCGCCAAGATCGCCGGCCGCGTCCGCATCCTGAGCCGCCACACGCGCGACCAGGCCGATGTGATGACCACGCAGTTGGCCGAAGGCATCGCCGGCGCGCGGGTGATCCGCTCGTTCGGCACCGAGCCGCTCGTCCAGCGCCGCTACGGCCAGGTGCTCGGGGAGCTGTACCGCCGGGCCATGCGGACCTTCCGCCTGCGGGAGTTCGGCCTGCAGGCGATCTTCCACGCTTCTTCCATGGTCCGGGCCCTGCTGGTGGGGTACGGCGGGTGGATGATCATCCGCGGGAGGGGCTACTTCCTGGATGGGTCGCTGAAGATCGGCGATTTCATGACGTACACGTTCTATGTGGGCATGTTCATCTGGCGGGTCCAGCCGCTCATGCACGCCGGCGACAGCGTCCAGGTGGCGCGGGCGGCGTTCGAGCGGATCGCCGCCCTGCTGGACGCCGCGCCCGACGTGGCCGACGCGCCCGACGCGGTCGAGCTGCCGGCCGGCGGCGGGCAGGTGGCGTTTCGCAACGTCAGCTTCGCCTACCAGGTTCCCCCTCATCCGGACGCCGACGTGACCGAGCGGATGGTCCTGCAGTTCCCTCCCCGCGCCCCCGCCGCCGTCCGCGACGTGACCCTCGACGTCAAGGGCGGGGAGGTGATCGCCCTGGTCGGCCCGACCGGCGCCGGCAAATCCACCATCGTCAGCCTGCTGCCGCGCTTCTATGACCCCGGCGCCGGGCAGATCCTCATCGATGGCGTGGACATCCGCAAGGTCCGGCTGGACAGCCTTCGGCGGAGCATCGCCCTGGTGTTCCAGGAGACCTTCCTGTTCCTCGGGACGATCGCCGAGAACATCGCGTACGGCCTGCCGCACATCCCCCGCTCGGAGATCCACATCGCCGCCCGGCTGGCGCAGGCGGCGGAGTTCGTCGAGCAGTTGCCCCTGGGCTACGACTCGCCCATCGGCGAACGCGGCGTGAGCCTCTCCGGCGGCCAGCGCCAGCGCCTGGCGATCGCCCGGGCCATCCTGATGAAGCCCCGGATCCTGATCCTCGACGACGCCACCGCCAGCGTGGACGCCTCCACCGAGTACCGCATCCGCCAGGGCCTCAAGGAACTGATGGCCCACCGCACCACGTTCATCATCGCCCACCGGCTGGCCACCATCCGCTCGGCCGATCGGATCGTCGTACTCAAGGAGGGGCGGATCGAGGACGTCGGGACGCACGACGAACTGCTGGCACGCAACGAGTTCTACCAGACGCTCTACGAGGCCCAGATGGCCGAGCAGGACGACGGGGAGGCGACCGTATGAGCGCCCAGGTCGACACCACGACAACCGTCTCGGCGCCGCCGATGAAGACCGCGCCGCGTGAGGCGGCCTCGCGCCCGCTGCAGATGGCGATCGTCAAGCGGGTGATCGGTTGGGCGCGGCCGTGGTGGCCGGTCCTGGTGCTCTCGCTGGTGCTGGGGATCGTTGCGACGCTGCTGGACCTGCAGATTCCCGTGCTCATCGGCCATGCCATGGACGCCGGCATCGAGGCGGGCAACCTGGGCACCTTGAAGATCACCGCGATGCTGATCGCGGCGGTGGTGTTCGCCACCTACCTCTGCCGGGCGGCGGGCGGCTACCTCATGCGGTACACGATGGAGAAGACCTTCGTCCTCGTGCGCCAGCAGGTCTTCGACAAGCTCCAGGTCGCCGACATGGCCTACTTCGACCGCACCCCGGTCGGCTGGCTGATCGCCCGCGGGCACCGCGACCTGATGGTGCTGGTCAATTTCGTGATCAGCACGCTGGGCACGGTGGTCGGCGGCGTGACGACGTTCATCGGCGTGGCCGTCCTGCTGCTGGCGAGGGACTGGGAGGTGTTCGCGGTGGTGCTCGTCGCGGCGCCGGGGATCTGGTGGGCGTCGTGGAAGTACCGCCGGAAGGGTCGCCCCGCCTGGCGGCGGGTGCGGCGGGACATCTCCCGCCTGACCGCCTCGGTCGCCGAGATGGCCTCCGGCGTCCGCGTCGTCCAGGCCTTCACCCGCGAGGATGCGAACCTCGGGCAGTACGACGAACTGAACCTCGTCAACGCCCGAAGCTACATGCGGACCGCCCGCTACGACGCCTGGTACTGGATGATGGTCGAGGGCATGGCCACCCTGGCCGCCGGGGCCGTCCTGGCGCTGGCCTGCTGGAAGGTCGCCAGGGGCCAGATGAAGGTCGGCGAACTGATGGTCTGCTGGCTGCTGGTCGGGCGGTTCTTCGCGCCCATCGAGCAGATGACGCACATGTACGGCCACCTGCTGCAGGCGATGGCCGCCGGCGAGCGCGTGTTCGGCCTGCTGGACCGGCCCGTGCGGATCGCCGACGCGCCCGAGGCGGTCGACCTGGGCCTCATCGAAGGCCGCGTGAGGTTCGAGAACGTCTGGTTCGAGTATGAACCGGGACGCCCCGTCCTGAAGGACATCAGCTTCGAGGTCGCCCCCGGACAGACCCTCGCGCTGGTCGGCCACACCGGGTGCGGCAAGACGACCATCGTCAGCCTGGTCAACCGGTTCTACGACGTCACCGGCGGGCGCATCCTCATCGACGGGGTCGACGTGCGGCAGGTCACCTCGGCCAGCCTGCACCGCCAGACCGGGCTGATCCTCCAGGAGAACTTCCTGTTCAACGGCACGCTGATGGAGAACCTCAAGCACGCCAAGCCCGACATCAGTGACGACGAGGCCATCGCCATGTGCGAGGTCCTCGGCTGCCACCGGATCTTCGAGCGCCTCGTCGCCGGCTACGAGACCCAGGTCGGCGAACGCGGGGAGAACCTCTCCGCCGGCCAGCGCCAGCTCGTGTCGATCGCCCGGGCCATGATCGCCTCGCCCCGACTGCTCATGCTCGACGAGGCTACCAGCAGCGTCGACACCCAGACCGAACTGGCGATCCAGTATGCGCTGGAACGCCTCATCGAAAAACGCACCAGTTTCGTTGTCGCCCACCGCCTGTCCACCGTACGGCGGGCCGACCTGATCCTCGTGATGGAACAGGGGCGCATCATCGAGCGCGGCAGCCATGCCGATCTGCTCGAAATGGGGGGCGTCTATGCCGGACTGCACGAGGAGTTCATGCGCGTGCAGGATGAGGACTGAAGGAGATCGTCATGACCCAGGCGTCGTTATGGCGGACGGCGTTGGCCAATTTCGAACAGGCGGCTGAACTTCTCGCGCCGGAGGTCTCGCCGGCGGCGCTCGATCGCCTGCGGCAGCCCCGCGAACGCATCGAGCTGACCCTTTCGCCCCAACTGACCGACGGCGTGCCCCACGTGTTCCGCGCGTTCATCGTGCGCCACAGCGACGCGCTGGGTCCGGCCAAGGGCGGGATCCGCATGACCGGCTCGGTCACCCTCGACGACGTGACCGGCCTGGCCATGGAGATGACCTGGAAGTGCGCCCTGATCGGCGTGCCCTTCGGCGGCGGCAAGGCCGGCATCGTCGCCGACCCCCGCCGCTTCAGCGCCACCGACAACGAGGTCCTCCTGCGCAGCTTCGCCCACAACGCCACCCGCCACATCGGCCCGCAGGTCTACGTCCCGGCGCCCGACATGGGCACCACCGAGGCGGGCATGGGCTACATCAAGGATACCCTCAGCTTCGCCGCCGGCCTGGCCACCACCCAGGGCTGCTTCGTCACGGGCAAGCCCGTCATCCTCGGCGGCATCCCCGGCCGCCGCGAAGCCACCGGCCGCGGCGTCGCCGTCACCGCCGCCGAGGCCCTCCGCGAGCGCGGGATGGCCGTCGAGGGCGCGACGGTCATCCTCCAGGGCTTCGGAAACGTCGGCTCGTACGCCGCGTCCATCATGGCGTCCATGGGCATGCGGGTGCTCGGCGTGGCCGACGTGCTGGGGGCCGTCTGGAAGGCCGACGGGCTGGACGTCGCGGCCCTGGTCGCCCATGCGGGGCGGACCGGGTCGGTCGTCGGCTTCGACAAGGGCGAGGCGGTCGATGCGGCCGAACTGCTGACGCGCCCCTGCGACGTGCTGGTTCCGGCGGCGGCGGGCAACCAGCTCACCGTCGACAACGCCCCGGCGATCCAGGCGAAGATCATCGCCGAGGGCGCCAACGGCCCGACCACCCCCGAGGCCGATGCGATCCTCGAGGAGCGGGGGATCCTGGTGGTGCCGGACATTCTGTGCAACGCCGGCGGCGTGTTCGTCTCGTACCTGGAGTTCACCCAGGAGACCCAGCAGGAACAGATGACCGAGGCGGAGGTCCGCCGCCGCCTGACCCGCCGGATGACCGAGCGCTACGCCGCCGTCCGCGACCTGGCCCGCCAGCGGGGGCTCTCCATGCGCCGCGCCGCCATGCTCAAGGCGGTCGGCACCGTCTGCGAAGCCCTGACGGCCCGCGGCAACCTGCCGTGACGGCTCAGGCGAAGCTGACGGCGATGGCCATGAAGGCGTTCTTGACGATGTCCATGGTCAGACGCAGGACGCCGTCCTTGGGGTTGGAGTCGTACGCGGTGCCGCCGTCGGCGCCCCAGGGGTTGTGGACGGTGACGTACTGGACGCCGTTGACCACCTCGGTGCCCAGCACCGCGTAGGCGTGGGAGCCGACGATGGGGCCGGCGGGGGCGCCGTAGCTGCCCAGGCTGACGGTGGCGCCGGCGGCGATCTGGCCGGCGATGTAGGTGAACATCGCCCCGGCGGTCATGCCGCTGGTCCACCTCAGGGCCGAACTGCGGTTGGTGATCTCCTTGTAGACCGTCGACATCCACCCGCCCGCCAGCGAGTCGTAGCTGTTGTCGTCGTAGCGGAAGTAGGCGTAGGCCTTCTCGGCCAGGGCGACCCAGGTCTCGCCCTCGGCGCCCAGTTTCGCGTAGACCAGGCGGGAGTAGCGCACCGGCAGGTCCGCGTCGATCCGCAGGTAGACTTCCTGCCCGCCGCGATGGAAGCGGACCGCGTAGGTGCCGTCGCCCAGCGGGGCGATCATCTGGCGGATGATGTTCGGGTCGTCGTGGGCGTAGCCGGCCAGCGAGGCCAGGTAGTAGCAGTCGCCGATGTTGCCCTGCTGGATGTCGCTGTAGACGGGGGTCCCGACGAACAGCGGGGCCGCGGCGTAGTTCTGCCAGCCGTTGGCCATGGTGGTGGCCCGCGGGTCGGGCAGGTTCTGCCCGGCGATGGTCATCGGGATGTAGTTGGCCGACGCGGGATCGTTCGTGAAGGGCTGATAGAACTCGTCGATCCGGTGGTACGTTCCGCCGGCGTTCTCGACGGCCGACAGGTCGGTCGCGGTGTCGGCGCTGTCGATCCAGTAGCTGTCGAACCCGCTCCCGCCCGTGGCGCGGTCGCTGCCGCTGCCGCCGACGGTGACGATCAGGTCGTCTCCCGCCCCCCCCAGCAGTTCGGCCGCGGCCCCGGCATCGAAGATCATGTCGTTGCCGCCTCCGGCGTCGACGAAGGTCTCCACCGTGACGGTGTGGGTGATGCGGAGGGTGTCGCTGCCGTCGAAAGCGTAGATGGTGACGGCCGCCAGGTCCTCGGTGAAGCTGTACGTCTGGCTGTTGGCGGTCAGCGTCAGCGCGTCGGCGGTCTGCCAGAGCGTGATCGTGTCGTTGCCGTTGGTGCCCAGCACCAGCAGGTGCGCCCCGGCGGGCGTGTCCTGCACCTCGGCGACGACGACGGTCCCGGGAACCAGCGCCGGGTCGGGCGACGGCTCGGGCGACGGCTCGGTGTCGTCATCGGGCGCCGGCGGGGTCGGCGGGTCGGGGTCGGGCTGCGGGGCGCGCTCGTCCGTCTGCACGAGGATGGCGTAGCGCCCCACGCTCTGGTCGGTTCCGCTGATGCGGACGTAGTAGACCTGCCCGGCCGTCACGTTGAAGGCCAGTTGCGCCTGCGAGGCGCCCACGCCGCCGCTGTCGCTGAGCACATTGGCGTCGGCGTCAGTGACCGCCAGACTGCCCGACAGGGACGTGTCGGGGCCCAGGGCGGCCATCGCGACGTTCATCACGCCGGTCCGCGTGGCGACCAGGCGCATCAGGTCGACGTCCTGCCCGTAGTTCACCCAGCCCCGGCGCCCGCCCTGGCCCAGGCGGTTGACTCCCAACTGCCCGGCGGTGACGTTCGTGTCGCCGTAGTCGTCGACCGGGTCGCTGGTCAGGCGCAGCGTGTAGCCGCCGCTGGAGTTTCCGTTCCCGGCGGCCTTGACGTAGAACATTTCGCCGGTGCGGGCGCGCAGGCTGATCAGGCTGTCGCGGCCGGTGCGGGAGGCGTTGTCGTTCCACATCAGCCGTCGCCCGTACGTGTCGTACAGCTCCAGGACCGGATCGAGCGTGCCGCCGGCGGCGTTCATCTCGAGGGTGAACCGCCCGTCGGCGGGCATCACGAAGCTGTACAGCCCGCAGTCGGCCGCGCCGGCGATCTGGCCCTCGGCGGTGACTGTCGCGGCCGGGGCGATCTCCAGGTGGACCGGCTCGATCGTCGGATCGGCCACGGGGGGCGGCCCGACGGTGTCGACGAGAACCGCGTAGGCGCCGGTGGTGTCGCCGGCGCCGCTGACGCGGAGGGTGTACATCCGCCCCGCGTCGACGTCGAACGCCAACGCGGCCGTCGTCTCGGCCGCGTCGGCCGTGGCGAGGACCTGCCCGCCGGCGTCGAGGACCGCCAGGCTTCCCGAGAGGGTCGAACGGTAGCCCAGGGCCGCCAGCGACACACTCATCGTGCCGGTTCGCGGCGACTCGAAGGCCAGCAGGTCGACGTCGCCGGCATAGTGGACGCGGCCACGAGTTGCTCCCCGGCCCCAGCGGTTGACCGCCAGGCGCCCGGCGGTGGCGGCCTCGTTGCCGTAGTCGTCGATCGGGTCGCTGGTCAGGCTCAGCGTGAACGTACCGGCCGTGTCGCCGGCGCCGGCGGTCCTGACGTAGAACAGGTCGCCGGCGCGGGCGCGCAGGGCGATGGCACTGTCGGGATTCCCCCGCCAGGCGTCGTTGTTGCGGCGGAGCAGGCGGCCCCGCGCATCATACAGCTCCAGGAAGGAATCGAGATCGCCCGCCCCGTCCATGGCGATCTTGAACCGGCCGTCCGCCGGCACCACGAAGCCGTACACGTTGCTGTCGCCGGCGGTCTCGATCAGGCCGTCGACCGTCGTGGTGCTGCCCGGAAGAACGTCCAGGACCTGGGTTTCCGCCAGTTCGCCCCAAGCTGAGCCACTGAGAAATACGCGAGGTTCCAGCGGCTCCAGCCCCCTCGTCCATGCCCGCGTCGTCGTCATTACTGTGCCCTCGCAAGTCGGTTCGCACGTCGTCGGACCGCCTCCGAAGGCAGCGTCAAGCCCTCGCCCGAACGTCAGGCGCCATGGCTCCATCTGGACCGTAAGATTTGCGGCAGGTCGCGGCAAATTAGGGAAGGCGGGCAAGCTGGGCAATGAGAACGGGGGGAGGTGAGCGGCGAATCCCGATTCTCCAGCAAGGAGCGCTCACCGCCCGAGTTAGCTGGCGCCCGGGGACAATGGAGACATTGTCGGCCGTCCACTCCCCTATTGCCTGTTTTCCGTTCGCTGTCCGATATTGCCCCTGAAGTGATGAACTCAAGGGTTTACTAAACAGGAGCTTACAGAGTATTCCTCACGCAAGGTCGCTTCCAGCGGTGGACGATCGGGCCCCTGAGGTCACGTTACTGCAGAAGGGCGCCCGACCTGCGTGCAAGGACGTGCGTTCGGGACCTCAGTTGGTATAATGGACGGCTTGTAAGGCGACGGAGACTCAGGCCCTCAGGAGGACCGATTCGTGAATCGCTTGACCCACACCGACCCACGGCATCCCGCCGAAGCCCCGGCGTTCGAGGCGCTGGAAGGGCGATGGCTGCTGGCGGCCGACCCGACCTTCCTGAGTGAACTGGCGGACTACTACATCATCGATGAAGACAGTCCCCTCACACTGGCCATCGACGGGTTCGATGCCGACGCAGGCGACGCCCTGACCATCGCCGCCGCCGGCGGCGGCGAGCACGTGACGGTGCAGACGTACGACCACACGAGCGGCAACCGGTTCGCCGTGCTGAACTTCGAAGACGCCGACGGCAACCCCCTCGGCGAGATCCTCGTCCAGCTCTTCGAGGACCGCAGCCCCCTGGCCACCGAGCGGTTCATCACGCTGGCCACCACCGCCTTCAACAGCGCCGGCCAGCCGATCACCCCCGACGCCGATCACCCGGCCTTCTACACCGACGTGGTCGTCCACCGCGTCATCTCGGAGTTCATGGTCCAGACCGGCGACGCCGCCAAGGGCGACGGCACCGGCGGCAGCCCCCTGGGCAAGTTCAACGACCAGTTCCACTCCTCGCTGAGCTTCGCCTCCCGCGGCCTGCTGGCCATGGCCAACTCCGGCGCGAACACCAACGACAGCCAGTTCTTCCTCACCGACGTCCCCACGCCCCACCTCAACAACAAGCACACGATCTTCGGCACCATCATCAGCGGCTGGGATGTCTACCAGCAGATCGTCAACCTGCCCACCAACAGCAGCGACAAGCCCCTGAAGCCCCCGATCCTGACGTCGGTCGACATCGTCGACCACAGCGACCAGGACGGCTCGATCACGCTGATCGCCGACGAGGACTTCGACGCGCCCACCGAGGTCACCATCACACTGGACGACGGCAACGGCGGCACGGTCTCCAGGACCATCACGCTGGTGCCCTCGACCGAGATCGATGACGACGACCTGCCCGTGGTCCCGACGATCAGCGACGTGGCCTTCTCCCCCGGCGACGCCCACGAGAAGACGTTCACTATCACCTACGACGGCACCGACCCGCTCGACGTGCGGGCCTGGACCAACTACGGCGGCGAGGGCGACGTCGCCGTCGCCGTCGTGCCCCCCGCCGAGGCCGACGATCCCTACACGCTCACCGTGACCCTGCCGGCCGAATACGACGGGGCATCCTTCGAGGTGGCGGTCTCGGCCACGCTGGCCGGGTACGGCAACCTCATGCCGTCGGTCAAACGCTTCGGCCTGTCGCTGGGCGCGCGGCCGACCATCGACGACGTCGACGACGTCGGCCTGCTGCCCGGCGGGTCGACCACGGTCAGCCTGGACATCGCCGACACCGACGCCACCGAGTTCGTCGTCACCGCCGAGACCGACCAGGAAGGCGCCACGGTGTCCATCGACCCGGACACCTACGAGCTGACCGTCACCGCCCCGGCCGGCCTGCTGGGCACCTTCGACGTGACCGTCACCGCCGTCGAGCAGGGCTACGCCGGCTGGACGGAGCTCACCCCCGGCACGCGGACGATCACCGTCCACACGCTGGGCCAGCGCCCCGCCGTCGCCAACGTCCCGGACCGCCTTGCCCTCCAGGGCGGCCAGATCCATACCTTCGACGCCGGCATCACCGACGACAGCGGCGTCGACCTGGCCGTCGACCTGACCTGCCGCCTGAACTCGGGCTCGTCCCAGTACGCCTGGATCGAGGCCATCGAGGACGAGCAGACCGGCGAGGTCCTCCGCTACGAGATCACCGTCGATCTGCGGAGCCTGCCCAAGAACTTCTCCAGCACCTTCGAGGTGACCGTCACGGCCGTCGAGGCCGACTACGCCGACATCGTCGACGAGACGACCCACGTCTTCCACGTCGTGACCGGCATGGCCTACGACCCGCAGGTGGAAGATTTCATCCTCCCCGAGAAGAAGGTCACCACCACCGTCATCGCCGGCGACCTGCTCTACGTCGGCACCGAGGGCGGCCTGGAGATCTGGGATCTGGCCGCCGATGACGGGCCGGTGCTGCTGGATTCCTACACCACGACACGCAAGGTCAACGACATCGTCGTCGACGGCGACACCGCCTATGTCGCCACCTACGGCGGCGCCTTCGGCACGTGGGTCTACGACAAGGGCAAGCTGATCAGCCTGGACGTGTCCGACCCGGCCGACATCACCAAGCTCGACGAGGTCACCACCGACAGCCTCGCGCTGGACATCGCCGTCCAGGGCAACCGGCTGTACCTGGCCAACGCGTTCGGCGGCATCGCGATCTACAACACCAGCGAACCCGACGACCTCATCCGCCTGGGCAAGTTCACGACCTCCGCCGGCTTCACCCTCGCCAACGCCACCGCCGTGGCCGTCTCCGGCACGCACCTGTACGTCGGCGACGAGCAGGCCGGACTGGTCGTGTTCGACGTGGCCAACGCCGCCGCCATCAAGAAGGTCAACCAGTTCAGCACCGACGTCCGCATTCCCAAGAGCAACGCATCGCTCGTGGATCTGTACCTCGGCCAGACCCACGTCGTCTACGACGGCAAGCCGGCGGCGATGGCGGTCGCCGACGGCACGCTCTACCTGGCCGACAGCGGCACGGGGCTGCACGTCTACGACCTGGAGAACCCCGCCAAGCCGCGCAAGTCCGGCTGGATCGGCTGGCCCTCGACCTACCTGGCGCTGTCCGGCGACCTGGCCGTCATCAGCCAGGGCGGGTTCCACCGGATCATCGACGTCTCCGACCCCGAGGCGATGACCCTCGTCCATTCCCAGTTCGCCCCCGACTATGTCGGCGCCCCGGCGATCACCGCCGGCGGGCTGCTCGCCTCGCCCAACGGCGCCGAGGGCGTCATCCTGCTGGACGCGGCCGATCTGACCGACATCCAGGCCGTCACCGATCGCCGCCAGGTCGCCGACGTCAACGGCACGCCGGTGACGTTCACCGTCCGCGGCGGCGGACACCTGCGGATCCACCGCGACGAGGCCACCGGCGCCATCCTCGGCGTCGACGTCGCCGCCTCCAACGCGCGGACGCAGGTCACCATCACGACCCCGCGCGGCCGCACGGCCGAGATCGGCGACCTGCACGTGTTCAACCACGTCCAGTCGATCGCCGCGCCCACCACGACCATCACCGGCGACATCACCATCGAAGGGTCCGCCGCCAGCCTCATCCTCGGCGACGTCACCGGCGCCGGAGAACAGACCCTCCGCATCGACGGGCCCGAGGTGCTCGGCCCCCGCGACAGCGTCGCCCTGACGCTGGGACGCGTCAGCGATCTGACGATCGAGTCGGCCATGCCGATCTCCACGCTGCGGGTGGTCGACTGGACCGACGACCCGACCGTCGCCGCCGACGCCGTCCGTGCCCCGTCGCTCAACCAGTTGCTGGTGACCGGCTCCCGCGATGCCGTCGGCTATTTCCAGGCCGACCTGGTCCTGAACGCCGAAGGCACCGCCGCCGACACGCGGGTGCTTGGCGCCGCCCGCGTCGCCGGGGGCGTGGTCGAGTCCGACTGGACGCTGTACGGCACGCACGGGCCCGTCCGCGTCGGCATCCCCGATCCGGCGTGGTCGCCGACGGTCGACCAGGGCGTGCGCGAGACGACCGTCTACGGCCGCCGGACGTTCGACCTCGGCGGCGGGCGGACCCTCACCGTCGCCATCACCGGCGGCGGGACCGTCCGCGTGACCCCTGACGGCGGCGGCGTCAACGACCTGGCGTCGCTGGACGTGGACAACCCCACCGCCCGCACCCGCGTCACGCTCACCGCCACCGGCGATGCCGCCGTCGCCGACGTGGCCGTACACGGCTCGCTGGCGAGCCTGACGGTCGGCGGCGGGATCGTCGTCACCGGCGATGTCACCTTCGAAGGCCACGTCGACACGCTCGTCCTGGCCGACGTCGGCGGCGACGGCGCGGCCGCGGGCGAGCAGACGCTCACGATCGAGGGCGACGACGAGCTGCCGGTGACGCGGGCGACGTCCATCACCCTGGGCGACGTGACCGACCTGTCGATCGACTCGGCGGTGCCGATCCGCCAGTTGGCGGTCGCAAGCTGGACCGACGACGAGACCGGCGCGGCCGACAACGTGTACGCTCCGTCGATCGCCACGCTGATTTCCCGCGGGGCGTTCCAGGCGGGCCTGACGCTCAACGACCTGGGCGACGCCGCCGGCGCGACCGTCCTGGGCCGCGCGGCCGTCGACGGGCCGGTCGACGAGGCGGCCTGGACCCTGTACGGCCAGGCCGGCCCGATCAGCCAGACCAACGGGGCGTGGGCAGCGACCCTCGACACCAGCTTCCGCGCGACCACCGTCTACGACCGCCGGTCGTTCACGCTGGACGACGGGACCGTGCTGACCGTCAGCGTCATCGGCGGCGGGACCGCCCGCGTCGCGCCGGACGCCGACGGCGACCTCGACGTCGACTTCATCGACATCGAGGGCTCCACCGCCCGCACCCGCGTCCTCATCGACTCCGACGGGCGGGCCGTCACCGTCGGCGAGATCAACGCCTTCGACGACGTCGGGCAGATCCTCGCCCCCGACGTCACCCTCGCCGGCGACCTGATCGCCGACGGGCTGCTCCTGCGCCTCGACCTGGGCGACGTGGCCGCCGCCGAACGCTACGAGCACCTCATCGCCATCGACGGCTGGTCGAACAACCCCCGCGACGGCGTGACGATCACGCTGGGCAACGTGACCGACCTGCGGATCGACTCGGCCCTGCCCATCCGCTCGCTGACCGCCGCCCGGTGGCAGGACGCCGAGACCGAGTGGCTCGGCGGCGACTGGCAGGACGGCCTGTACGACGAGGCCGACACGATCATCGCCCCGTCGATCGATCGCCTGACCATCACCGCCGGCGACTTCCTGGCCAGCCTCGACCTCAACGAAAACCGCTACGCCACGACGACCCAGGTGCTGGGCACTGTCCAGGTCGCCGGGCAGATCGACCAGGCCGACTGGACCGTCAGCTACGGCAACGCCGGGTGGATCCGGGCCGCGTCCACCTCCAGCACGTGGAACCTCGACGTCGACGGGGCCGTCAACCGCGTGGACGTGCCGGGCGACCTGGGCGGCACGCTCAGCGCCGACACGTACGGCGCCGTCATGGTCGGCGGCGACATGGGCGCCGACATCACCGCCGTCGACGCCGACAGGCGCGGCGTGTCGCTGGGCGTCCTGCAGGCCGACACGGCCAGCGGCTGGCTCGACCTGGACGGCGGGGCCCGCAGCATCGCCGTCGGCCAGTGGACCGACGGGTCCATCGACGCCGGCTGGCTGGGCGCCGTGACGATCCGGCCCAGCGGCGGCAGCGATGCGACGGGCGATTTCACCATCGACGTTGCCCTCTCCAGTGGGACCGGCTCGTCGGCCGTCGCCGGCCCCATCGCCAGCCTGACCATCGCCGGTGACGCCGGCGGCGAATGGCAGGTCGATTCGATCGGCAGTCTCGCCGTCGGCGGCGACGTCGACGCCCTGGAACTGACCGCCTCGCGGGAGACCGACGAAGGCAACGGCCTCGCTCTCGGCCGCGTGACCGTGGACGGCACCGTCCGCGACAGCCGCATTCTCGCCGCCGGACACGTCGGCAACGTGACCGTCGGCGCGATGACCGGCAGCACGCTGCTGGCCGGCTACATCGACACCCTGGACCCGGTGACCGGACTGCCGACGGCCGATGAGATCGCCGACGACGACATCTTCGACCCGGCCGCACGGCTCAACCTGCTCTTCGTCCGCGGCCTGCGGGACCAGGCGGGGGCCCCCGTGGCCAGTTTCGCCGACAGCTACCTCGGCGCCGCGGCCATCGGAGCGATCCACCTGACTTACGCCGACCTCGACGACGCCGAGCCCGACTACGGCGCCACCACGCTGTCGCTGCGGACCTTCACCTACCACGACGACACCCGCACGCTGACCTGGTCGGCCGCCCGCCCAGCCGACGGCCCCCAGCCCGGCGCGATCGAGAACCTGATGATCCGCGTCGTGTAAGAGGCGGTTTCAGAACCCGGTTGGTTCGCAGAGTTCTCAAGGAACTTCCTGCCCGGATCGGAGGTCCCCAACCGGGCAAACGACTGGCGCGACCCCTGTCCTCCGGATGGGCACGGGGCGGAAATCCGAAGCACGAAACTCGAAATCCGAAACAAATCCCAAACGGCAAAACGGAACGGAAAAGCACCAAACCCTGGGGCTCGGCCGTTTGGATGTTTGCCGTCTTTCCTGCCGTTCTGAATTTGTTTCGAATTTCGTGCTTCGGGTTTCGGATTTCTCGCTCGTCCAGCCCCGAAGGGGCGTAAGCTCTTGGCCGGGGGCGCCAGCCCCCGGAAAGCGGCTCCCCCAACGATCAGCCCCGAAGGGGCGGCAGACCCGACGAGGGGGCGCGAGCCCCCGCGGCCGATCTGCCTTGGCGGCAGGCATCTTTCGCCCCTCC
>JAAYZK010000136.1 GCA_012514895.1 Planctomycetota bacterium | reverse complement strand
CTCCTTTTCTCGCGGGCCGCGACCCATCGGGCCGGTGCTGTGAGCCGGTCGACGGCCGGCCCCGGGCCTGTGTCGCTTATCCGCCAGTCTTTCCGCCGGGCGTTGACCGGCCCGGCGGGGTTGTCATAATGGAGCAAGTATTCACCCTGAGCGTCCGTTTTCAACCCCGCACGCCACGGAGGAGCGATGAAGTTTGTCGAGAAATATGCCCCCCAGGTCGCCCGGTTCGTCCGCGTCTGCGGGCGCCTCAGCGAGCTGATGTACGTCACCGGCCACGGCTGGAACCTCGCCTGGAAGCTCGAAGACGACCTGATTCTCATCACGCCCACCCAGATGAACAAGGGCGACATCACCGCCGCCGACGTCGTCTTCCTCCGGCCCGACGGCACCGTCGCCGAGGGCGCCCGCCGGCCGACCGGGGAGACGCCCATGTACGTCAACTTCTTCCGCGACCGGCCGGATATCAACGCGGTGATCCACTGCCATCCCCCGATGACAGGGGCATTTGCGATCATAGCCGGCCCCAACCTCCTGATGCGGCCGGTCTTTCCGGAGACGACCACCGAGGTCGGCCCGGTGCCGGTCGTGCCTTACGGCGAACCGCTCACCCAGCGCCTGGCCGACCACTTCCTGCCGTACCTGCGCAGGTACAATGCGTTCCTGATGGAGAACCATGGGCTGGTCATCATGACGCCCCGGGACATCGCCTGGGCAATGATGCTCACCGAGCTGCTGGAGATGACGTCGGTCTCGCTGCTGCAGGCCATGGCGGTCGGGTCCGTCAAGGAGATCAGCCGCGACGATGTGGCGAACCTGGACAATATCATCAAGACCCGGAATCTCCCGATGTTCGGGGCGCCGGGCGTCAATAAGTCGTTGGTCGACTTGTACTTCGAGGAGTAGCCCATGAAAGCCATGGTTCTGACGGGCATTCGGAAGATGGAGATGCGGGAGGTGCCCGAGCCGGTGATGCGGTCGGACAACGACGTGTTGATCCGGGTGAAGCGGGTGGGCGTGTGCGGTTCGGACGTGCACTACTACACGGCCGGCCGGATCGGCTCGCAGGTGGTGCAGTATCCCTACCGGGTCGGCCACGAGTGCTCCGGCGTCGTCGAGCAGGTCGGGTCGGCCGTCAGGAACGTCAAGCCCGGCGACCGGATCGCCGTCGAGCCGGCCCAGTCGTGCTTCAAGTGCGACCAGTGCCGCATGGGGCGGGTCAACACCTGCCGCAACCTGAGCTTCCTGGGTACGCCGGGCCAGGGCGACGGGTGCCTGTGCGAATGGCTGGTGATGCCTTCGGAGTGCTGCTTCCCGGTGCCCCAGTCGCTGTCGCTGGACGAAGCGGCGCTGGTCGAGCCGCTGTCGATCGGCGTGTATTCGGTCCGCCAGTCGGTCCCGATGAAGGGGGCGAAGGTGGGCATTCTGGGCGTCGGGCCGATCGGCCTGAGTTGCCTGATTCCCGCCCGCCAGGCCGGGGCCGCGACCGTCTACGTGACCGACAGGATCGACCGGCGCCTGGCCGCGGCCAGGGGGGCCGGGGCCGACTGGACGGGCAATCCCGACACATCCGACATCGTCGCCGGCATCGCCCGGGCCGAGCCGGGGCTGCTGGACGTGGTCTTCGAGTGCTGCGGCCGGCAGGAGGCGCTGGACCAGGCGATCGACATCCTGCGGCCCGGCGGCACGCTGATGCTGGTGGGCATCCCGCCGGTGGACCGGGTCTCCTTCTCCATCGACCAGATCCGACGCAAGGAGATCACCCTCCGCAACGTCCGCCGGCAGGCCCACTGCGTCCAGCCGGCGATCGACCTGGCGGCCGGCAGCGACGTGGACCTGGGCTTCATGCTCACCCACCGCTTCCCGTTCGAGAAGAGCGCCGAGGCGTTCGACCTCGTGGACCAGTATCGCGACGGCGTGATCAAGGCCATGATCACGCTGGATTGACCCTGACAGGAAAGGTTCCCCCATGACGTCCCTTCGTGAGATCACCGTCGGCCCGGCCGACGCGGATGTCGTCGGCACCGACGACCGCGCCATCCAGATCGCCCTGGACGCCCTGGCCCATCGCGGCGGCGGGACCGTCCGCGTCGCGCCGGGGACGTATACGCTCCGCGGCCCGGTCCGCCTGCGGTCGAACGTCGCCCTGGTCGGCGTGGCGGGCGAGACGATCTTCAAGCTCGCCCCCGTCGTCACCCACCGCCTCGCCGCCGACGCCGACATCGGCCAGCACACCATCACGCCCGTCAGCACCGAGGGGCTGCGGGTCGGCTCGGCCGTCATGCTGCGAGACCGCGCCAAACGCGGCGGCAGCATCTCCATGCCCCTGACCGTCGTCGATATCGTCGATGGAACCCTCCACGTGCACGACTACATCGTCAACGACTGGATCGCCGAAAACGGCGCGATCATCGTCAACTATTTCCCCCTCGTGCACTCCTTCGAGGTCGAGAACGCCCTCGTCGACGGCCTCGTCCTCGACGGCGAGCCCGACAACCACGACGCGATGAGCTACGAGGGCGACATCCTCTGGGGCGGGTGCATCTACCTCCGCCGCAGCGCCAACTGCACCGTCCGCAACCTCGTCGCGCGAAACTGCTACGGCGACGGCATTCGCTTCGGCCAGTGCCGCGACATCCTCGTCGAGCACTGCGAGGCCCACGACAACAAGCACTACGGCATCCATCCCGGCAGCCATTCGCCCGGCACGATCGTCCGGCACTGCCACATCCACCACAACGGCTCCGACGGGCTGTACCTCTGCTGGGGCGTCCACCACGGCGAGTTCACCGACAACGACATCCACCACAACGGCGGCCGCCTCTACCGCAACGGGATCTCCATCGGCCACAAGGACACCGACAACCTCATCGCGCGCAACCATGTCTGGGAGAACGTCAAGCACGGCATCTGCTTCCGCATCAAGACCGAGGCCAACGGCGCCCACCGCAACGTGATGCGCGAGAATATCATCGAGAACAACGGCTCGCCGGAATCAAAGGTCCCCGCGAATCTCGCCGCCGACAGGCGCAACGAAGTCCTCTGCGCCGGCGTCCACATCCGCGGCGTCACGCACGACCTGACCTTCGAACGCAACACCATCCGCGAGACCCGACCCGAAGGCCAACGGCACCAGTACAACGCCTTCTACCTCGCCAAGGACGTTTCCCGGGTCAGGCTGATCGACAACCAGGTCTGCGACCACCCCGGCGGGAAGGTCGAAGATCAGTCCGGCGACCCCAGCAACGACCTGAGCGGGGTGTAGGATGGCAGCAGGCTGCAGGCCGGAGGTGCAGCCCTCAAGCTGAGTCAGGAAGGAGTCGCCCATGCCGGCGGCGATGACCTCGCGCGAACGCCTTGTCGCACTGCTGAGCGGCAGGCCGACCGACCGGATCGGCCTGCACGTGATGGGCGTGAGGCCCTGGACGGACTGGTGGATGGCCGGCCGCCACTCCAGCTACGCCCCGGTGATCCGGGCCGTGGCCGAGAAGGCTGATCTGCCGGCGGCCATCGGCGTCGAAACCGGCTTCTTCGACTCGGCGGCCGAGGTGGACCTGGCGACGTCCGTCGAGCCCGTCTCCGGGCACCCCCGTGTCGAGCATCGCGTGACACGCCTCCGGACGGACGGCGGGGAGTTGAGGCAGGTCTACGCGGTCGACAAGGCCAACCCGCTGCCGATGCCCGTCGAGCACTTCATCAAGGATCCCGCCGACGTCGACCGGTTCCTCGCGCTGCCCTACCTGCCGCCGCGCCCGAACCTCGAACCGATTGCCGAACTGGACCGGCGGATCGGCGATCGCGGGATCGTCATGGTGAGCCTGGGCTCCGACCCCGTCGGGCAGGTGCATCAACTGCTCGGCAGCGAACTGATGGCGATCTGGGCCTGCGAGCATCGCGACCTGATCCATCGCCTGCTGGGCGAGATGCTCCGCCGCAAGCTCGATGTCGTGGCGGTGCTGGCGGCGTCGGGGCTGGCGCGGCGGATGCCGCTGTGCTTCATGCACGTCGGCGCCGAGGCGGCCGTCCCGCCGCTGCACGGGCCCCGGGACTTCCGCGACTTCGTCACCCGTTACGACGCGCCGCTGCACGAGGCGATCCACGCCATGGGCGGGTTCGTCCGCGTCCACTGTCACGGCTCGGTGGGCAAGGTTCTGAACGACTTCGTCACGATGGGCGTCGACATGCTCCACCCCGTCGAGGCCCCGCCCATGGGCGACGTGACCCTGCCCCAGGCCAAGCGCCTCGCCGCCGGGCGGATGACGGTCGAGGGCAACATCCAGATCGCCAACGTCTACGAGGATCCCCCCGACGCCTTCGCCGCCCTCGTCGAGCGCACGATCGCCGAGGGCAAACCCGGCGGACGGTTCTGCCTCACGCCCACCGCCAGCCCCTACACGGTCGAACTGTCCCAGCGGGCCGTCGCCAACTACCTGGCGATGATCGACCTGGCCGGCGACCTCGGCCGCTACGACTGAGCGCAGGCGGCCTCTGTTACCCGAAGATCATGCGCCCGAACGACTCGGGCTGGTGGAAATCGGGCTTGGGCCAGCGGGCGGTGTCGATCGGATTCCAACTGGCGAACTGGTGGTCGGTCTTGCCGCCGCACCGGTAGAGGTTGCCGCGCCACTCGGTGCCGGCGGACGGGCGGACGGGCTTGCCGGCCAGGTGGCTCAGCAGGTCCCACGACAGGCGCACCGCGGCCCACCAGCTCTCGTCCCGGTCCGACTCGGCCTTCGTGGGTCCGGGGACGGACGTGACGATCTCGACGCGCTTCGCCCACGTCTGGTCGATGGCCGAGCGCGGGCGGCGGGCGGGGCCGTAGCCCATCAGGAACACGCCGCAGCAGTTCATCTCGAGGTTGAAGTAGTCCGGGCCGGCTTTGGGGTCGACGGTGGCGAACAGCTCCACGCAACTGTCCAGGCAGACGGTGCTGTTCAGCTCGGTCCGCTCGGCCGAGATGTGCCGGTCGCGGCAGTGGAACTGGGTGTAGAGGGCGTCGTCGTCGTAGAGCAGGCGCACGGCGGTGGGCTGCTTGACGCCGCCTTTGTACCAGGGGTAGGTGTCAATCTGGAGCACCTGGGCGTCGGCCCAGGGCGTCCCCTCCACGTCGCCTGACAGCGGCGGGGGGGTGGGTGTGCGTTCGATCCGGTACTCACGCATGGTCGGCATCCTCCAACGTGAAGGTCGATGGCGGCAGAACAACACGATTCCATGATGCTGCCCGGCGGCTCCGCAAAATGCAAGCCGTTTGCGACGCGGAAGAAAAATCGCACAAAGGCCGAAACGTTTTGCCCCTTACCGCGTCTGTATCTGTGTGAGCCCCTGCGCACCCGGGGCGGACGATGCGGTGCAAATAGGAATCAACCTGGACAATCCCGTAACAAAGTGGTAATACGGTAATGTTCTTATGGATCTGTGGGATCGGGGCTTACGATCTCGGGGCTGTGCAGGGTTCTCCATGAGGTTCGCCGGATGAACGGGGCCGAGCATGTTGACGTGGAGTCGCCCGTCCGCGACCGCGATGAGGGGCGACTGGGGCAGATTCTTCTGGCCGCCGGGCATCTCACCGCGGCGCAACTGGACGAAGGGCTCATCCTGCAGCAGCAGCGGCCCGAGCGGATCGGCCAGTTGCTCTGCCGTCTGGGGCACGTCGATCACGAAGCGGTCGTCGAGGCCCTCGTCGCTCAGAGCGCCCTGGCCTGCGTCCGGGCCGAGGGGCTGCGGCCGGCGGCCGACGCGCTGGCCCTGGTGCCGGCGGACGTGGCGTTCCGGTACTCGGTGCTCCCCCTGGCGTGCACCGAGCGGGGGCTGACCGTCGCGATGGCCGACCCGTTCGACCTGACGGCCGTCGAATCCCTGCGCGTCCTGACCGGCCGGCGGATCGACCGCTGCCACGCCGCGGCGGCCGAGCTGGCCGAGGCGATCCGCGGCGCGTACGGATCGTCCGTCGCCAGGATGATCGCGGACCTGGACGTCGAGGCCTCCGCCGCCGCCGGCGAGGATGAGCTGACCATCCAGTTGGAGGAGATGGCCCGCGAGCCCTCCGTGGTCAACCTGGTGAACCTGACGATCCTGGAGGCCGTCCAGGTCCGCGCCAGCGACATCCACGTCGAGCCGTTCGAGAAGACGCTCAAGATCAAGTACCGCATCGACGGGATCCTCCACGAGATCTCCCCGCCGCCCAAGCGGCTGCAGCCGGCGATCATCTCGCGCCTGAAGATCATGGCCGGGATGAACATCGCCGAGCGGTTCATCCCCCAGGATGGGCACATCGCCTTCACGACGCCGTCGGGCAAGATCGACCTGCGGGTCGCGACGGTGCCGACGATCTTCGGCGAGTGCGTGGTCATGCGCATCCTCGACCGCTCGACGGCCCTGATCGACCTGGAGCACCTGGGGCTGGGCGCCGAGAACCTCTCGAACTTCGAATCGCTGCTGACCCGCCCGCACGGGATCGTGCTGGTCACCGGCCCGACCGGCAGCGGCAAGACCACCACGCTGTACGCGGCCCTCAACAAGCTCTACACGCCGGCCAAGAAGATCATCACCATCGAGGACCCGGTCGAGTACCAGCTCGACGGCATCAACCAGATCCCCGTCAACCGCAAACGGGGTCTGGACTTCGCCAATGGGCTGCGGGCGATCGTCCGCCAGGACCCCGACATCATCATGATCGGCGAGATCCGCGACCGCGAGACCGCCGACATCGCCATCCGCAGCGCCCTGACCGGGCACCTGGTCTTCTCGACGCTGCACACCAACGACGCGCCGGGCGCCGTCACCCGCCTGGTGGACATGGGCGTCGAGCCCTTCCTGCTGGCCTCGTCGCTGGAAGCGGTCCTCGCCCAGCGGCTCGTGCGGACGATCTGCCCGGAGTGCAGGGAGCCCCACCGGCCCGAGCCGAGCCTGCTGCAGCGGATCGGCCATCCCGACGGCAACGGTGAGGCCGCCGGCGGCGCCTTCTTCCACGGCGCCGGCTGTGCCGCCTGCCGCCAGACCGGCTACACCGGACGGCGGGGGATCTTCGAACTGCTGCGCGTCACCTCGCGGGTGCGCGAAGCGATCAGCCGTCGCGGCAACGCCGCCGAGATCGCCGCCGTGGCCCCGAAAGACCACCGCCCCATGCGCGAGGACGGCTACCGCAAGGCCGCCCGGGGCATCACCACGCTGGAAGAGGTCCTGCGCGTGACCCAGGACACCCAGACCGAAGACGCCCTCAGTTGACGGGGGGCGGCTTGAGAGGAGCGTCAACACGATGGGAAACAGGATTGGCTGGGTATGCATCGTCGTCGCCTTGGCAGGGGTCCTGGGGTGCGGTTGTGCGGTGATCGTGAATGAGGACTCCAGTGTGCAAGGCAATGTGCCAGGGGCGTCCACGCTCAGCCAGATCACTCCCGGCCAGACGACCGTGGAATGGCTTCTGGCGGTCGCCGGGCCGCCCAACAGCCGCAAGAGTGTTGAAGACGGGACGGAGATCTTCCGCTATTGCCGGACCGGCTCGTCCGAGAAGGAAGTCGGGATCTTCCTGCTGTTCCATCTGGATTCCAGCCGCCGCCGGCAGGAGGCGGTCTTCGTCGAGACCCGCGAAGGCATCGTGCAGCGGTACTGGGTCGAGACGGACGACCAGTGACGGGAGCATCGGCATCGCATGCCGGACTACACCTATAACGCGTTGGATGATCGCGGCGCGCCGGTGAGCGGGCGCGTCGCCGCCCCCGGCCGCGCCGAGGCGATCGCGCAGCTTGCGGCGCGGAAGGTGTATGTCACCGACCTGGACGCCCCGGACGGCGAGGCGTCGGCCGGCCAGGCCGCCTCGCCGCTGTCGTGGCGGCGGAAGTTGAGCCCGCGGCTGCGGGCGTCGATGCTTCAGCAACTGGCCACGGCGCTGAAGGCGGGGTTGCCGCTGCTGTCGGCCCTGCGGGTGATCGAGCAGCAGAGCGACAGCCGCGCCGCCGGCCGCCTGGCCCGGTCGCTGGCCGACGACGTCCAGGCCGGCCAGTCGCTGTCGGAGGCGATGGCCGCCCGCCCGCGGGAGTTCAAGCCGCTGGAGGTCTCCATGGTCCGTGTCGGCGAGACCGCCGGCGTGCTGGACGACGTGATGAACTACCTGGCCGACTTCGCCGAGCGCGACGTGGAGGTCCGCAACCAGATCCGCTCGGCGGCGACGTACCCGGTGTTCGTCCTGTCGCTGGCGGCGGTGTCGGTGGTGGTGATCGTCGCGGTGATCCTCCCCCGCGTGATGGGGGCCGTCACCGACGAGGTGACCGCCGCGGCCCTGCCGCTGCCGACGCGGATGCTGCTGGCCCTCAGCGCCGCCCTGCGCCACTACGGCTGGGCGATGGCGCTGGGCGCGGCGGGCGCCCTGGCGGGCTTCCGCGCGTGGGTGGCGCGGCCCGAGGGGCGCTACGCGCTGGACCGCTTCAAGCTGCGCATCCCCGTGCTGGGCGGGGCGATCCGCAAGATCGCCGTCGCCCGCTTCGCGCGGACGCTGGGGACGCTGAGCAAGTCGGGCATCCAGATCCTCGAAGCCCTCGACGTGCTGCGGGGGACGCTGGGCAACGAGGCCCTCGCCCGGCGGATCGACGAGGTGTCGGCCCAGATCACCCGGGGCGAGTCGATCGCCGAGCCGCTGCGGCAGACGGGGGATTTCCCGCCGCTGCTGATCCAGGTGATCGCCATGGGCGAGCGGACCGGGCGGCTGGATGAACTGCTGCTGCAGACCGCCAGCGCCTACGAAAAGGACACCGCCGCGGCGATCGGACGGGTGATGACGCTGCTGCCGGGCGTGCTGATCGTGCTGCTGGCCCTCGTGGTGGTGTTCATCCTGTCCGGCGTGCTGCTGCCCATCATCGAGATGCAGACGGCCCTGCCGGGGATGTAGACCGTCAGCCTGTTGGACGTGCGGCCTCGCGGGAGAAATCCGAAGCACGAAACGCGAAATACGAAACAAATTCGAAACGGCGAAAACGACAAGACGGAGAAACTCAAACGGCAAAACGACAAACGTGAAAGCACCCCCCAGGGCTCGGCCGTTTCTCCGTTTGCTGTGTTGTCTGTTTGAGAGTTGTCTCGTATTTCGTGCTTCGAATTTCGGATTTGCCGGTTGGCCCCGCGGGTCCAACAGGCAACGGGTCCAGGAGCGGGCCGAACGAAAGGAGACGTGTCGCATGAAAGGAAGACCCAGGCGCCGCCGGCGGGGCGGGTTCACGATCGTCGAGATCATCGTGGTGGTCATCATCATCGCGGCCCTGGCCACGATGATCGCCCCCAAGCTCCTCGGCCGCGTCGGCCAGGCCAAGAGCACCGTCGCCGCCCAGCACATCCAGGCGCTGGAGCAGGCGATCGACCTGTTCTGCACCGACTACGAGCGGATGCCCGAGAGCCTCGACGAGCTGGTCGAACGGCCCGACGACATCCCCGCCGAGCGATGGAACCCCCCGACGGTCAAGGTCAAGGACCTCAACGACCCGTGGGGGCGGCCGTACCAGTACGTCTGCCCCGGCGAGCACAACGAGGGCAGTTACGACCTGTTCACCCTCGGCCGCGACGGCCAGACGGGCGGGCAGCGCGAGGACGCCGATGTCACGAACTGGCAGTAGATCCGCCTTCACGATCGTCGAGCTGGCCGTCGTGGTGGCCCTGCTGGGCGTTCTGGTGACGATGATCGCCCCGCGCCTCAGCGGCGCCGCCGGGGGGTCGCGCCTGCGGGAGGCGGCCCGGCGCGTGCAGGCGGCGGCCCAGTACGCCCGGGACGACGCCGTCACGCACCGGCGGATCTGCCGCCTGAGCCTGGACCGCGCCGCAGGCCGCTTCGCCCTGCTGGCCCAGGCGGACCCGGCCGGCCAGAGCGACCGCTTCGAACCGCTCGCCGGGCCGATGGGCCGCCCGCAGGCGCTGGGGGCGCCCGTGGCGTTCGACCCCATCCGCATCGACCCGATGCCCGATCGGACCGGGGCGGGGCGCCTGGATGACTGCATCGACTTCGACCCCCTCGGCCGCGCCGACGGCGCCATTGTCGGCGTCACGGACGGCCGCGCCGTCTACACCCTTCGCGTCGCCCCCACGACGGCCCGTGTGGAGCTGCTGGAGGGGCCGCAGACCGAATGGCTGTGCGATCGGGAGGACCTCGATGAGTGAGCGGTCCGCCACAACCAGGCTGTTGCACGATCGGACGCCCGCACTGCTACGGGAAATCCGAAATCCGAAGCACGAAATCCGAAACAAGCACAAAACGGCCAAACGGACAAGCACCAGACAACAAGGCTCGGCCGGTTTTGAGATTTGTCGTCTTATCCGTTTATGGTTTGTTTCGGATTTCGTGCTTCGGATTTCGGATTTCCCGAAGGGGTCGGCAGCTCCCGCCGTGAAGCGGTCCGCCCCGCACCGCCGGCCCGGGGCGCGCACCGCCGGCTTCACGCTCGTCGAGACGCTGGCGGCCGGGATGATCCTGGCGGCGGCGGGGGCGATGCTGTCGCTGTCGGTGCGCCTGGGCCTGCAGTCGCTGCAGCGGGCAGGGGACCTGCAGCGGGCCGCGGCCCTGGCCGACCGGGTTCTGACCAAGGTGGACCTGATCGGACCGGTGGCGCTGCTGGAGAACGGCCCGATGGTCGGGGCGTTCCAGCCGCCGGATGAACGTTTCGCGTGGGCCGTCGCCATCGAGCCGCCCACCGCCGACGACCTGTGCCGCGTCAAGGTCACCATCACCTGGCTCGTCCGCGGGACAACGCGGGCGGTCGACGTCGAGACGTTGCTGCACGATCCGCCGGGGTCGCACCCGGCCAACCTTGTCTGGGAGAGCCTGTGACCCGGTCGCCCCGCCAATCCGCCTTCACGCTGGTCGAGCTGATCGTCGCGACGACCGCCACGGTGCTGGTCGCCGGCGCGACGGCCGGCATGCTGCGGGCCCTGACCGCCACGGGCCAGCGGACGGCGGCGGCCATCGAGACCCAGCAGCAGGCGCGGACGGCCATGCGGGCGATCGTGACGGCGCTGCGCAACGTGCACCGCAACGGCGAGGAGCCGCCCCTGCTGGGGACCGACGGTGTCCTGGACGCCGCGAACCTTCCGGCCGACTGGCTGTCCGATGTCGACTACCCGGCCGATCGCGTGCGGGTCTTCACGGTGACCCGCCGCCAGGTGCGGGGCGGGATGCCCGAGTCGGACGTCGTCGAATGCGAGTTCCTCCTGGCCTGTCCGGCCCCCGGCGAGAAGCCCCTGCTGATGCAGCGGGTGGACCCGACCCGCAACGACGCGCCCGACGGCGGGGGCGTCGTGACCCGGCTGGCCGGCAACGTCATCGGCCTGGACGTCAGCTACCACGACGGGCAGGGGTGGCTGGCCGAGTGGGGCCGCCGGCCGGGCGGGCTGCCCGTGGCGGTCCGCATCCGCCTGATCGTCTCGCCCGACGGCACGCCCGACCAGGCGGTGGCCCTGACGCGGATCGTCGACTTCCCCCACCGGCCCGCCAGGGACGCCGACCAGGCGGCGGAGGATGAGCCATGAGGCCCTCGGCCCTCCCTCGCCTGCGCCGCAGCGGCGTCGCCCTGATCGCCGTGATGTGGGTCATCCTCGTCGCCGGCCTGCTGCTGCTGGGGCTGACCCTGCGCATCCGCGCGACGCTGCTGATGGCGCACAACGAGCTGGAGTGCGTCCGGGCCCACTGGCTGGCGCGCGCGGGGGTCGAACAGGCGCTGGCGGTGCTGAGCGCCGACGCGGCCGCCGCCGACGGCCCGGGGGACCTGTGGTACGACGACGAACTGACCTTCGGCCCGACGGAGCTGACGGGCGGCTCGTTCATGGTCACGGCGCCGCCGGGCGACGAGGATGCCCCCGATCGGCCGCGTTTCGGCCTGATCGACCATGCCGGGCGCCTCAACGTCAACGAGGCCGAGGCACAGCAACTGGCCGCGGTGAGCACCCTGGAGGACTGGCAGGTGGCGGCCCTGCTCGACTGGCGCGACAGCGATACCCAGGTGAGCCCCAACGGGGCCGAGGGGCCGTTCTATGAAGGGCTTCCCCATCCCTACGCGATCCGCAACGGCCCCCTGCGGACGATCGACGAGCTGCGGCTGGTCCGCGGGATCGACCAGGCCGACCTGGCCGGCGAGGACGCCAACGACAACGGCATCCTCGACGCCCACGAGAACGACGGCGCCGCCCGGTGGCCCGACGACAACGCCGACGGGCGCCTCCAGGCGGGACTGGCCCGGCTGGTCACCGTGTACGCCTACGAACTCAACCGCGACGCCGACGGCAACGAGCGGGTCAACGTCAATACCGTCGACGAACAGACGCTCATCGACCGGTTCAGCTTCTCCAAGGCCCTCGCCCGCGGGCTGGTCAACCACTCCTCCGGCAGCCGCCAGGGCGGCGACCGCCAGGGCGGGGGAGGACAGCGCTTCGGCAGCCTCATGGATCTGCTGGACGTCAAGGGCCGCCGCGAGGAAGGCGACGAGGACGCCGACGGCGCCGTGACCGAGATCACCCTCGCCTGGCTGGCGGCCAACCTCGACGCCCTGACGCTGACCGACGACGAGCGCCTGCCGGCGCGTGTCAATGTGAACACCGCCTCCGGCGCGGTGCTGGCGTCGCTGCCCCAGATCAACGCCGAGACGGCCGCGTCGATCCTCCGCCGCCGCGCGTCGGGCTCCGGGCCGGTGCTGGCGGTCGGAGAGCTGCTGACCGGCCGCGTGCTGAGCGAGGACCAGTTCAAGGCGGTCGCCGAGAAGGTGACCGTCCGTTCAAACGTGTTCGAGATCCGCTCCACGGGTGTGACCCGCTGGGGCATCCGTCAGAGCATCGTCGCGATCGCCGATCGCGGCACGACACCGATGTCGATCCTCTATTGGTACCAGGACGAGTGATACCACAGACGCAGCACAACACCGCGTGGGGGGTGGAACTGGGCACCGAGGCGGTGCGCCTGGTCCGCCTGACACGGACCGGCGACGGCTATCACGCCGACCGTTTCCGCCAGGCGCCCCTGGACACCCAACGCCTCGGTTCGGCCGCCCTGGCCGAGGCGATCGGACGCCTGGCCGACGGTCCGGTCGACGGGCCGGTCGTCGTGTGCCTGCCGGACGAGCGCGTCGTGCACCGCACGCTGTCGCTGCCGGCGGCCGACCGGGAGGCCCTGGGCAAGATGGTCGCCGGGCAGATGGAGGTGCTCTTCGGTGCCCAGGCCGACCAGTTGGTCGCCGCCTGGCACGCCTACGACAGCGGGGGCCGGCCGACCTGCCGCGTCTGGCTGGCGGCGGGGCGGGCCGACGCGGTGGCGCGGGCGGTCGAAGCCTGCCGCCGCCTGGGCGGGGCGGGCGTGCGGATCATCCCGACCCTGTCGGCCCTGGCGGCGCTGTGGCAGGGGACGCCGCAGGCCGCCGGGGCGGTCGCCCTCGTCGGCGCCGCCGCCGGGTGCACGGCCATGGCCGTGGCGGTCGACGGCCGCGTGCTGCGGTGCGGGGTCGTCGAGGCGCCCGCCGAGGCGTCGGCCTTCCACCTGCGCGAGCTGTTCGACCACTGCACCGCCGATCTGGAGGACGGGGAGCGCCCGGCCCGCTGCATCGTGTTCGGTCCCGCCGACCCGGAGTCCGTCGCCTCCGCCCTGGGCCTGCCGGCCGTCGCGGCCCAACCGCCGGCGGCCGTCCGACTGGCCGAGGATGTTCCCTTCGTCGAAGCGGCGCCGGCGATCGGGGCGGCCCTGGGCGCCCTGGCCGCTGATGCGCCGCTGCTGGCCCTGAACGGGAGCATGCAGGCCGGCGCCTCGGCCGCCGCGGCGCGGCCGGGGCGTGCGCGGCTGCGGTGGGCCGCGGTGATTGCCTGGGTCGCCGTGGCCCTGGTCGCCCTGTACGGCGCCGACCGCGCCCGGGCGCGGAGGCTGGCGACGGCCGTCGAGGACTTTCAGGCGCGGACCGGCGGGCCGGCCGGGCTGGCGCGGCAGGAGGCGGTCGGCGACTGGCTCCAGGCCAATGGCCCGACACCCCTGGAGGCGCTGGACGTCATTGTCTCGGTGCTGCCGGACAAGACAGTCCTGTCGAACTGGAGCCTGGGCCGCTCGCGCAGCGGGACTTCCCTCAGCCTCGAGGGCAAGGTGCCCGATGACAAGACCTTCCAGACGCTGCTCAGCGCCGCGATGGACCTGGGCGAGGTCGCCGGTTGGAAGCTCCAGCCCGACAAGGACGGCGTCAAGTTCGAGATCCGCATCGAACTGGACCGCCGCGCCAACGATCGGCTCATCCGCCGGTGTGCCTCGGCGACGTCCCAGCCGGCGAAGGAGACTCAACCGGCGAAAGACACCCAGCCGGCCAGTGGGCCTGCCGGCGCGCGGGCCGAAGGAGGTGCGTCATGACGCTGTCACCCCGTGACCGCCGCGCGCTGGCCCTCGGCGCGCTCGGCCTGGCGCTGATCGTGCTGGCCCGCGTGGCGGCGCTGCCCGTGCTGGACCGCTGGCGGCAGGCGCGCACGGAGGCCGCCTGTTGCCAGGCGGCCCTGACGGCCCGAGCACAATCCGTCTCCGGCGTCCTGGCTCAGCGGGGGCGCCTGGCGGGGCGGTACGGCCGCGCGATCAACCGGCCGCTCGAACCGGTCGACCAGGCCGAGGTCACGCTGCTGCGGGCCGCCAAGGACGTCCTTGGCGCCGCCGGCTTCGCCCCGGGGGAGTACCTGCCCCAGCGGCCCCGACAGGTCCGGGAGATCCCCGGCGTGGACTACGTCTGCCTGGAGGTGCGCGGCCAGTGCCAGGAAAGCAAGCTGCCCGAGTGCCTGGCGGCGGTCGGCCGCGCCGAGACGCTGCTGTTCATCGATCGGATCACCGTGGTGGTCGATTCCAAGCGGCCCGACCAGTTGAACGTCACGATGCTGCTGGCGACGCTTGGCCGGCGGCAGGAGGACACGCCATGACGCGGCGCCTGGCCAACCGACGGATGCTTCTGGCGGCCCTGGTCGCCGCGGGTGTCGTGCTGACCGTTCAGGTCGCGGCACGGCTGGCGGTGCCGGAACTGGAGGACGCCGAGGCGATCGTCGTCCGCTACGAACGGCTGTTCGCCCCGCCGGCGTCGCAGGCCTCGCAGGCCGCCAAACCGGCCGACGCGAAGGACGACCCGCGGGTCGCGCGGGTCGTCAAACGGCACCCGTTCTCCCCCGACCCGCCCAAGCGGGAGTTCAAGGCGGTCCTGGTCGGCGTCCTGGGCCGGAGGGCGTTCATGGACGGCGGCAACGGCGTGGGCGTCGGCGACACGCACAACGGGGCCAAGGTCGTGGAGATCGGCCCGGACTGGGTCCGCCTGGAGTTCGAGGGCAAGCCGCTCACGCTGTACGTCTTCGGCGAGGGCTCAGCCCCCTCCGGCGGCGGGCCGGGACCGACGCGGCCCCCCGCGATGGCCGGTCCGCCCCCGGGCGGGCCCTCGTCGCAACCGCCGGTCGCCGTGGCGCGGCCGGTATCGCGGGGCCCGCGGGAAGGTCCCACGTTGACGCCCGAACAACTGGCCCACATCCGGGCGGAACTGGCGAAGATGCCCCCCGAGGAGCGCGAAAGGGCGATGGCCAGCGCCCCGGAGCACATTCGAGCGCAATTGGCCGAGTAACCTGCCTGCCCGCAGAGGCAGGTCGGACGCGGAAGGAAGGTTGGAGCGGATGAAGTACATGCATGGGATTCTGGGTCTGCTCGTTCTTCTGGCGGTCACGGCGGCGCCGCTTGTCGCCCAGAGCACGAGCCGTTCGACGACGGAGCCGTCCGATGCGGTGGCTGCCGCAGCCCCCGCCGACGCGCCGGCGCCGCAGCCTGTCGCGGCCTCCGGGCCGGCCTCCCAGCCGTCCTCTCAGCCGGCGTCGTCCCAGCCGTCCGAGCCGGAGGGGATGAGCGTGGCCTTCAACAACATGGAGGTGCCCAAGGTGGCCGACTGGCTGGCCGATCAGTTCAAGCTGCCGGTGCTGATCAGCGACGCCGCCAAGGACAAGAAGCTCACCGTGGTCTGCAAGGTGAAACTGCCGGCCGACCAGGTCCTCGCCCTGATCCGCCGGGAGATGATGGACAAGGGGCTGATGCTCGAACGGTTGGACACCTACATCCGCATCCGCCCGGTCGAGGAGGTCATGCAGGCCCACCTGCCGGAGTTGGGGCCGGACGAATCGGTGGCCGACCTGGCCGACCCGATGGCGATCGTGAGCAAGACCTTCGTGATCGTCCACTGCGGCGTGGACCGGGTCGTGGCGGTGATCGAGCCGATGAAATCGCCCTGGGCCCGCGTGGTGGTCGATCCGAACACGCGCCGGATGGTCGTCACCGACACCGTGGCCAACCTCCTGCGGTTCGAGCGGGTGATCGCCACGCTGGACACCCCGCTGGCCGACCAGACGCGGACGGAAATCATCCGCCTGGAGCACGGGGACGCCTCGGAGATCATCTCCATCGTCCGCTGGCTGATCGCCGGGCGGATGGGAATCCAGGTCGAGGACATCACCACCGCCGGCGGTCCGTCGCGCGGCGGGGCGCGTCCGGGGGCGATGCCGGGGGGACCTTCGGGGCGCCCCGGCGGCCCGTCGCCCGCCGGCGGGGGCGTCACCCGCGTCGAGGCGGCGTCCTCGCCGGTGACGCTGGCGCCGCATGTGTCGCGCAACTGGATCATCGCCGTGGCGCCGGCGCCGATCATGGAGCAGATCCTCCAGTGGGTCCAGCAGCTCGACAAGCCCCGTGACGAGGAGCAGAGCTACGAACTGGTCGACGTCCAGTACGCCGACGTCCGCGAGGTGGCCACGCAACTGGGGCAGACCATCCGGCAGATGCCCGATCCCGAGCTCAGCCAGGCCACGCAGGTGGTCCCGTTCGTCGAGTCCCGCAAGATCATCATTTTCGGCTCGACGGCCGGGCGGGCCGTCGTCCGCGAGCTGCTGGCGCAGTTGGACGTGGAAGACGCCAGCCGCCGCAACCGGCGGACGTTCGATCTCAAGTACGCCGACGCCACCGAGATGGCCACGCGGATCGAGTCGCTGTTCAGCGGGCTGGACCTGATGTACTCGGGGTACGGCTACAGCCAGTACCGCCGCGACCCCGGCGCCGCCAAGGTCACGGTCGTCGCCGACGCCCGCCGCAACGCCGTGACGGTCGTCACCGACCCGGACACGATGGAGGAGATCGCCAAGCTCATCGAGGAAGAGGACCAGGCGGTCCGCCTCGAGGAGGCGATGCCGAAGATCTACACGCTCCAGTACGTCGACCCCGGCGAGGTCTGCGAACTGCTGCAGACGATGTTCGGCGCCAAGGCCGATCGCCAGATGAGCTTCTGGGACCTCTATTACGGCAGTTCGTCCGACTCGACGGCCAAGGCGGTCGGGCGCCTGCAGGGCCAGTTCACCTTCCAGGTGCTGGCGTCCTCCAACCAACTGGTCGTCAGCGCCAAGAACCCGGCGCACTTCACCGTGGTCGACGAGATCATCGGCCGGGTCGACCAGCCCCAGCAGGTGGGGCTGCCGGTGATCGTGGAGCTCAACCACGCCAACGCCGAGGATCTCTGCGAGCAACTCAACGCCCTGCTGGCCGAGCCGGGCACGCTGGCGAACATCCGCCGCGCCGACCGCTCGCTGACGGAATACGAGGGCAGTTCCGAGGCGACCCGGTCTGATGCGGGCAATCAGCAGCCCCGCAACGCCAACCAGCCGGCCCGCCCGGCCCCCGGCGAGATGGTGTTCTGGTGGCAGTCGTTCCGCCAGCCCGAGGGCGAGGTGCCCACCAGCAACCTGGTGGGGCGGATCCGCATCGTGCCGGTCTACCGGCGCAACGCCATCATGATCCTGGCCCCCGAAGGCTACAAGCAGCCCATCCTGGACCTGATCGCCGGCCTGGACGAACCGGGACGCCAGGTGACCATCCGCGCCCAGATCGGGGAGATCCAGCACGACAGCGAGACGACGCTCGGCGTGCGCCTGGCGTCGGACCCGTCGCTGCTGACCGACGGCGACACCGCCCTGGGCCTCAGCGGCGTCGCCGCCTACGAGGGCATCTTCGGGGAGACCCTCACCATCGACGGGCGCGCCAGCTTCTTCGCGCTGCTGAACCTCCTGCTGAGAAACTTCGACATGAAGGTCCTCCAGCAGCCGTCCGTGACCACCTGCGACAACGAGTCGGCCCAGTTCTTCGTCGGGCAGGACGTCCCCACCCTCGAGGAACGCAGGCTGTCGGAGGAGGGCGTCTCGACGACCGTCAGTATCGAGTACCGCGAGGTCGGCACGCTCCTGAGCGTCCGCCCGCACATCACCAAGCAGGGCAACGTCGACCTGATGATCAACCTGACGATCTCCCGCATCCTCGACGGGGCGGGCCTGTTCGGCAACCCGGTGATCGACCGCCGGGAGGTGACCACTCATGTGGTTGTCGCCGACGGCCAGACCGTCATGCTCAGCGGCATCATCCGCCAGGAAGACTTCGACGACGTGCGGCGCTGGCCCCTCCTGGGCGACCTGCCGCTGCTGGGCAAGCTGTTCCGCAGCGTTGACAAGGGACGGCGCAACCGCGAGCTGGTGGTGTTCATCACCCCCCACGTGCTGGCGTGCGAGGCCGACGTCGAGGCCCAGGCCAACAGCGGGCTGAACACGCTCCGCCAGATCCAGGACACCTTCGTCGAGGACGCCGGCTCGCCCGTGACGGCCAACGCGCCGGCCGTCGTCGTCGAGGAGTCGCCATGAGGCGGGCCGCCCTTGTGCTGATCGTGCTGGCCCTGGGCGGCTGCGCCGGCGAAGGCCGCCGGGGGCCCGACCGCGGCGGGCACGGCGCGTCGCCGGGCCGGTCGTCCTCGCTGGCCACCCACGTGCAGGTGGAGATCACGCCGCTGGGCGACGTGCCCAACAACGGCGTGCAGTTGCCCCTGGCGGCCCCCGACGGCGCCCACATCGCCTGGCTGGTCCGCCAGGGATCGCCGGTGACGCCGGAGGACCTGCTGGCGGGCGATCCGGCCGCGGCCATGCGGCTGGAGATTCGGCCGCTGAAGGCCGAAGGCCGGCCCCGCGTCCTGGACGAGGCCGCCTTGTGGCCGTCCTTCACCGCCGACGGGAGATTCCTGGTGTGGGTGAGCCACGAGGGCGGGCAGGCCGTCGTGAAGCGCTACGACACCCGCACCGGGTCCACCGAGCGGGCGGTCGCCCCGGGCCGGCGGGTTATCATGCCCGCGCTGTCGCCCGACGGGTCGATCATCGTCATCCTCATCCTGCGGGACGGCCGGTGGCGGATGACGGCGTTCGACTGGCCGTTCGACACGCAGTACGCCATCTCCGACCCGTCCGTGCGGCCGTTCTTCCCGCGGTGGACCCGGGACGGGCGGGTGGTCTTCCTCGAAACCGACGGCCAGGCCGTCTACGCGGGCCATTGGCGGGTGGGCGACGGCGGGCCCGAACGGATCATGCCGCTGGCGATCCCGCCGACCGACTATGCCCTCTTCCAGGCGACCGCGGCCCTCGGCGAACCGTTCAGCGCCGACGGGCGGCGCCTGATGTACACCAGCGCCGACCTGGGCGGCCTGGCCTTGGCGGATCTCGCCCGCGCCCGCGAATTGAACACCTTCCCCGCCGCCGCGTCCGCCTGCTGGTTCGGCGACGACGTCATCGTCGCCACGGGCGATCGGCTCAGCCTCTACGTCGACGACAAGCCCCCGGCCCTGCTGGTGCACGGCCCGTGGATTCCGCTGATCTGCTCGGGCGACACTGTCCTGGCCCTGACCGAAGGGGCCCACCGAGGCGTGTTCGCCCTGAGGCGCATCCGCGTCGTCGTCCAGCCGTAGCCAGCCGCCTCTTTCCCCTGCGGGCCCGCTTCGGTAGAATCGCCCCCCTGACCGGTGGGCGTCACCGGCCGCTGTCAGCGATCCTCTGGGGGATGCAGGAGCGGACCATGCGGAACGATGGCCCCCCGGGCGGCGGGCGCCGGCGGCTCGCCTGGACGGCGCTGCTGTGCCTGGTTCTTCCGGCAGCGACGGCGGCGGCGGACCTCCGCATCGACGCCTCGACCCTGCACGCCCTCCCCGCCGGCGCCGATCGCCACCCCGGCGTGACCGTCCTGCCGGACAGGACGGGCATCACGTTCGCCGAGGGCGGCCTGACGATCCCGGCAGACGGCCGCCTGACGGCCGCGGCGGGCGTTGTGGACGTGCGATTCCGCGCCCCCCGCTTCGAACGCCGCGACCGGCGACGGGCGACGCTGCTGCATCTGGCGGCCGAGCCGTCCTTCCGCCTGCACATGTACCTCCAGCGGGGCACGGCGGT
Source organism: Planctomycetota bacterium (assembly GCA_012514895.1). Taxonomy (GTDB): domain Bacteria; phylum Planctomycetota; class Phycisphaerae; order SM23-33; family FEN-1343; genus JAAYZK01. The sequence continues at coordinate 19,167 of JAAYZK010000136.1, read as the reverse complement.
CCTCCGGTACGACACCGGCGACGGCCAGGGCGACCGGATCAGCACCCGCGCGGGCGGAGGATGGGCCGAAGGGTCGGTCCACCGCGTCCGCCTGGCGTGGCGGGACCACCCCGACGGCCGGTGGCTGCTGATGCTGTTCGTGGATGGGCATCTCGAAGGGACGACCCTGGTCGCCCGCCCGACGGCCTGGCCGTCGACGTGTTCCATCGGCGCCTGCGGGGACGAAGACCCGTTCGCGGGGGTCATCGAGCAGATCAGCCTCGCCCCCGCGGCCGTCGACGCCCCGGAACTGAAGGGCGGTACCCGGACCCTCCGCGTGGACGCCGCCCGGGATATCGGCGAGTGCTACGACTTCTGGCGGGTGGCCAATGTGAACACGCCCTTCAAGCTTGTCGAGCCGGCGTTCTACGACAGCAGCGTCCGAGCCGTCCATCCGTTCTGCACCGAGATCAGTTGCATCTACATGCTGGGCGGCAGGTATCCCGAGCACGACCCGATGTTCGGCGGCGTGGTCCACGGCCGACCGGTGACCGACTTCTCATCCATGCTGGCGCAGCTCCACGCCGTGCTCGACGCCGGCTACACCCCGCGGATCGTGCTGGACAACGTCCCCTACAGGATGAGCGATCCGCCGACGGAGCACGCGTACGGCAACACGGCGCCGCCGTCCGACGAGGGCCTCTGGTACGCCTACGTCCGCGAGGCGATCGCGGCACTGATCGACGAGTTCGGCCGCGACACGGTCGGCCGGTGGCAGTTCAGCGTCACGACCGAGCCGGACCTTTATCCCGGCCACTGGTCCGGGACGAAGGAGCAGTGGCTCTGCCACTACGACCACACGGTCGCGGCGGTGACCGCCGAACTGCCGGAGGCCTGCATCGAGCCGGGCAACATCCTGAATCCCTCCCGGTGGGGTCCGGGCGGGGCGTGGGGGCTGGACATCATCGACCACGCCGGCGGCGGCCTCAACGCGTGCACCGGCCGGACGGGAACGCGGATGACCGCCTTCGGCTGCTCGTGGTACGCGCGGGTCGGCGGCTCGCTGGACGACTTCGAGCGGGCGGTGGCGGCCATGCGCGGGCGGCTGGCGAAGTACCCGCAGTTCGCCGATCTGCCCATCCGCATCGGCGAGCACGCGGTGCTGCACGACCAGGCGGGCCGCCGCCTCTATGCGGGGGAGACCACGGAGTGGTCGGCCGCCTTCTTCGCCGCCTTCGCCGATCGGGTCTATGCGCTGGGGGTGGAGGTGGTCCACGAGTGGGACCACGCCACCGGCGGGGTGCTTCACCCCAAGGGGCACGTGATCGCCCTGCTGAGGCGGATGGCGGGGGGGCGACGGCTGGCGGTGGCGGTCGAGACCGATGGGCCGCCCGAAGCCCGCTGCGGGGCCATCGCCGCCGCCAGGGACGGCCGCCTGTTCATCCTGCTGTACAACCACCGTCCGTGGCGCCTGCCCCGGGTCGATGAGGCCGTGCGGCTGGTGGTGACCGATCCGCGGATGGCCGACGGGGCGGCCTGGACGCTGTCGGAGTGGACCGTCGACGCCCGGCGGGGCGTCTGGATCCACGCCTTCGCCGAGGACTGCGCCGCCGCCGGCGTGGCGCCGCTGGAGGGGGCCGGCAGGTTCGAGGGCTCGCCGCTGCGGGCCTACGGAGAGGACGGCGAAGCGGTCTTCGCCAGGAACCGGGAGAAGTACCTGGCGCTGTCGCGGCTGTCGCCGACCCGCGAGGGCGACGGCGTCGAGGTCCGCGACGGGGCCGTCACGCTGGACCTGGTCCTGGCCGGCCACAGCGTGCGGCTGCTGGAACTGGCCCCCGCCGAAGCCTCGGGAGAGGCCGGCCGCCAATAGAAAGAGGATGCGGATCCCGCGATCCGCATCCTCCGCACCGCCCGGGCTTCCAGGGACATCCGGAGCTTGCACCGTGCATGCTCAGCACAGACCCGGGCGTCGTCGTTCGGCGTCCGTGTTTACCTGAACCACGAGACCGTGGCGCCGCCCCACAGTTCGTCGTCCAGTTCGTCGTCGGCGAAGGCCTGGCTGTAGTTGATGAAGCCCGTGATGGCGAAGCTGCCGTACCGGTCGGGCACCCCCAGGGCGTCGCCGAAGTCATAGGTCACGCCGAGCCCGTAGACGAGGTTGGCCAGTTGGGTGGTCGTGCCGGTCAGGTAGCGGTGGTCGCCGCCGAGCGTCACGGACGGCCTGACGGACAGGCCCTCGAGGAACTCGTCGAAGTCGAAGAGGTGCTGGACGCCCACTTCGATCCAACTGTCGTGGCTGAAGTTGTCCAGGTCCATGTAATACGCCACCCAGGGGCTCAGGACCGGCTGCTCGGTGCCGAACAGTTCCGAGTCGTTGTAGAGGAGTTTGGCGTAGCCTTCGTTGGTGGTGTCGCCGCTGTCGCCGGAGGGGAACGTGTAGAGAATCCAGCCGACCTCCCCGTAGAGGCTGCCGAAGGTGTTGCCGTACCAGGCGACGTAGTCCACTTCCTGCAGGTGGCCGTCGGCGTCCGGGTCGAGTTCGTCCTGGCCGGCGAACCACTCGAACCAGACGCGGCCGCCGAAGGTGCCGATCTCCGTGTCGATCGATGCGTACACGTTCAACTGGTGGTTGAGGTCCTCGGTGCCTTCGCCGTCATACTCGCTGAGATTCAGCCCGCGCCAGACGTAGTCGGTGGCCACCGTGTAGTCGGCGCCGAACCTGAACACCAGGTCCTCGTTGTCCTGCGCCCGGGCCGTCGACGCGGCGGCCAGGACGGCCAGCGCCAGCAATGTGATGAGTCTGTTTCCGTGCATTGTCGGACGTCCTTTCTTCGTTGTCAGAGAGTCGGATTCCCTGGGTCTGTCTGTCCGATCGCCGCGGGGCCGTCCCGTCCGGTCCGGCTGCGCGCGCACCGCCTGAGGGGCATGGAAAAAATGTTACTGTCCCCGATCGAACTGGTGCGGGCGCCGTCGATGGTCGCGTCGTCCTGCATCGGCCGGCAGGAGGTTCGCTTGCGCATCGACCCCGCGGGTACATCTCATGGTATCCCTCCTGCCGGCCGAAGCCCACAGGATTTGTGACGGACATCCTGAAGACTTCCACGCCGTGGAGGGCCTGCTGCACGCTGTGGAGCCTTTGCGGCCGGGTGCGGGCAGCAATCACCTTCCTCGAAAGACCTTCTCAACTCTTTTCCGGACGGCCGGGCGTCTCCGCCGAGGTGTCCTGGGACCGCCAGCGTTCGTGCCCTTGTCACGGAGCGAATACACCGACCTCCAGGCAATCCCCGTGCCGGAGACGGCCGGTCCTGGAGGAGAATCCTGGAAGCACTGTTCAGATAACGGCTTGTGGAAATCCGTTCGTCGGAGACTTCGTGGCCGGGCGGCATGCAATCACTTCAGAAGTGGCGTTCCTGCCTGGAATAGGAACAAAAACGTCATCTCGTCTGCCTTGGGGGACGTTTGCCCGGGACACCGGACAGGCGAATAATGCGAAGGCAATGGGATTGCACCGCTTGGGGGCGAGTCGGATCGAACGGCTCGAGGATGCGGGTCTGACGGGCGCCGCGGGGCGCCGAGAAAAGGAGCGTATGATGGCCGATCTTGCCGCCACGTACATGGGCATCCCGATGGCCGGACCGGTGGTTGTCGCGGCCTGTTCGCTGTCGGGACGGGTGGAGACGATTCAACGCATTGAAGCCGCCGGTGCCGGCGGGCTGGTGATCAAGTCGCTCTTCGAAGAGCAGATCATGGCCGAGGAGGTGCAGCTCAAGAAGGAAGAGCGGGTGGGGGCCGAACGGTTCCCCGAGAGCCTGACGTACTTCCCCCCGGTGGACCACGCCGGCGCGCGGGAGCACCTGATGTGGATCGAGAGGACCCGCAAGGTCGTCCAGATGCCCCTGATCGGCAGCCTCAACGCCTATACGCCCGGCGGGTGGGCCGATTACGCCCGCCAGATCGAGCAGACCGGCGTCAACGCCCTGGAGCTGAACGTCTATGCCGTCCAGACCGACCCGGACCGCAGCGGCGCCGACGTGGAGGCCGAGCTGTTCGACACCGTCAGCGCCGTCATCGATCAGGTGAGCATCCCGGTGTCGGTGAAGCTCTCGCCGTTCTACAGCTCGGTGGTGAACATCGCTTCGGAGCTGGACCGGCGGGGCGCCAAGGGCCTGGTGCTGTTCAACCGGTTCATCCAGCCGGACATCGACCCGGAGGCCGAGGCGCTCCGCAACGTCATGGACCTGAGCCGTCCGGCCGAGATGCGCCTGCCCCTGCGGTACGTGGCGCTGCTGTACGGCAAGGTCGACGCGGACCTGGCGGCCAACACGGGCATCCACACCCCTGACGCGATCGTCCGCCAGATCCTCGCCGGCGCGGCCGTCGTCGAGGTGGCCAGCGTGCTGTACGCCCACGACGTCGAGTACATCCGAACCCTCCACGACGGCGTGGACCGCTGGATGGACCAGAAGGGCTACCGCAAGCTGACCGACTTCCGCGGCAAACTCTCCCAGGCCGACGCGCCCGCCCCGTTCGCCTACGAACGCGCCCAGTACGTCGAGCTGCTGATGCAGCAGGTTTGAGCGCGGCGTCTGCGCCGGTTACCATGTCTCCACGCCGGCCGAGAGTTGCCGGCGTGGAGACATGGCCATGGCCCGATCGAAGAAGTCCCTGCGACGTTACCCCTCCCTCGGCGCCGGCGGCGCCACAGTCCTCGACCTCGGCCGCGCGGCGCTGGCGCCGAGGCGCCCCGTGGTGGCGGGGTCGTATGTCACGCTGGCGTACACGTACACGGCGGGCCACCCGGTGGACGACACGGGATACGTCATGGTGGCCTTCCGCCACGTCAGCGACTTCGGCACGCCGCAGTTCGATCGGCCCGGCGAGGCGAACTACTGCTCGGTGAGGACGACGGGCCGCTGCCAGATCGTGCCGCGGTGGGACCCCAAGGGCCACACGCGGCCGTGGTCGTCGGCGCTGCTGCTGCAGGTGCGCCGCGGGTTCCTGGGCGCCGGCGAGAAGGTCATCGTGACCTTCGGCGACACATCCGGCGGTTCGCCCGGCTGGCGGGTGCAGACGTTCCGCCAGCGGGCGTGGACGTTCCGCACGCTGGTCGACCCGATCGCGACGTACGCGTTCAAGCTCCTCCCGGACTCGCCCGTGCTGACCGTCACGGCCGGCCAGCCCGTGCGGGCGGTGTGCCTGGCGCCCTCGCAGATCGCTGCGGGCGAGGCGTTCGACGTCCTGCTGAAGATCGAGGACCGCTGGGGCAACCCCGTCGGGCAGCCGTCGCGGCGGAGACATCGGCCCTTCGCGACGCCCGGCATCCAGACCGTGACGGCCCGGGACAGGCGCACCGGCCTGGAGGCGACCAGCCCGCCCATCGAGGTTCGCGCGGCCGGTGACCGCCGGCTGCGGCGCTGGTGGGCCGACTTCCACGGCCAGAGCGAAGAGACGATCGGCTCCAACACGATCGACGACTACTTCACCTTCGCACGCGACTGGGCCGCCCTCGACATCGCCGCCCACCAGGGCAACGATTTCCAGGTCACCGACGCGTTCTGGCGGACCGTCAACCGCACGGCGCGGCGGTTCTACCGGCCGGGGCGCTTCGTCACCTTTCCCGGCTACGAGTGGAGCGGCAACACCCCGCTCGGCGGCGACCGCAACGTCTACTTCGCCCGCGAGGGCGGGCCCATCCACCGAAGCTGCCGCGACCTGCTGCACGGCCACGAATCGGCCTGGCCCGACGCGGCGACGGCGGCCGACCTGTTTACCCGCCTGCGGGCCGCCGATGCGCCCGAGGCGTACGTCTTCGCCCACGTCGGCGGGCGCTACGCCGACCTGGCCATGCACGACGGGGCGGTCGAGGGGGCCGTCGAGGTCCACTCGGCGTGGGGGACGTTCGACTGGCTCGTCGACGACGCCCTGCGCCGGGGCTATCGCGTGGGGATCTGCGCCAACAGCGACGGGCACAAGGGCCGCCCGGGCGCATCCTACCCGGGCGCCGGCCAGTTCGGCTCGTACGGCGGGTTGACCTGCGTGCTGGCGCCGGTACTGGACCGCCGTCGGATCTGGACGGCGATGAAGGCTCGCCACTTCTACGCCACGACCGGCCACCGGCCGCTGGTGGACCTGCGCATCGGCGCCGCCGACGGTCGCGAGGCGATCATGGGCGACGTTCTCGACGCCGCCGGAAGCGCCGTGACGCTCGAGCTGGACGTCACGGGCACCGCGGCGATCGAACGCGTGGACGTCCGCAACGGGATGGATCTGGTGGATGTGCTCCGCCCGTACGGGACCGAGTCGCTCGGCCGGCGGGTCAAGGTCACCTGGAGCGGCGCCGAGGTCCGCGGCCGCGGGCGGATGACGACGTGGGACGGCTGCCTCCGGCTGGCCGGCACGCGCCTGGAGGCCCTTCAGCCGGTGAACCTCTGGAACCCCGACCAGCCCCTCGAACCCGTCGGTGACCGCCACGTCCGCTGGCGCTCCGCCACCACCGGCGGGGCCGCCGGCATGATCCTGACGCTCGCGGCCGCCGACGCCGGACGCCTGGAGGTGCGCACGGCCCAGGGGACCGCACGCTGCGCGCTCCGGTCCCTGGGGCTCCAAGGCAGGACCTGGCAGTTCGGAGGCCTGGCCCGGCAGGTGAGCGTCGTCCGCCTTCCGGACGAGCCGTCCGGGGCCCGCTTCCGCACGCGCCTTGCCCTGCCGCTGCGGACGAAGGGAGACAATGCCATCTACGTGCGCATCCTGCAGGAGGACGGGCACGTGACGTGGACCAGCCCGGTGTACGTGACGCGGTGACACCGCCCCGGGTGCAGGAACGCCGCGAGGCATCCGCGACGTTCCGCACCCGGAAAGACTCAGCGCGGCTGGCGCGCGGCGATGTACTGCTCGACGGCGGCGGCGACGACGCGATTTTGCGCCTCGTCGGCCGCGGCGCAGTAGGTCCGCAGGCGGGCGAGCGTCCTGGTGGGCAGCATCAGCGCCACCAGCTCGATGTCGTCGTTTGTGCAGGGATCTTCCGTGCGCATCACACCCACGGTGGACAGATGGGCCCCATTCATGGACTCGTCTCCCAAAGCGTGAGGACAGGAGATGCCACCGCCACAGGTGGCCTATGCTGGTACCCTACAATACGAACCGCCCCGGGGCGCGCGGGGCCGGGGCTCAGGCGGGGCTTTGACAGGGCACCCCCGTCGGGTATGATGGCCCGCCTGCCGCGCTGGAGCGGCCGGATGCACAGGAACGAGCGACGATGAAAGTATCTCTCAACTGGCTGACGGATTACGTCGACATAGCCCTGCCCGCCGCCGAACTGGCGGCCCTGCTGACGCGGATCGGACTGGAGGTCGAGCCGGTGTTCGACCAGACCGACAGCGACCTGATCTTCGAGGTCGAGGTCACCTCCAACCGCCCCGACTGCCTCGGCCACATCGGCCTGGCCCGCGAGATCGCCGCCGCGACCGGTGCGGCCCTGAAGCTGCCCGACCTGGACAACGTTCCGGCGACCGGCGACGTGCGCGAGCACACCGGCGTCGAAGTGCTCGACCCGGTCTTCTGCCCGCGCTACACCGCGCGGCTGCTGCGGGGCGTGAAGGTCGGCCCCTCGCCGGCGTGGATGGTCGAACGCCTTGAAGCTGTCGGCCTGAGGAGCATCAACAACGTCGTCGACGTCACCAACTACGTCCTGATGGAGTACAGCCAGCCGCTGCACGCCTTCGACTTCGACACGCTGCACGGCCGGAGGATCGTCGTCCGCCGGGCCCGTGACGGCGAGTTCATCACCGCCATCGACGGCTCCAAGCACGAGCTGCGCGACTGGATGGGCATCATCGCCGACGCCGACCGCCCCGTCGCCGTCGCCGGCGTCATGGGCGGGCTGGACACGGAAGTGTCCGAGAAAACCACCAACGTTCTCATCGAGGCCGCCCAGTTCGACCCGCTGGTCAACCGGCGCACCTCCCGGGCGCTGAACCTCATGAGCGACGCGAGCTACCGTTTCGAGCGCGGCATCGACCCGGTGGGGCTGGAACGCGCGTCGATGCGGGCCTGCCGGCTCATCCTCGAACTGGCCGGCGGACGCCTGCTGGACGGCATCGTCGACGTGTGGGCGGCTCCTTACAAGGCCCCCGTCGTCGCCATGCGCACCGCGCGCTGCAGCGCCCTGCTGGGCATCGACGTGCCGGTGGCCGACCAGACGGCTATCCTCGACGCGCTGCACCTGGCGCCCAGGCGCTCGGGCAAGTCGATCAAGTGCACCATCCCCCCGCACCGGCCGGACCTGACGCGCGAGGTGGACCTGATCGAGGAAGTGGGGCGGATCTATGGTCTGGACAGGATTCCCATCGGCGGGTCGGTCACGCACGAGGTCAAGCCGCCCTCGGCGACCGAGTCGGCCCGCCGCGAGGCCGGCGCCGTGCTCAACGCCGCGGGATACTTCGAGGCGATCACGGCGACGTTCATCGACGCGGCCGAGGCGGAGCTGTTCGGCTGGACCGGCTCGCTGGCGGTCGACCCGCGCCTGCGCAAGACCAACGGCGTGCTCCGCCAGGGCATCCTGCCGAACCTGCTGCGGAGCTGGAAGGTCAACCAGGACGCCGGCAACGAGGACGTGCGCCTCTTCGAGCTGGCGGCGGTCTTTCCCCCGGCGCCGGCCGGCGACGGGGGGACCCTGCCCGCCGAGTACGTGCAGCTCGCCCTGCTGACCGGCGGGGCACTCACCGACGTCCGCGGCGCCCTGGAGGCGGTGGTCGGCCGGTTCGACCCGCGGGCGGCGCTGGCCGCCGAAGCCGCCGACGCAGCCGGCTTTGCGCCGGGTGAGGCCGCGAAGTTGACGCTGGTGACCGGCGGCCGGCGGCAGGAGTTCGGTGTGATGGGGCGGCTCGACGCGAAGGTCGCCGACCACTACGGCCTGACGACCCAGCCGGCCGGGGCGATGGTCCATTTCGAGGCCCTGCTGGCGATGGGGCGGGCCACCCGCACCTACGCGCCGCTGCCGCGGTTCCCCGCGATCCGGCGCGACCTGAGCGTCGTCGTTGACGAACCGGTCACCTGGGAGCGGCTCACCGCCGCCGCGGTCCCCGCCGCCGGCGAGCTGCTGGCGGGCATCGATTACGTCGGGGCCTATCGCGGCAAGCAGGCCGGCGGCGGACGCAAGTCCGTCACGCTGCGCCTGGTCTTCCGCCACGGCGACCGCACGCTCACCCACGAGGAGGTCGACGCCGCCATCGAGGGCGTTGTCGCGGCTCTCAAGGGAGCCTGCGGCGCCGAGCTGCGCACCTGAACGGACAAGGTGTGGATTCCACCCTCCCGGCCTTGCGTAGAATAACGCGAACGGAGCAAGGCCTCAGGCCCGGAGGGTGAGTGATGAAGTACGTGATCGAGCATCCGCTGGAAGTCAGTTGCACACCGGAGAGCCTCCACCGCCAGGAGGCGAGGCTGCCGAAGGACCCGCAAGTCAGACTGTACCACACCTTTGTGAGTCTCACCCATCGCCGTGCGATCCGCCTGTTCGAGGCGCCCGACCGCGTGCGGCTGATCAACTACCTCGACGCCAACGACCTGCCGTACGACCGCGTCTGGACGATCGAACTGGAGATGGAGGACGCCCGCGTCGTGACGGCCGGCGAACCCGCCGTAGCCGGCGCCCCCTGACGGCAATGCGCATGACGGGCGCGCCTCCTGTCCTGGTCTCCCGGCTGCATCCGAGGTCCCCAACCGAGCCGCGGCCTGCGGCGTGTCCTTGACGGATCGGCGTCTTGTGCGATAATGCCTTTCATCAGTTCCAGCCGCCGTTTCCAGGCGGATGGGTCGCCGCACGATCATTTCGCGGCAAGCGGAATCAATGGGAGGAGCAGCGATGGCGCACGCGCACGAAGACGCTCCAGGCCGTACGTGTCCCCGGACCGGCAGACCCCTCGCGCCTCGGCGCCCCTGGTGGCGGCGGCGCCGGCTGATCTGGCTGTATCCCCTGGCGGGGCTGCTGTCGCTGGTGTGGTTCCTCGTCCGCGTGGTCCCCAAGCCGAGCCGCGCGGCCTATCCCTGCCAGCAGGCGGCGGCGCCGCTGGCGGCGAGCTTCGTGGTGTGGGTGGCGGGCGTGCTGACGTCCATCGTGGCCTTCCACCGCGCGCGGGCGTGGCTGCGCCGCAGCCGTTACGTCGTGGCCGGCCTGGCGGTGGCGGTGGGCATCGTCGGAGCGTACTTCGCGCTGACCAACACGCCCTCCCAGGCCGCCCGGGCCGCCATCGACCCCCGCTCCACCGTCAAGCCCGCCAACCAGCCGCTGGGCGCGGCCAAGGGCATCTTCCCCGGCCGCGTCGTGTGGGCCCACGACCCCGACGCGACGACCTGGGACGGCTCGGGCTACTGGTGGCGCGAAGGGTTCACCGATCGCGCCGTCACCGACCGGATGATGGCCGACTCCCTCTGCGCCCTGGCCGGGCAGCCCACGACCCCCCTGGCGTGGGACGCCCTGTTCCGCCACTTCAACCAGACCCACGGGCGCGGAAACGCCGGCTACCAGCCGGGCGAGAAGATCGCCATCAAGATCAACCTGACGGTCTGCAACGTCGACAACAACTGGACCGACTCCGACGGCAACCAGATCGCGAACTTCCAGTACAACAGCATCACCGTCGAATTGGTCGCCTCGCTGCTGGACCAGTTGGTGAACGTCGCCGGCGTCCCCCAGGACTGCATTTTCATCGGCGACCCGACCTGCCACTTCCCCAACCGCGAGTTCAACTACCTTTCGGCCGACTTCCCCGACGTCCACTACATGACCGGCCGCGACGGCCGCAACCTGCCGGGACGCGAGAAGACCGCGTCGTCCCCGGTCGAATTCCACTGGAGCACCCCCGACGCCGACGGCTACCTCCAGGATTATCTGCCCCGCTACTACGCCGAGGCCGCCTACTTCATCAACTTCGCCATCCTCAAGGCCCACGGCGCCGGCGTCACCCTGTGCGGCAAGAACCACTACGGCTCGCTGAACCGCCGGCCGCCGACGGCCGGGTACTACGACATGCACGACGACCTGTGCTACATGAACCCCGCCATGGGCTCCTACCGCACGCTGGTGGACCTGCTGGGCCACGAGCACATCGGCGGCAAGACGCTGCTGTGCCTGCTGGACGGCATCTGGGGCGGGTACGGCTGGGGCGGGATCTGCCCCCCGCAGAAGTGGCGCATGAGCCCGTTCGACAACGACTACCCCAACAGCCTGTTCATCAGCCAGGACCCCATCGCCATCGACTCGGTCGGCTTCGACTTCTGGTACGAGGAGGACCGTGTCTCCTGGTACCAGTACCCCTTCACCGACGCCGACCGCCACCGCAACGAGCACCTGCCGCACCTGGTCGCCACGGAGGACTACCTCCACGAGGGCGCCCTGGCCGACGATCCGCCCTCGGGGACGTTCTACGACCCCGAGAACGACGGCGTCCGCATGGCGTCGCTGGGCGTCCACGAGCACTGGAACAACGGGGACGACAAGCAGTACTCCCGCAATCTCGGCATCGGCGAGGGGATCGAACTGTTCCTGGCGGGGCCCCCGCCGGCCGCGATGATCGGCCAGCACGTCTTCTACAACAACTCCGTCTGGGACGGCTATGACCCGGCGGCCAACGCCGCCGACGACGGCGCCGTCGCCCCGGACAAGGTCGCCCTGCACGCCGGCCAGACCGCCACGTTCGACAACTGCACCGGCTATGCCGCCGGCCTCAACGGCGTGATGATCGACATCGCCAACCTGCCCGCGGCGTTCACCGCCGAGGATATCCTCTGCAGCGTCGGCGACGGCGCCGCCTGGGCGCCCGTCCCGCTCGAGCCGGCGATCGCCGTCCGCTTCGGCGAAGGGGCCTTCCGGTCGGACCGCATCACGCTCACCTGGCCGGACGGGACGATCGTCGGCCAGTGGCTGAGGGTGGTGGTGGTGGCCAATGAGCGGACCGGCCTGGCCGACCCCGCGGCCTTCTGGTTCGGCAACGCCCCCGGCGAGACGGGCGACGTGGACGCCGACGCCACCGTCACCGCGTCTGACGCCGCCGGCTGCTCCGTGCACGTCGCCGGCCTGGACCTGGACGACTTCGCCACGCTCAAGAACAACTTCGGACGCGCCGACGGGGGCGTGACGTTCGCCCTGGGGGACTACGACATCGACGGGGACGTCGACCTGGACGACTTCGTTGTCCTGAAGCGCAACTTCGGCACCCTGGCGGCCCCCGACAACCCCTGCGACCACAACCGCGACGGCAGGGTCAACGCCGCCGACTGGACCATCGTCATGACCCACCTCACCGGCCCGGGCACGGCGTTGCCGCTGATCACGGCGCCCTGAGGGCCGAAGAGGTGGGCCGCCCGGCTGTCGGTGAGACCCGGGCGGCACGGCGCGCTCGGCGGCTGTCCAGCAGTTCCATCGCCCGCCCCAGCGCGCCCGCCGGGTCGAGGCAGACGTGCACGCCGGCCCCCAGCAGCTCGCGGGCGTGCCGGGAGAGGAACGCCTCCACGTTCGGCGAGCCGGTCGTCTGCAGGTCCTGCCCGAGGATGACGTCCACGCCGGACGCGACGAGGTAGCACCCGATCGCGGGCACCTTCTCGCTGATCCACTCGGGCGCCGTGGCCACCAGCGGCAGGTCGCCCAGGTCGGCTCGCCCGTCGAGTTCGGCCGCCAGGGCGGCGCCCAGCTCGAGGAAGCGTGCGTTGTTCACGCAGCTCCCCAGGTGCAGCACCGGCGGCAGGGCGTACTGCTCGTGCAGTTGCCGCAGGCCCGGCCCCGCCTGCGGGACCGCCAGCGCCGGCGACAGCAGGCCCTCGCGGGCCGACGCCGCCGCGGCGCAGCCGGTGTTGGCCACCAGGACGTCCCGCGAGATCAGCCCGCGCACCAGTTCGGCGGCGTAGCGGTCGGAGGCGACCTTCGGGTTGCTGCAGCCGATGATCGCCGCCACCCCCCGGATCCGCCCGTCGGCCAGGCGCTCCACGAGCGGGCGCAGCGACCCGCCCAGCAGCCCGCGGATCGCCTGGACACTGAAGCCCGCCAGCACCGGCGCCCGCTGCGAGGGGATGGCCACCCGCGCCGCCTCGCGCCGGCGGAAGTGCGACACCGCTCGCGCCAGCAGCCGCCGCGCGTGGCCGTCGTCGTCCCGTCCGTCGAAGGGCTCGGGCGTGAACCCCTCGGTGCGGGCGATGTCGCTGGTGGTGACCAGTTCGGTGTGGTAGCCGGCGGCCGCCTGGGCCAGGCCCGGCATGCAGCACTGGACGTCGGTGATCATCATCTCGACGGCCCCGGTGACGATCGCCAGCTCCTGCTGGAGCACCCCGCCGGCCAGGGCGATGCCGTGACGGTGCAGCACCTCGTGGCCCGTGCAGCAGATGCCCACCAGGTTCACCCCCGCCGCCCCAGCCGCCCGCGCCAGCGCCGCGATCTCGGGGCTCCCGGCGGCCTGGGCGATCTTCTCGGAGACGGCCGGGTTGTGCCCGTGCACCACGACGTTGACCCGGTCGGCGTGCAGCACGCCCAGGTTGGCGACGCTCTCGACGGGCCGGGGCGTGCCGAAGAGGATGTCGCCGGCCATCGTGGCGATCGCCGAGCCGCCGTACCCGTCGGCCAGGGCCGTCCGCAGGGTGTGGGCCAGCAGGTGGCGGTAGTCGTGGTCGACGCCCATGACCGTGCGGTGCAGGGCCTCGACGATCGTCCGGTCGATGCCGGCCGCCGACAGCCCCGCCGCCCGCCACCGCTCCCGACGCGCCGGCGGCGCCAGGGCCAGCGAGCGCATCGGGCGGTCCTGGGCGGTGAACTCGGCCAGCCAGACGTCGGCCAGTTCGCCCGCCAGGGCCAGGTCGGGCTTGCGCTCGGTCTCCAGGCCGTACAGGCGCCCCGCCCGGCGAAGGGCGGCGGGATCCTCGATGCGGTAACCCTCGGCGCGGCCGGCGGCGAGGTCCCGCAGCAGCTCCACCATGTGCCGCGCGTGATCGCAGTGGGCGGCGCTGCCGGCGGCGACCTGGCGGAGCAGGTTGCGGGCGACAATGGTGTCGGCGTCGGCCCCGCAGACCCCGCGGGGCCGCTGCCGCGTGATCCGGCAGGGCCCCAGGTTGCATACGCGACAGCACAGGCCGGACGTGCCGAACGCGCACGGCGGGCCGTGCGCGGCCAGCCGCGAGAAGCAGGTCGGCACGCCCTCGGCGCCGGCCTTGGCGATCATCTGGTCGGTGGCCTCGTGCTGCGGGCCGGCGGGGTCCACGGCGGCTACCCTCGCGCGGCGACCAGGGCCTGGGCCCGGGGGAACAGGATGTTGTTTTCCTTGTGGATGTGCTCGTGGAGGTCCCGCTCGACGGCGGCCAGGGCGTCCATGGTCGTCCGGTACGTCGCGCAGCCGTCGGCCGGGGTGGCGTAGCCGCCGGTGAGCTCGCCCATCCGCTGCAGGGCCTCGGCCGCGGCGTCGTGCTCGGCCTCCATCACGGAGATCGGCCCGTCCAGCCCGCCGCCGCAGTGGAACTCGATGGGCCCCTCGGTGGCCTCGATCTTCCGGATGACCGGGAACAGGACGATCTCCTCCTTCTGCAGATGGCTCTCCAGTTCCATCCGCAGGCCATCGAAGACCTCGCGCAGATCGGCCAGTTCGCCGTGCCGCCGGCCGTGCACGACGACCAGCTTGTCAATCAGCTCGGTCAGGCGGGGCAGTTGGGACTTCAGGAACACGTGGTGCGTCTGCTCGATGTGGTCGGCCAGGGCCGTCAGGGACTCGGCCCTCCAGTCGCGGGCCTCCGCCGGCCGCTCGACCGCCGACAGGGCCGCCTCCACGTCGTCCAGCTTCAGCCCCCGCTGGGTGCAGGCTTCGTCCAGGGGCCTGTGCCCGCCGCAGCAGTAGTCGATCCCCAGCCGCTCGAACGCCGCCGCCCACTGGGGGTTGCGGGCGACCAGGTCGCCCACCGTATCGTGCTGATTCAGTTTCATGATGCGCTCCGTCGCCGCTGCATCGCAGGGCGCCAGGGGTGATGTCTGCGTCCCGACCCCGTCGGGGCCCGCCCGGGATCGCCCGGGTCCACTTGATCTATACGCCGCCCGATCGAATAATGGACAAGAAGATCCGAATTTCTTCGAGGCGAGCCGCCGTCCCCCGACGGCGGCCTGGAGCGGCAGGCACTTGCGGTGCCTGCCCGGGAGCGTCGGCCGATGATCTCACAGACCGCCGAGTATGCCCTGCGGGCCGTCACGTGCCTGGCGGCCGCCGAAGGCGGGCCGCTGACCGCGCGTCAGATCGCGACACTGACCCGGGTGCCCGCGGGGTACCTGGCCAAGGTGCTGCAGTCGCTGGTGCGGTCCGGGTTGGTCGAGTCCACCCGCGGGGTGCACGGCGGGTTCCGGCTCGCCCGCCGGCCGCAGGAGATGAGCATCCTCGACGTCGTCCAGGCGGTCGACCCCCTGCAGCGGATCCGCGACTGCCCCCTTCACCTCAAGGCCCACAGGCACAGGCTCTGCGCCCTGCACCGCCGCCTGGACGACGCCATGCGGCACATCGAGGAGATCCTCGGCGCCGCCAGCATCAGCGACCTGCTGGACGAGGCCGAGCCGGTCCGTCCCCTGCGGGATGCCTCGCAGGTCTTCCCCGAGTAGCCCGACGGAGACGGGTGCCGCACGATGGCCCCCGGGGAGGGTTACTGCTTCACAGACGGCGTGCCTGAAGCCATCCCCCGACCGACGGCCGGCTCCAGGGCGCCGCACGCCGTGCAGGCCAGGCAGCGCACACAGCCGGCGGTGTTCACCTCGCGTTCGACGGCCACGCCCATGTCGCATCGGCTGCGGCAGGTATTGCACACGCGGCAGCGCGACGGGTCGAACCGCAGGTGGAAGACGCTGAAACGGTTGAACAACGCCAGCACGCCGCCCAGGGGGCAGAGCATCCTGCACCATGGCCGGTGGGTGAAGAGCATCGCGACGACCAGGGCGGCCAGGATGACGTACTTGACGTTCAGCAGCTTGCTCCAGGGCACCTGCCCGCTGATCATCCGCGGCAGGCCGGCCTCGGCGGCGCCGACCGGGCAGAGGTTGCAGATGAAGGCCCAGTTGGAGGTGCTCTTGCCGAAGAGCGCCGGGCCGACGATCACCAGGCCGATCAGCACGAGGTAGCGGCCCAGTCCGGTCCATGCGGGCAGGCGGAACTTTGGCGTGGGGATGCGGGAAAAGAGATCCTGGACGAAGCCGAACGGGCAGACCCACCCGCAGACCAGCGAGCCGACCAGCGAGCCGACCAGGAGAATCACCCCGATCGTCAGCAGCGGCACCAGGTGCAGGGCCGCCGCGGAGGCCGCCAGGCCGATCGGACACGACGCCGAGGCCAGCGGGCAGGCGTAGCAGTGCAGCACGCAGGACGGCACGCCCCGCAGGGCGGCGACCGGCGCCATCCAGACCGGCAGGAACGCCGCCTGCACCCACGGCCGCAGGCGAATGAACCTCCGCGGCCGCGACGGACGGGGCGACTCCACGACGGGCGGGTTGGGTTGCTGGGGGACCATGGCACGCATGATCCGGCGACGCCTACACTCAGGTGGGGCAGAAGTCGTCGTCGGCCTTCTTTTGCTCCTCTTGCAGGGATGGGGGTTCCGGCTGGACCGGTGCGGCGTCGGGATCGGCGGGACGACCGCCGTCCTGGCCGGCCGCGTCGGACGCGGACGCCTCGGCGTAGACCCGCTCCAGTCCGCCCCGGGTGGCGGCGGCGTTGATCCGGACCTCGCTGAGCATCCGCTGGGTCGAGCCGACCGGCACGCGGCGGACGAGCAGCGCCCCGGCCAGAATCACCCCGACGGCCGCGACGGCGACCAGCAGCCCGATCCATGCGGGCCGCCCCTCGGTGGCGCGGCCGGCCGCGTCGATGGCGGGTTGGTTGGTATGCAGTCTGCGTCGGGCCATCGAAATCGCACCTGCCTGCTGAATCGTGCAGAAAGAACCTGACTCTCCAACGCCGTAGGTCCGGCTTGACAACAGCCTCTGCAGGAATCATCCTCGGCGCCTTCATGGCAGCGGAGCCTCAACCCGCAGGCTGTCCCCAGACATAACCAGTGCATTGTACCGCCGCTGCCGCAGCGGCACAAGCGCTCCCCCGGTCAGACTGAACCCTTGGTGAGCGAGGGGGCCCGCCCGGCACGCCGGCGTCGCCCGGCGCCTCGACTGTGCCCGACGGCCCCCGGGTCGAACCCCTTCCCGCTGAACGGAAGAGGGGGCCGGCAATTGCTTTGACTTCCCCTGCGCGGGCCTCTATCATTCTTTGACGGCCGGCGGCCGGTGCGGAAAAGGGTTTCCGCGCGCCGACCGGCGAATACGACTGGCACTCGCATTCTTCTACAGCAGACACTCAGGTCCGTCGCCCCGGTGAGCTCGGCTTCACTGTCGCGGCTCTGTTGCTTGAGAATACGCTCGCGAACCCATCTGCCCAGACAGAAAGAGCTATGCTTATGGCAACCGGCAAGGTGAAGTGGTTCAACGATACCAAGGGCTTCGGATTCATCGAAGCCGAGGACGGCACCGAAGCGTTCGTCCACCACGGCGACATCCAGGGCCAGGGCTTCAAGTCCCTCGCCGAAGGCGAATCCGTAACCTTCGACCTCACGCGGGGACCCAAGGGGCCCAAGGCCGTCAACGTCCGCAAGGGCTGATCGCGGGGAACAGGATCCCTTCGGGGCGCGGGCGGCACCGTGCCGCTGCCTCAAATCGCCAGTGACCTTGATGCAACTCCATCGAATCAATCCGTTCCAACCCGCTCTGGATGAAGGCCGCCAGGCCTTTCCACGACGCGGGACATTGCACAGACGTTCTTGTATTCTGGGCTGGAATGACGGCCCCCTTCGCAAGGATCCCGGAAGGACGCAACGCGGGACCCGCCCGATGACAGGAGAATCCTCATGGGCAAGAAACTGTATGTTGGCAACCTCGGCTACGACATAAGCGAAACGGACCTCCAGCAGGTGTTCGCGCAGCACGGCACGGTCGAGAGCGCTGTTGTGATCACGGACAAGATGACCGGCCAGAGCAAGGGCTTTGGGTTCGTCGAAATGTCCACCGACCAGGAGGCCCAGAAGGCCATCAGCGAGCTGAATGGCCAGGACCTCGATGGCCGGCCGATGACGGTCAACGAGGCCAAGCCCCGTCCCGAAGGCGGCGGGCGCGGCGGGCGTGGCGGCCGCGGCGGCGGCGGCCGTCCCGGCGGCGGACGCCGGTACTAACCAGCGCTGCCGGAAGGCAACGGAAAAGGCTCCCGGCGACGTGCCGGGAGCCTTCTTCCATCGCTCAGTGCGGCATCGCTCAGGAGAGGCCCTCGGTGCCGGACGGCGCGTCGGCACCTCCCGCCGACGGACTGGCGTTCTTCTCCACCCTGCCCCTGCGCTTCGACAGCGCGGGGACCTTCATGCATGTCCAGACGCGGCTTCGCTGTAAGCTTCGTGAATGAACGTGGGTTGCGCTCCCCTTCTCCCTCGGCTGCATCTGCAGAACGCGTTGGCGTTCCCGTGAGGGGTGCGTGCACACGCCCGCAAGGCCTGGATGAGCCGCGCGGCGCCGTGGCATGTGCCGATGGTTTCCGCCAGCACTGGCGAGGCTTTCTCTGGCAGGGCCGGTTCTCGTCGGCGATGCTGGACGAAACGTATCTCTTGAATACAAAAGCCTATACGGAACGCAACCCCGTCACGGCCGAGTTGGTCGACCGGGCGGAGCACTGGCCGTGGCGCAGTGCCGCCGCCCATGTGACGGGCGAACCGGACGGGATCGCCGAGACCCCCTGGCTCACCGAGCGTGTGGCCGGCTGGATCTGCACATGGGGCGAGTACCTCGCCCGCGAGGACTGCGAATCGGTGGCCCCGCTGCTGCGTCGCGGCGAAACGACCGGCCGTCCCATCGGCGATACTGGCTTCCTGGCGTCGATCGGGCGGCTCATTGGCCGCGACCTGACGCCCAAGAAGCGTGGGCGCAAACCCAAGAGAAGAGCCAACGCTCCCAATGGAGCGGCGTAATTCATACGTGTCCCGGGAATTAGTTGTGGGCCGCTTCACTCCTTCACCAAGGCCTACAAGGCATACAGCAGCAAGCCGCAGGCTGCCCCGGTCAGCGCAGTTGACATCGTTAGGAAGACCTGTCTTCTCCACGTCCGTGGCGGGGCCTGCCGCGCTACAACAGCCGGGAGAACTCCGACGAGCAATAGCGCT
>JAAYZK010000135.1 GCA_012514895.1 Planctomycetota bacterium | reverse complement strand
GCCTGGTCGTCCGCGGCCGCACCGAGATCGACAGCCTCGCCGCCGGCGTCGACCTGCCGACGGGGTTTCCCGACCTGATGGTCGTCATCCCCACCGGCGTGTCCGAGGACGCCGCCGCCGCCGCCATGGAGGAACTGGCCGTCGAGCAGTGGACCGGCCTGAACGGGTTCGACATCCGCCTGGAGGATGCCTCGGCGGCGCAGGCGCCGGCGGCCCTGCAGCGGCTGATGCGCTGGCGGGGCGGCAACGCGTGGTACCTCGCCATCGAAGATGAGCACCTCGAGGGCCTCCGGACGCTCCAGTTCGTCCAGGGCGACCCCGCCGAAGCGATCGTGGCGGTCCGCGCCGGCGACGCCGTCGTCGTCGCCCGGGCCCTGGCCGCCGATCGCGACGTCGACGCCGGCGACACGCTGCTGGCGCGCGACTGGCGGGGCGAGCTGTTCGGCCTCCGCATCGCCGGCGTGGTCGACTCGCTCGCCCTCCAGTCGGCCGGGCGGGGCTACGGGCTGGGGGAACTCTACCTGAGCAACGCCCGCGTGACCGTGCTGGGGTCGATCTCCACGGCCCTGCAGCGGTTCAACCACGGGGGGTACTCCGTCCTGCTGATCGACGAGAGCGACGACCGTCGCTCCTGGGCGATCGCCGAGGGCCTGGACGCCCTGTGGCGGGACCGACCCGTCGAGTCGATCCATCTGCGGCTGGTCAAGGAGGCGATCGAGCGCCAGTTCCGCCTGGTCGGCTCGATCATCGCCTCGGTCACCGGCGCCCTGGCGGCGGCGGTGGCGTCGGTGGGGGTGGCCAACGCCATGCAGGCCTCGGTGCACCACCGCCGCGGCGAGCTCGGCGTGCTGCACGCCGTCGGCATGACCCGCGGGCAACTCATGCGGCTGATCCTCGCCGAGGCCCTCATCATCGGCGTCGCCGGCGCCGCCGGCGGAGTCCTCAGCGGGGCGTACGGCGCGTTCATGGGCCTGCGCATCGCCTCGCTGTTCAGCCAGATCACCCCCGCGCTGACGATCCCGCCGGGACCGACGCTCACCGCCGTCGCCCTGGCGATCGCCGCGACCGTCCTGGCCTCGGCCCTCGCCGCCTTCCGCGCCGGCCGCGTCGGCGTCCTCGACCTCATCCGCCAGTGACGGCGGATCACGGCGCGGCGGCATGTCGGCGCAGCGCGTCGAGCACCGCCCGGATGCCGTCGGCCATGGAACGCGATGAGAGCGTCGCGCCGGTGATGGCATCGACGTCCCGGCCCACGCGGATCGGATCGGCGGCGGTCTTGCCGACGAACTGGCGGCCGAAGGCGGGGGCGGTGATCTCGATGCCCCGCTGGGCCGTGTACTGCGACACCTCGGTCCGCCGCACCGTGAGGGCGGTATCCGTCACGACGCGGAGAAGAAAGGCTCCCGATCTCGTCGTGCAGCGCGTCTCGGCGAGGTAGCCCAGACGGCCGGCCGGGCCGGTGATCTCCCAGATGTGGATCGCGCCGGGGCCCTGGGCCGGGCCGTCCAGTGTTCCGGCCGTCGCGAACGTCTCCGTCACCAGCGACGGCACCCCGCCGCGGGGCGCCGGCCGGCAGGCGGCGGCCTGGAGGACCAGGATCATCAACGCCGCGACAGGCGCCCCGAGGGGGCGCCTGCGCGCGGGGTTCCATGAAGAGTTGCCGTGGCCGGCGGTCATGCTCAGAACTCCCACCCGATGCCGAGGTTGATAAGCTGGTCGAGGTCGCTGCCGGCGCTGTCCCGCCGGACCTGGTAATCGGCTTTGACGACCAGGTTGGGCACCGGGTAGAAGTTCACGCCGAACGTCCACTCGCTGCGGTCGAGCGTCTCATCGGCCGCGATGCCGCTGGGCATGTTGTGCTGCGTGTCGAACAGGTCGTAGCGGACGAAGGCGACGGAGTCGGCGTTGGCGAGCCTGCCGGTCTTCCACGCGTCAGGCCAGAAGTGGTAGCCGCCCACGACGTAGAAGCCGAAGATGCCCTCGGCGGTCCCGCTGCCGATGGCGCGGGCGCCGTCGATGTGCTCCCAGGCGGTGGCGCCCTGGAACTCGAAGCGTCCGAGGGTGTACTCGGCGTCGGCCGAGACGATGGAGATGTCGCCGTCGACGCCGGGATTGGAGCCCTTGTTGCCGTTATCGAGGCCGCCGTGGTAGCCCGACAGGCCCAGCCGGAGGCTCTGGTTGTGCGGGAGGTCCCGCCCGGCGAAGGGGAACAGATCCACCCGCCCCGTGACCGCCGGCTCATGGAGGCTGGGGCTTTCCTTGATACGGCCGTCGCGGATGCCGCCGGCGTCGAAGCCCGAGCCATCCAGGCCGCCGACGACGTAGAGCTGGTAGTTCAACTGCGGCGACAGGGTGCCGAACAGGCCCACGCCGTCGGACGACCAGGTCGTCGGGATGATGTGCTTGGCGAACGACGGCCGTTCCACACCGAAGAACCGCGGCGGCTCATGCCGGCTGTTGATGATGCCCAGGGGTGTCAGGATGCGGCCGGCGCGGACGTTGACCTGCGGCGACAGCAGGAAGTCCACGTACGCCTGCTCGATGAGCAGGTAGCCGTCGCTGTCGGACGAGGCCCAGGCGTGCTCCACCTCGACCTCCGAGTGGAACCTGATCCAGTCGGCGAAGTCGTAGCCCAGGTAGAGCACCAGGCGGTGGATGTCGATGGCGTCCTTGCCGCCGTTCTCGGCGAAGTTCGCGTGGATCTCGCCGTACCCGCCGAGGTGGAAGCGGTTGAACCACGCCTCCGGGTCGACCCCGGCGGCGTCAAGGTCCTCCGCGGTCTGCTGCCGGCGGGTCTGGAGGGCGCGGATCTGCTCGCTGAGATCGCGGATCGTCGATTCCAACTGGTCGATCCGCTCGGCGTCGGAGGCGGCGGGGGGCTGGGCGGCCGCCGGGCCGATGAGGCCCAGCCCGAAGGCGGTGACGACGGACAGAACGATGGCGCATCGCGCCGACAGCGTGGCGTACATTCTCTGCTCCTCTTGGGGCGGCCGCAGGGGGCCGCGGTGAACAAGACACGGAGGAGCGTTGCTGGCGGTCGCGCGAATCCAGGCTGGCTACCGCTCCGGGTCCGCCGCTCCGGCGGCGGATCGATCAGGCTGTCAAAGGTCCGGCGGGGTCAGGGGTCCACCCGCAGATACACCTGTTCGGCCAATTCGCGATCGACGGTGAACTGGCTGCGGCCCACCTGAAAGACGAAGGAGGGGAACCGCTGGAGCAGGCGGACCGTCACGCCGGGCAGGACGCCCATCGCCAGCAGCTTGCCGCAGTGGGTGCTCGAGAGGTCCAGGTCGACCACCGTGGCGGTGGCGCCCCTGGTCAGATCGGCCAGGGGGATCGTGACGCCGGCCGGCGCTGCAGTCGTTCTACGTATCATGGTCTTGGGTTACCTTTCGTCGGATCCACCGAACCAGGCGCGGCTCGGCGGGCAGTTCATAGCCGCAGCGGGGGCACTTGACCTTCCGACACCCGCCGAACATCGCGCAGGCCCGGCAGGAGGTTCTGGCCTGGTCGCCGTCGAAGCTCAAGCCGCAGAAGGGGCATTTCACAGCGTCACCCCCATGCCGGTCAGCAGGAGGTTGACGCCGGCCCCGACGCCGAAGGCCGCCGCAACGATGCCGGCCGAGACGCCCAGGGCGAAGCCCCAGCCGCGTTCCTTCCGCAGGATCAGGAACTGGGCGACGCACGGCAGGAACAGTGTCAGGCTGATCGCCGCCACCGCCAACTGCACGCCGGTCAGGCCGTGGGTCTGCTGGAGGTCGAACAGGCCGGCGGCGCCGTAGTCGCGCCGGAAGAACCCGAACAGGAACGCCACCGCCGCTTCGCCCGGCAGGCCCATCAGGCGCACCGCGGGGGCGATCGCCCGCACGGCCAGGTCGAACAGCCCCGTCAATTCGCCCAGCCAGATGAACACGCTGGCCAGCAGGAACAGCGGGAGCACCTCCCTGAAGTACCAGACCATCCGCGAGTAGGTCTTGATCAGCACGTTGCCGGGCCGGGGGAGACGCATGGGAGGCATTTCCATGTAGAAGCGGGGCTTCTCGCCGGGCAGGAGCCGTGCGGCCAGCACGCCGGTCAGCAGGAACACGCCGGCCAGCACGCCCGCCCACACCCCCAGGGCGCCGATGTTGCCGCCCAGCAAGCCGAGGATCACCCCGAGCTGCGCCGAGCAGGGGATCGCCAGGGCCAGCAGGATCGAGGCGATGATCTTCTCCCGCCGCGTCTCCAGCGTGCGGGTCACCATGGTGCCCATCGTGTCGCAGCCGAACCCCAGGACGATGGGGACCACGGCGCGGCCGTTGAGGCCGAGCTTCTTGAACAGCCGGTCGACCAGCATCGCCAGGCGGGGCAGGTAGCCGCTGTCCTCGAGAATGGAGAACGCCAGGAAGAACGTGCCGACGATCGGCAGGATGATCGCCACGGCGTACCGCAACCCCAGCGTGAAGATGCCGTACTCGCCCACGAACAGGTCGCGCACGGCGGCCCAGGGCAGGAGCTGTTCGCCGACCCGCTGGAACCAGGGGTTGATGATCCCTTCGAAGAGCGTCCCTTCGAGGAAATCGACGATGGTTCCGGCGCCGAAGCCGCCGACGAACGTGTAGAGGCCGAAATAGAGCACCGCCAGCAGGATCGGCACGCCCCAGACCGGGTGGACGCACAGGCGCCCGACAGCTTCGCGCAGGCCGCGGGGGCTGACCTCCGGGAACGCGGCCACGCCGTCGAGCAGACGCATCGCCTCCCGCCGCGCCGCCGCCAGAACCGTGTGCTGGGGCCCGTCGCCCGTCGCCTGCCGCCCGGGGGCCGCCGCGCCGTCGTCCTGCAGGCGCATCACCGCCCGCGTGCGCGGCGACAGGCCCTCCCCGGCCGCTGCGCCGCAGGCCTGCCTCCGGGCGATCGCCCGTTCGAGGTCCTCGCCGTAGTCGATGCGGAAGCCCTCCCGGGGCGCGGCCTGCGGGATGCGGCGGGTCAGGACGTCGATGCCCTTGCCCCGCGTGGCGACGGTGGGGACCACCGGAATCCCCAGCCGTCGCTCCAGAGCGGGCGCGTCGATGCGGACGTCCATCGCGGCCGCCTCGTCGGCCATGTTCAGCACCAGCACCACCGGCAGGCCCGCCTCGATCATCTGCAGCGTCAGCGGCAGCATCCGGTCGAGGTTCTTCGCATCCACGACGTGCAGGACCGTCGCACCGCGCGCCTCCAGGATCACCTGCAGCGCGACGCGCTCCTCGTCAGTGATGGGCCGCAGGGAGTACATGCCGGGCGTGTCGACGACCTCGGCGCCCCCCGCGATGCCGGCGGCCCGTCCGCGGGCGATACCCACGGTTGTGCCGGGGTAGTTCGAGACGGTCACGTAGCTGCCCGTCAGGCGGTTGAACAGGGCGCTCTTGCCGACGTTGGGGCATCCCACGATGAGGATGCGCTGCCGCGCCGAGGTGGTCCGCCGGGAAGACGCCGACTCGGTCCGCGCCGGGTCGACTGCCGGTTGCGTTGTCGCCATGAGGTGCCTGCCCGTTTCCTTGCCTGTGCCGCGGCGCGTGATCGCCGCGGGGCGGTTCGAAGCTCTGGCTGGCTGAACGTCGGCGGCGACGTCTGGCTGGCTGGATCGTCTCGCGCTGGCGCGCGTGCTACTTGGTCAGAATCAGTTTGCGGTTGCGGGTGATGCGGAGGCGGTATTCCTGGCCTTCGTAGAGAAGGCGGACTTCCTGCCGTCCCGCGAAGAGCGATTCTGCGTGCAGCGGGCCCGCCTCGCTCGCCGCTGCGCCATCGGCCGCGCCATGCCGTCTGTCACGGCGGGGGATGTGTCCGAACGGCTCACTCATGGGCGCCCTCCGCGTCGTCGCCGTCGCCGGGCGAGAGGGAGCAACGGCCCTGGTTGTCCAGGCACTCCAGCCCGCAGCAGGGGCAGTGCCCCGGGCCGTTCTGGGGGCAGGCGGGGCAGCCCTGCTTCACGCGGGGCTCCAGCTCGCCGTCCAGGTCGCGCTCCCGCCAGTAGTCCACCAGGGCCTGCAGGCGCCGCGCGGTCGGGCCCTCGATGAGGTTCTCCACGCGGCAGCTCTCCCGATGCGCACGCTCGGACGACAGGCCCAGGACCTCCGTGAGGAACCGCTCGACCACCTGATGTCGCGCCCGCACACCGGCCACGGCCGTGACGCCGCACTCGGTCAGGCGGAAGAAGTGGTTCTCGTCCTGCGTGAGAAACCCCGCGGCCTTCAGCGACCGCAGGCCGACCGACACGCTCCCGCGCGTCAGCCCCAGTTGCCGCCCCACATCCGTCACCCGGGCGTACCCCTGCGCGTCCAGCAGTTCGGCAATGGCCAGCAGGTAGTGCGCCGCGCTGTGCGTCAGGTCCGGTTCCGGGGATGTTCGCATACTCAACACAACGTATTTTATAACAGTCAGTTGTTTGATATGTCAATCACAAATCGCACCCTAAAGAATAACTTTCATAAGTACTTTATGAAAACATCTTTAGGGCTAAGACCGTCGCCTCGGAACGCCTCCGCCGTGAAGCGTGTGCCTTCGGAAGCCTCACCGGCCCGGCCGCTTCCGCGGGCCGACCGTACTGATGTCGATCGGTTGGAAGCCCAGGTCGAAGGCGGGGCTGTCGGGCTTCAGCGTGAAGTCGCCGTTGGCCGGGTCCACGAAGAGCGGATCGGCCACGATGGAATGCAGGTCATGGCCCCGCTGGCGCCACGACTCCAGCGTATTGGCCTCCTCGCGCTTGTCCACGCCGAAGGCGATCGGCCGGCCGGCGGCATTCCAGTAGAGGTTGTTGTCGATCTTGAAGTTGACGCTCCACCAGTTGCCGCCCAGCAGCTTGCCCGTGGTCCAGTAGACGATGTTCCGCTCGACGGTGACGGTCAGGTGCAGCTCGTCGACGACCCGCACCAGTTGCGTGTCGTCGGCCAGGGCGAGGATGTTGTTGCGATAGACGTTCTCCCTGCCGTAGTTCTGGGAGATGCTGGACGTCCCGGCCCGGTAGACGATGTTGTTCTCCAGCAGAATGCCGCTGGAACCCTCGTCGGTGTACAGGCCGGTGCTGCCCGTGCCGTGCGCCTTGATGTCGTGAACCAGGTTGTTGCGGACCACCGTGCCCGGCGAGATGCCCAGGGTGTAGATGCCGCCCAGGTCCGCCAGCACTTCGCGGCCGATGTGGTGGAC
Source organism: Planctomycetota bacterium (assembly GCA_012514895.1). Lineage (GTDB taxonomy): Bacteria > Planctomycetota > Phycisphaerae > SM23-33 > FEN-1343 > JAAYZK01. The sequence goes on along the minus strand of JAAYZK010000135.1, from coordinate 17,186 downwards.
GTGGTTGAACTCGATGCGGTTGCCGCTGGCAACGCTCGGCTTGTAGCCCCAGACCCAGCCGACCGAGATGCCGGTGTAGTCCAGGTCGTTGACCTCGTTGTGGGCCAGCAGGCAGTCGGCGGCATGGCGGAGCAGGATGCCGACCGAGGAATGCCAGACCTTGCCGCCGTCGTGGATGTGGTTGTCGGTCACGGCGATCGCCCCCGTTCGCTGCCAGTCGGGGCTGTCGGCCTCGCCGCCGCTGATCTTGACGCCGCCGCCGGCCAGGTCGGTCATCTCGTTGCCGACGATGCTGATATCGCGGCACCCGTCCTCCACTTCGATGGCGTAGGTGCCCAACTGCTGCAGCGAGCAGTCCTCGATGGCGCAGAACCGGGCCCCTGTCATCGTGACGGCCCCCGGCACAAGGACCGCCGCCTGGTCGTCGCCGGCTTGGCCGGCGGGCAGGTTCCACTCGGTGTGGGAGAAGGTCAGTCCCCTCAGCCGCACGTGCTCGACCAGGCGGCCGGCCTGCCCGTCGCCCACAAACCGCACCACCTGCGGCCAGCGTCCGACGATCACCTCCGTCGTGGCCGGGTCTTCGCCCGGCTTGGGCAGGTAGTAGAGCCGCGCCGTCTTGCGGTCCTGGTAGAACTGGCCTGGCTGATCGAACGCCTCGTAGACGTTCTCCACCCAGTAACGGGCCCCGGGCGAGTCCGGCAGGTGCGTGTCGGTGAAGCGCCGGTGGCTGGCCAGGGTGAACCGGGCCACGCGATCGACCGGGTCGATGCTCTTGATCGGCAGGTGCGTGTCGACCCAGAAGTGAAGCACGACGACCTCGACGTCGCTGAGGTTCCTCCAATCGGCGTCGAACTCGCCTTCGTTGAACTCGATGTAGTCGGTGGCCGTGGCGTACGACTTGTCCAGGTACAGCGGGGCCTTGACGTGGTAGTACCCCTCCCGCGGCAGCCGCGGGCGGTAGCGCCGCTGGCCGTTGACGAACACCTGGCGCAGCATCTTCCCGTCGGGGACCGCCGCCGACAGGTCGGTCACCCACCGGCCGTCCTGGTCGACCGTCCAGTTGCTCAGCCGCGTGCCGGCCGAGAGGACGGCCTTCTCGCCGCCCCAGGCCGTCCAGGTGATCGGGCACGCGGCGGTCCCGGAGTCCTCCGGCGTGAAGACCAGCGGCTCGGCAAGTTCGTAGGTCCCGCCGCGCAGGTGCACCACGACCGGCGCCGTCAGGGCGCCGGCGGCCTTCATCGCCCGCACGGCCCGCTGGGCCCGCTGCGGGGTGCGGAACGGCCCGTCGCGGCCATCGGCGCCGGGCTCGGCCGTCCGGCCCGACCAGGCGTCATTCCCGGCCGGCGACACGTACAGCGCTATCGCCGCGTCCGTACCATCGGCCCGGCCCGCGCCGGAACCCGCACCGGCCATGCAGCCGCAGACAGCCATCGAGGCCAGAACCGCCACCGCCATGCAGCACACCCGTCGTCGCATTCGACACCTCTCCTTGCTCTTCGCTGCTGGAGCACTCCAGCGGACAGGCCAGACTCTACACGGATCCGACCGGCCTGGCAAGGGGAAGCGGGCGCCTGGCTGCAGAGAGGGGGCCGGCCAGGGCCTCGGCGCCGGGATGGCAGGTGTCGACGCAGTAGACGGTGGGGCACTCCATCGCGCCGATCGTGCTGCCGTCGGGCCCGTTGCCGATGGCCGGGCTTCGGGGGCGAACACAGGCGCTGCTCCGCCGAGCGAACGTGCCTTCTTTCCGCGTGGGCTGGTAAAGCCCCGCGTCCGCCCGTTCGACATGACTGTGGGATCCGTTCCGCACAGGGCGGGGGCGGAAGAACCCCGCGCGACGTACACTTCGGGAGAACAGGGGAAAGGCTATGGCTCGATGCATTCAGAGGTTATCATTCGTCTTGATCGCGCTGGCGCTGGTGTCGGCGGCCTCGGCGCAGACGTTCCATGAACTGACGGCGGACATCGGCCGCGGCTTCGGCGACATGATGAACCGCTACGCCTGGAGCATGGCGAGCTTCGGCGGCAAGGAATACGTCGGCACCTGGAACGTGCAGTTCGACTACGCCGGCGTGGCGCAGGCCATCCTGTCGGGCCAGGTTGACCTGGAGTCGATTCTCTCCGGCCAGGTCGACCCGCTGACGTTCACGGGAGCCTTGGCCAGCCAGGGCGGCGAGATCTGGCGGCACGACGGCGGGGGGAACTGGGCGCGGGTCTACGACGCCCCGGCGGCCGACCAGGGCTTCCGCAAGATGGTGGTTCACAACGGCGCCGTGTACGCCGCCAGCGCCAACTACCAGGCCGGGGCCACGCTGCTGACCAGCACGGACGGCACGACGTGGAGCGCCCTGACCGGCGGGCCGCTCGGCGACGCCGCCAACACGTCCGTGCGAACAATGCTCAGCCACAACGGCCTGCTGTACGTCGGCACCGAGAACACCAACGGCGCCGAGCTGTGGACCTACAACAGCGCCTCGGCCGCCTGGACGAAGAGAAACACCTTCGCCGAGGACGCCGCCGTGGCCGAACTGGCCGTCTACGACGGCAGGATGTACGCAGGAACGTGGGACTTCACCGACAGCTACAAGCTCCACTGCAGCGATGATACGAACGCCTGGAACGACGTGACGCCCGTCTTCCCCGGCAGCGATTCGCTGAGCAACCTGGGCGTCATGCAGCTTCGCGACTTCAAGGGAAAGCTCTACCTGGGCACCCTCAACTACGTGGACGGCTTCACCCTGCTCCGCAGCGGCACGCCCGACAACGCCGCCGCCTGGGAAGTGATCACCACCGACGGCATGGGCGACCCGGATAACGCCTACACCTGGGCCAGCGAGGAGTTCGCCGGCAAAATGTACATCGGCACCTTCAACCACGGACTGCGCGGCGGCCTCTACGCGCCGCTGCCGATCCCGCTGGACGGCCGGGCCCAACTGCTGGCCAGCGACAACGGCACGGACTGGGTCACCGTGATCGACGACGGCTTCGGCTCGCCGTTCACCTACGGCATCCGGACGATGATCGTCAACGACGAAGGCCGCCTGGTGTGCGGTACCGCGAGCAACTTCCTGGTGGTGGACCTGCTGTCGGAACTGAACAGGTGCGGCGTGAGCCAGAAGGAACTGTACCTTTGCCTGGCCGACGCGATGGGCGAGCAGTGCGCCGCCGCCCTCCTGACCGAACTGGGCGCCGTCAGGAGCGGCGACTGGATCGGCTGCCAGGTATACGCCAGCGATCAGATCATCCCCGAACCGGCGACGCTGACGCTGCTGGTTGCCGGCGGCCTGGTGCCGCTGCTGAAACGCCGCCGGCGCTGAGCCGGGGGGGGCGCGACGCCGGCGGCCATGCGACGGCGACGAGGGGAGAGGGAGAACCGCTCGCCGTCGAAGGGTGGCGCAGCGCGGGGGCAGGGAACCCGCGCTGTGCCACGCTCCAGGAATGCCCGGCATTCGTCATCACGGAAGGCCATCCTGCGCGGCTGGCCGCCCATCCGGCTGAACTCGCGACGTAGCTCGCCGCGTCACAGGATGCGGCATCCCCGGCCCCACGATTCGCGCCAGCCCTGCCTGGTCCCCTGACAGCACAAACGGCTCCGGCGGGCCGGGTTTCGGTTGCATCGCCGCCGAGCCTGCCGGTAGGATACGCCCCCAACGACTGCTACAAGGAGTCCAGCATGCCGTCACTGCCGAATGCACCGGAACTGAAGATCGCCCTGGTGGGCGTGAGCCGCGACTGTTTCCCCATTGACCTGACCCGCCGTCGCCTGGCGGCCCTGGCCGCCGCATGTCAGCGGCTGAGCCTGGAGACGGTCGCCCTGTCGCAGATCATCGAATCGTCGTCGGATGCGGTGGCGGCCCTGGCCGAGGCCGAGGGTCTCGGCTGCAACGCGGCGGTGATCTACCTGGGCAACTTCGGGCCGGAGGGGCCGCTGAGCATCTTCGCCGAGCGGTTTCCCGGGCCGGTGATGGCCTGCGGGGCGGCCGAGGAGTCCGGCAAGGACCTCATCGGCGGCCGCGGCGACGCCTTCTGCGGCATGCTCAACGCGGGCATCAACTTCGCCCTGCGCCACGCGGCGGTGCACATCCCGCACAACCCCGTCGGCCTGCCCGCCACCCTGGCCGAGACCATCGCCCACTTCCGGGACGTCGCCCGCGTCCTGGTCGGCGCGGCGGGGCTGAAGATCTTCGCCTTCGGCCCGCGGCCGCAGGACTTCTACGCCTGCAACGCCCCGATCGGGCCGCTGTACGACATGGGCGTCGAGATCATGGAGAACAGCGAACTGGACATGCTCCAGGCGTACAACGACGTCTCCGATCGCGACGAGGCGGTCCGTGCGACCGTCGCGGACATGACCGACGAGCTGGGGGCGGGCAACACCTACCCGGACCTGCTGGTCAAGCTCGCCCGCTTCGAGGTGGCCCTGACGCGGTTCGCCCAGGCCAACCTGGGCAGCCGCCAGTACGCGGTCTTCGCCAACAAGTGCTGGCCGGCGTTCGAGAAGGCGTTCGGCTTCGTGCCCTGCTACGTCAACAGCCGCCTGAGCGCCCGAGGGATGCCGGTGGCGTGCGAGGTGGACATCTACGGCGCCTTCAGCGAGTACCTCTGCTACCTCGCCGGCCAGGTTCCCGCGACGCTGCTGGACATCAACAACACCGTCCCGGCCGACATGCTCGGCGGGGCCGACCTCGCCGGCGCCGCCGCCGGCGACCTGTTCATGGGCTTCCACTGCGGCAACACGCCGAGCTGCTGCATGAAGACCTTCGCGATCAAGCACCAGTTGATCATGAAGCGGCTGATGGAGCCCGAGGCGCCGCAGCCGGACATCACTCGCGGCACGCTGGAAGGCCAGCTCATGCCCGGGCCGACCACGGTGTTCCGCGTCCAGGGCACGGCCGACGGGGCCCTGCGAAGCTACATCGCCCAGGGGCGGATCCTGGACCTCGACCCGCAGAGCTTCGGGGCCATCGGCGTCATCGCGATTCCGGGGTTCGCCCGGTTCTACCGCCACGTGCTGATCGGCCGCAATTACCCCCATCACGCCGCCGTGGCCTTCGCCCACGTCGGGGCCGTCCTGCACGACGCGGTCGAAATGCTCGGCGTGCCCGAGATCGCCGCCCCGCGGCCGGCGGGCGTCCTGTATGACGGCGAGAATCCCTTTTTGAGCTAGACGGATCGGCGAAGAGGTGACCATGGGCAGCAAGTACACCATCGGGCTGGATTACGGGACCAACAGCGTGCGGGCGATCGTCGTCGACGTGGCCGACGGCCGCGAGATCGGCCAGGCCGTGTGGGGCTACAGCCACGGCAGCGAGGGCGTGATCCTCGGGCGCGATCCGAACCTCGCCCGCCAGCACCCGGCCGACTACGTCAAGGGGGCCGAGATCACGATCGTCGAGGCCCTGGCCGATGCCGGACGGCGGCGGAAGCGGTTCAGCCCCGGGCAGGTCATCGGCATCGGCGTGGACACCACGGGCAGCACGCCCATTCCGGTCGACGAACGCGGCCGGCCGCTGGCGTTCGACAAGGCGTTCGCCAAGGACCCGGCCGCGATGGCGTGGCTGTGGAAGGACCACACCGCCGTCGCCGAGGCCGAGGAGATCACCGCCCTGGCCGCCGCGAAACGCCCGGAATACCTGGCCAAGTGCGGCGGCACCTACAGCAGCGAGTGGTTCTTCAGCAAGATCCTCCACTGCCTGCGGACCGCGCCGAAGGTCTTTGGCGCGGCCCACCTGTGGGTGGAGTGCGCCGACTGGATCCCCGCGATGCTCACGGGCAGCGAGGCGCCGGAGGACCTGACGGTCTGCATCTGCGCCGCCGGGCACAAGGCGATGTACAACGACGCCTGGGGCGGCTACCCCGACGCCGACTTCCTCGGCCGTCTCGATCCCCGACTGGCCGCCCTGCGCGGGCGCCTCAAGGGTTCCGCCAAGGCCGTCGACACGGCGGTGGGGGGGCTGACCGACGCCTGGGCCCGCAGGACCGGCCTGCCGGCGGGCATCCCGGTTGCCGCCGGCGCGTTCGACGCCCACCTCGGGGCCGTCGGGTCCGGCATCGCGCCGGGAACGATGGTCAAGATCATCGGCACGAGCACCTGCGACATGATGATCGCCCCGCAGACCGGCAACCTGCCCGACATCCCCGGCCTGTGCGGGATCGTGCCGGGCAGCATCGTGCCGGGATACTACGGCCTGGAGGCCGGCCAGAGCGCCGTCGGCGACATCTTCAACTGGTTCGTGAACATCATCCGGCCCGCCGGCCTGGACCACGGGCAACTGACCCGCCAGGCGGCCAGGCTGCGGCCGGGCGAAAGCGGCCTGCTCGCCCTGGACTGGAACAACGGCAACCGCACCATCCTCGTCGACCAGCGCCTCACCGGCCTGCTGATGGGCCAGACGCTCCACACCACGCCGGCCGAGATCTACCGCGCCCTCGTCGAGGCCACCGCCTTCGGCGCTCTGACGATCATCAACCGCTTCGAGGAGTACGGCGTCAAGGTCCGCCAGGTGGTCAACTGCGGCGGCATCGCCCAGAAGAACCCGATGGTCATGCAGATCTACGCCGACGTGACCGGACGGCCGATGCGGATCGCCCGCTCGACGCAGGCCTGCGCCCTGGGCGCCGCGATGGCCGCCGCCGTCGCCGCCGGACCGGATGCCGGCGGATACCGTTCCATCCCCGAGGCCCAGAAGGCCATGGCCGCCCTGAAGGCCGTCGCCTACACCCCTGATCCGGCCGCCCACAGGGTCTACCGCGAGTTGTACGCGCTGTACCGGCGGATGCACGACGCCCTGGGCACCAGCGGCGCCGACGACCTGCGGGACGTCATGAAGACGCTGCTGGACATCCGCGGGCGGGCGCGATCATGATGCTGGACGAACTGAGAGAAGAAGTCTGCCGTGCGAACCTTCGGCTGGTCGCCGAGGGGCTGGTGTTCATGACCTGGGGCAACGTCTCGGGAATCGACCGCGCCGGCGGCCGCGTGGTGATCAAGCCGTCCGGCGTGCCTTACGAGGGCATGGCCCCGGAGCACATGGTCGTGGTGTCGCTGGAGGATGGGCGCGTCGTGGACGGCGGCCTGCGGCCCAGCAGCGACACGCCGACCCACCTGGAGCTCTACCGCGCCCTGTCGTCGATCGGCGGGATCGTCCACACCCACAGCCTGCACGCCACCTGCTGGGCCCAGGCCCGCCGCGCGATCCCGGCCCTGGGCACGACCCACGCGGACTTCTGCCACGGCCCCGTGCCCATCACCCGTCCGCTCCGCGACGAGGAGATCCGCCAGGACTACGAGGCCAACACCGGACGCGTCATCGTCGAAACCCTCGCCGGCGCCGAGGCGGCCCACGTCCCGGCGATCCTCGTCGCCGAGCACGGCCCGTTCGCCTGGGGCCGCTCCAGCGACGACGCCGTCACCCACGCGGCGGTCCTCGAAAAGATCGCCGAAATGGCCGCCCTGACCGTCCGCCTCCAGCCGCACGAACAGCCCATCTCGCCGACCCTCCTGGACAAGCACTTCCTCCGCAAGCACGGCCCGGGAGCGTACTACGGGCAGGGCCGCTGACGCCGGCGCGGCCGGCCGATCGACCCGGACCTCCGCGCCTTGGAGCAGAGGCTCGCCATCGAAGACCCCTGAGGCGCGCCGGCGGGCGTCAACGAAAAACGGGGCGGATAGGCGGTACGTCCGCCACCGTCCCGCAGCCATACTTCTCCCGTCGGCTGGCGCTTGCAGTCCTGGGACGCCGCGATAGACTGGCGTCGTGGCACGTGCGGCCCGAGGAATCTCGGGGAGACACATTAGTCCTAGTGGTGACTGATGTGTGTCCCCGGAATCCGACTAATGGTGACTGATGTGTGTCCCCGGAATCAAATCACGTCCCCGGAATCACGGGAGACCGGAGAGGTTGCGATGGACGAGACGATGAACGAGAGCTTGCCGGAGAACACGCGCGCGCGTAACTTGCGTGACTGGCTACTGGTTCCGTCCGCCGCTGCTTTTGCGCTTGTGCATGCTGCTGTTCTGTGTCTGGTTGGTCTTGTTCCGAGAACAGCAGGAGATGTCGTGCTCGTTGCTCTTACGACGGAAGGTGTCTTGCTGGGTTATCTGCGCTGCTACCAGTGGTTCAGCAGGCGAATGGGGCTGCCGGAGAAAGCTGAGATCGAAGACGGCGAGAGAGAGCTGAGGAGCAAGGAAGACGGCGGGTGATGATGGCGCTGAGGCGGTCCGAAGTGCCATTCCCCGGATCACCCTGTTGCGGTCGGCGTAGTGAGTCATGCGGGAAACAGAGGAATAGAAGGGACACACATTAGTTAACATGTTCCGGTGCGTCTACGGTTCGGTGAGGCTGCCGCACAGGGCTGGCCGGGCGGCGCCGGTGGTCTGGGGGATGTTGGTGGGGACCCTGTCGAGTCGGGCGGCGGCGAGGATGGCGGCGGCGACGGCGTCCAGGGCGGTGGCGTCGAAGTCCAGTCGCTGGACGGGCACCGTGCTGGCGGGGGTCAGGGCGCTGCGGAGGCGCATCGCCAGCGTGATGTTCCGCGTGCCGCCCCCGCACAGCAGGACGTCGTGGGGGTTTTCGGTCATGGCGGCGACGGCCTGGGCGACGCTGCGGACGGTCAGTTCGGTGGCCGTGGAGATCATGTCGGCGGTCGTCAGTCCGCGGGAAGCGGCGGCGGCGATGAGGCGTTGGGTGAACGGGCCGGACCAGGCGTGGCGGCTGGTGAGCTTGGGCGGGCGGCGGTGGAAGTAGGTGTCGTTGAGCAGGGCGGCCAGCAGCTCGTGGTCGACGCGGCCCCTGTCGGCGACGGCGCCGTCGCGGTCGAACGGTTCGCCCAGCAGGTCGGCGGCGAGGGCGTCGATGACGGCGGTGCCCGGGCCGGTGTCGAAGGCGACGACGTCGGCGGCGGCGGCGCCGGTGGGCAGGAAGGTGAGGGAGGCGACGCGGCCGAGGTCGACGACGACGCGGGTGCGGGCGCTGTCGCGGAAGAGCAACCAGTGGGCCCACGCCGCGACGGGGCCCCCGCGGCCCCCGGCCGCCAGGTCGCCGGCGGCGAAGTCCGACACGACCGGCAGCCGCGCCCGCTGAGCTACCGTCGCGGGGGTGCCGATCCGGCAGCGTCCGCCCTCCGGCCGGGCCAGGACGGCGTCGGCCAGGCCGACGGCGGCGAGCCTGCGGCGGGCGACGCGGGCGTGCTTGAGCAGCGCCTCGGCGGCGGCGGCCATCGCGGCGGAGGCGTCGCGGTCCAGCAAGGCGATCGCCGCGGCGCCCACCGGCCGTCCGGAGGCGGCGGCGGCGTAGGCCTCGCCCAGGCGGGGCTCGAAGGCGGTGAACTCGTGTCGCACCTGGCGGACGGCCATCGCCTCCCCGCTGCCGCTCACGGCCGCCAGGACGGCGTGGGTGCCCGCGTCGCCGCAGGACAGGCCCACGATGTAGCGGTCGCCGGCCGTCACGCCGATCGCCTCCGGGCGGCCTGGACGAACGCGCGGGCGAGGGCGCGGGTGGCCGCGTCGTCGCCGAGGCTCTCGGGGTGCCACTGGACGCCGACGACGAAGGGGCGCCGGTCGTCCTCGATCGCCTCGACGACCCCGTCGGGCGCCCGCGCCGTGATTGCCAGGTCGCGGCCGAGGCGGTGGACGGCCTGGTGGTGGCGGCTGGCGATGCGGCAGGACGGGCCGAGGACCTCGCGCAGTCGTCCGCCGCCGATGGCGACGTCGTGGCGGGCTGACCCGTCGGCCGAGCCGTGGTCGATCGTCCCGGCGACGTCGGGCAGGTGCTGCAGCAGCGAGCCGCCGCGGTGGACGTTGATGACCTGGCAGCCAAGGCAGATGCCCAGGATGGGCAGATCGGCCCCCTCGGCCCACGCCAGCCACGCCAGTTCGGATGCCTGGCGGAGCGGGTGGAGCGCCGAGGCCTTGGGGTGCGGCGGCTGGCCGTACAGGGCGGCGTCGAGGTCGGCCCCGCCGCTGAGCAGCAGACCCGCGGCGTCGCAGGCCTCGGCGAGGGCGGGGTCGAACGGCACGGTGGGGGGGGCCAGGACGGGCAGGCCGCCGGCGGCGCGGATCATGTCGATGTAGTGCTGGTTGAGCAGCGTCTGGGGCGAGCCGCCGTTGAGGCCGTCGCGGTAGCCGGTGGTGATGAGGATGCAGGGTCGGTCCATGACCTCAGCGGGCTCCCTTCACGCCCAGCAGGCGGCCGGGCCGTCTGCCGGTGTGGCGGTCGTTGCGCCAGACGGCCTGGCCGTTGACGATCGTGGCGGCGACGCCGTCGGGGTTCTGGGCGGGGTGGTCGTAGGTGGCGCGGTCGGCGAAGCGTCGCGGGTCGAGCACGACGACGTCGGCCGGCGCCCCGTCCCGCAGCACGCCGCGTTCGGCCAGGCCGAGGATCGCCGCGGGCATCGAGGTCATCCGTCGGATGGCCTCGGGCCAGTCCATCAGCTTCCACTGGCGGACGACGAGGTCCACGAACCGTGCCGGCGTGCCGTACGACCGGGGGTGGGGCCGTTCGGCGTCCGAGTCGCCCAGGCGGTCGCGGGTGGCGCTGTCGGAGCCGACGCAGACGAACTCCCACCCGTACACCACGGGCAGGTTCGCCTCGCTCATGCAGAAGCGGACCGCCTGCGGGGCGGCCCGGTCGGCCAGGAGCAGCTCGATCGCCGCGTCCAGCGCGTCGCCGGCGGCGGCGAAGCGGTCGGGAAGCCGGCGGAGGTTGCGGCCGATGCAGTCGCGCAGCTCGGGGCGGCCGACCGAGGCGATCACGATCGTCTCCAGCCAGCGGTCGAGCCACGAGCCCTTTTCGGCGCGGATGCCCTGGACGATCGCCCGGCGCGTCGGACCGTCGGCCAGGCGCGCCACGACGTCGTCGGTCGAGCCGGCCATCGCCTCGCCCGGCAGGACCATCGCGGCCAGGCTGGTGCGGCTGGCGGTGTAGGGGTAGCGGTCGGCCCAGACCTCGATCCCCTCGGCCCGCGCCCGCCGCAGCTTCTCGCCGACGGCGCCGATCTTGTGCCAGTTCGGTTCGCCGGAAGCCTTGACGTGGCTGAGCTGCCCGCGGCAGCCGCTGCGGCGGAGCACCTCGATGAACTCGTCGACCGCCTCCAGCAGCCGCACGCCCTCGCAGCGGATGTGGCTGGCGTACAGCCCGCCGCGTGCGGCGACGACGGCGGCCAGGGCGGCCATCTCGTCGACGTCGGCCCACATCCCCGGCGGGTAGATCAGCCCCGTGCTCAGCCCGACGGCCCCGGCGGCGAGGCTCGCCTCGACGATCGCGGCCATCCGGTCGATCTGGGACGGCGTCGCCCGCAGGTTGCCGTAGCCGATCACCGCCCCCCGCACGTTCCCGTGCCCGATCAGCGTGACGCGGTTGACCGCGCAGCCGATCGCGCCGGCCCGCTCGAAGTAGCCGGCGGCGTCGGTCCAGTCGATCGTCAGCCTCGCCGGGTCGAAGCCCCGCTGGCGCTCGGCCAGGACCTCCCCGACCATGGGGAACGCTCCGTAGCCGCAGTTGCCGTTGCACTCGGTGGTCACGCCGGCGGCGACGCGGCTGACGGCGTCGGGGCCGGTCATCGAGGCCAGGTCGCTGTGGCCGTGGATGTCGATGAAGCCCGGGACGACGAAGTGGTCGGTCGCGTCGAGGACGTCGGTCGCCTCGACGCGCGCGGGGGGGGTCAGGAGGCGCACGCGCCCGTCGGCGACGGCGACGTCCTGCCGGCGGGGCGGTGAGCCGAGCCCGTCGAGGACCATCCCGCCGCGAATGAGCATGTCTGCAGTCGATCTCATGCCCACGATTATGCCGCGCCGCCCGACCGATGGCGAGCGAGAATCGCACGCCGGCGGAGGCGCCATGTTTGCGCTTGACGGATTCCCGATGCGCGGTACGCTGGGGTGACGTGCAGCACCTCATGATCATGAGGCACTTCTGTACTGCCGGGCCATTCGGCCCATCGCATGGGGCGCTGGAGGCGATGCGGTTCCACTTTTCTTGAGCAGGGAGAGAGCCATGGAACGTTGGGCACCCGTATTGGCCGTGGTCGTGCTGTGCGCCGCCGTTGCCGTCGCGGATCATGACATCGCTGTTCCGTATGTCGCCGCTCACGGGTCGCCGGTCGTCGACGGGGATCTGGGCGACTGGGCCGGCGCCGACTGGATCGCGCTGGACGAACTGTACTCCGGCGGTGCGGCCGACGTCGCGGGAGCCCGCTATTGCCTGCGATGGAACGACGCGGCGAACCTGCTGTACTTCGCCGTGGAGGTCACCGACGCCGAGCAGAACCTCCAGCCGGCCTACACCACCTGGAACGGGCACGACGACGTCGAGATCAGCGTCGACGCCGGGAACAACACGATCTACTTCCAGGCCACCATGACCAAGGGCCAGCAGATCGTCTTCGGCGCCGCCCCGGACGGCGGCGACTGGGTCATTGCCTCGTGGAGCAACCCCGTGGGGACCGACCTGGTGCCCGAGTTCGCCGTGGTCGCCGACGGCACCGTCATCCGCTACGAGGGGGCGATTGTGCCCTACAGCCACTACAGCGGCTGGAGCGGCGACACGGAGCAGGCCGTGGTGGACCTGGAGGCCGACGTCCAGCTCGGCTTCGACGTTGTGGCGGTCACCAAGCTGAACGACAGCTCGTACGGCATGCTGGCCAATAACCTCGTCGGCGGGAAGTTCCAGCAGGGCTCCAGCCTGCAGAAGTGGACGCTCGCCGCCGCGGGCGGCTGCAACCCCGGCGACGCTGACGGCGACGGGGACGTCGATCTGGACGACTTCGTCATCCTCAAGAACAACTTCGGCACCGCCGGCGCCACCTACGCCCAGGGCGATTTCGACCTGGACGGCGACGTCGACCTGGACGACTTCGTCCTGCTGAAGAACAACTTCGGCACGACGTACTGATCGCCGCTGCTGACGCTGACGCGATGCTGGAAGCCCGGATTCGAGCCCTCGGCGGGAAGGTCCCGCCGGGGGCTATGCCGGATCTGCGTCCGGCCGGGTGGGCGCCGGTGACGTCTTGACGCGCCGGGCTTCCTGCGATAGAGTGATGGCTGTCGACAACGTTCTGTTGTGCCCCAAGAGGGTTCATTTCTGTGCCTCTATGCGTTGGGGCGCCTTAGCTGCCGTCGCGACTGGAATCGGTGTATCAGACGCCTCCGGTGCCGATGCGCCGGGGGTGTTGTGGTTGCGTCGCAGGACGAGTCACAGTTTACTGTTCCACCAGGAAGGGAGTAGGCGCCATGAAGCTCAGCAGAATCGCCGTAGCACTCATGTTGGTCGCTCTGTCGGGCAGTGCGTATGCGCAGGTGCGGTCGTGGGACTTCGAGGGGATGACGGATCTGACCGGGTTGATCGACGAAGGGTGGGTCTTCGTCGACGATGCGTACGTCTCAGTCGGCGGGACTCCCACGCAGTACCTCGATTCCATTCAGATCGAGACCTCCATCGTCCACAGCGGCACGAAGGCCCTGCGCATGAAGGTCGCCGACATGGCCTATTTCCCCCTGAACGGCCAGTTCGGCACGCTGGAACTGTGGGCCTATGATGCAGGGTACTACATGCGCGATCCGGGCACGGGGACGTCCTACATCGCCACCGCTTACGGACCCCGGTTCGGCCTGCGGAAGTTCATGGATGTGGACACCTCCGTCTGGTATCCCGACAACGAGCCGGAAGACCACGGCATCCTCAACAGATCGTACGGCATCGGCGCCGGCCTGGTCGAGAAATCGTACCTGAACAGCAACGGCGGTTACGGCTTCGAGGACGGCCGCACGGAACACCAGGATATTATCACGATCGCCAGCCCCGACTGGGCGTATACGAGCCCCATCGCCAACGCCGGCTGGGCCGGCAACCAGTCGTGGTATTCTGCGTATTACCTTGGCATCCCCGGCGGGCGTCCCACCACCGGCGTGTGGAACAAGTGGACGATCGCCTACACCGCTCCGGGAGTGATGTCGATTGCGGTGACGACCTGGGACGGCCGTACCTTCGCGGCTTCCGGCGCGGTTCCCAGCAAGGCCTTCGATGGGAACACCCCGGGCGGCGTCAGTGACATCTACCTGTACGGCGGCGCCACCATGATGGCCGGTGCCGAGCCTGAGATGTGGTTCGGCGACGGGATCTACGACGACATCACCTGGACGCCGACCTTCGTCGAGCCGATCTGCAACCCCGGTGACGCCGACGGCGACGGCAACGTCGACCTGGACGACTTCGTCATCCTCAAGAACAACTTCGGGCAGACGGGCCTGGACACCCAGACCAGTTGCTCGCTGGGCGACTTCGACCTGGACGGCGACGTCGACCTGGACGACTTCGTCCTGCTGAAGAACAACTTCGGCAATACGTACTGATTGCCGCCGGCGACGGTAAGGCATCCAAGGGCGGGCCCTCCGGGGTCCGCCCTTCTCATGTCATCAGTGCGGAGGCGAGGCGTCGCGGCTTCAGGATGCTGCGTTGCCATGGTGCTGCGCCCAGGAGACGGCCCGGATCAGTTCGCTTCCTCCAGACGCGGAGCGACGAAGACTTCACGTTCTTCGTGCGGCGCTCAGTCATCGCCGCGGGGCCCCCTCCAGGCGAACCCGGTGCGGCGCCGTCGGCGGGTTGCCGCGTGCGGAACACGCCTGCCTGCGGATACCGTCTTGACGCGTCGGGTCTCTGATGGTATATTGCCAGTGATGGCACGGTCCTCCTGGCCTGCGCGCCGAGAGGGCATACCTCTGTGTGATCTGTGCTGGGGTGGCGTAGTTGCCGTCACAGCCTGAGTCGGCGTCTCGGACACCCGTGGTCCCGATGGGCCGGGGTTGTTGTGGTTGCCTCGCTGGGCGGGTGACGGTCTGTCTTTTTCTCTAGGAAGGGAGTTGCGTTATGAAGTTCAGCAGAATCGTCGTATCACTCATGTTGGTCGCGTTGTCGGGCAGTGCGTATGCGCAGGTGCGGTCGTGGGATTTCGAGGGGATGACGGATCTGACCGAGTTGATCGAGGAGGGGTGGGTCTTCGTCGACAATGCGTACGTCGGCGGGATCCAGTACCTCGATACCATTCAGATCGAGACCTCCATCGTTCACAGCGGCACGAAGGCCCTGCGCATGAAGGTCGCCGACATGGCCTATTTCCCCCTGAACGGCCAGTTCGGCACGCTGGAGTTGTGGGCCTATGATGCAGGGTACTACATGCGCGATCCGGGCACCGGGACGGCCTACATCGCCACCGCCTACGGGCCCCGGTTCGGCCTGCGGAAGTTCATGGATGTCGACACCTCTGTCCATTACCCCGTCAATGAGCCGGAGGATCACGGCATCCTCAACGTATCGTACGGCATCGGCGCCGGCCTGTGCGAGAATCAGTGGCTGAACAGCAACAGCGGCTATGCCTTCGAGGATGGCCGCACGCAGGACCAGAACATCGCCACGATCGCCAGCCCTGACTGGGCATGGACGGCTCCCATCGCCAACGCCGGCTGGGCCGGCAATCAGGGGTGGTATTCCAGCTATTACCTCGGCGTGCCCGGCGGGCGTCCCACCACCGGCGTGTGGAACAAGTGGACGATCGCCTACACCGCCCCGGGACAGGTTCAGATTACGCTGACGACTTGGGACGGCCGTGTCATCGCGGCCGGCGGCGTGACCCCCGGCAACGCCTTCACCGGGACCACCCCCGGCGGCGTCAGCGACATCTACCTGTACGGCGGCGCCACGATGATCGCCGGTGCTGCGCCTGAGATGTGGTTCGGCGACGGGATCTACGACGACATCACCTGGACGCCGGCCTCCGTCGAGCCGATCTGCAACCCCGGCGATGCCGACGGCGACGGCGACGTCGATCTGGACGACTTCGTCATCCTCAAGAACAACTTCGGGCAGACGGGCCTGGACACCCAGACCAGTTGTTCGCTGGGCGACTTCGACCTGGACGGCGACATCGACCTGGACGACTTCGTCCTGCTGAAGAACAACTTCGGCAAGACGTACTGATTGCCGCCGGCGACGGTAAGGCATCCAAGGGCGGGCCCTCCGGGGTCCGCCCTTCTCATGTCATCAGTGCGGAGGCGAGGCGTCGTGGCTGCAGGATGCTGCGCTGCCATGGCGCTGCGCCGAAGCCCGGCCGCAAGCCTCCCGGAAACGGACCGGAGGGAGGCGGACCGGGCCGATCCTCCCCTGCGGGCGCGGCGTACTACCCCCTGAACGGTGGGGCCGCAGAGGACGCCGGACCAGGCTGAACCCCCTCCGGGCCCGCCCGCTCTGTTGCGCCGCCGAAAAGCGGGGTTGGATCGCGGAATGCCGTTGAAATGCGCGATCCAATCTCCACAATAGCTCCTTGGTGCGCGTGGTCGCACCCCCATGCTTTGGCCGTATGCCCCGTAAGCCGTATGCCTTGCAGCGCAGTTCCCCCCGCAGCCGGCGGCCTGCGGGCATTGAACGGCCCCGGCGGGGGATGGTAGGATGGCGAGTCTCATTTGATTCTGCGGATCGGGCCCGTACACAGGGGGCCCGGCAGGTCGCGTGACGGCGACAGGAGAAGCTGATGGCGAAGAACATGGTCATGATGGACGGCAACGAAGCCGCGGCGTATGTCGCGCACAAAACCAACGAAGTATGCGCGATTTACCCGATTACGCCCTCCAGCCCCATGGGCGAGTGGGCCGACGCCTGGTCGGCCGCGGGGGCGAAGAATATCTGGGGCACCGTCCCGTCGGTCGTCGAGTTGCAGAGCGAAGGCGGCGCCAGCGGTTCGGTCCACGGGGCCCTGCAGACCGGGGCGCTGACCACGACGTTCACGGCCAGCCAGGGTCTGCTGCTGATGATCCCCAACATGTACAAGATCGCCGGCGAGCTCACCAGCACCGTCTTCCACGTCTCGGCGCGGTCCCTGGCCTGCCAGGCGCTGAGCATCTTCGGCGACCACTCCGACGTGATGGCCGTCCGCCAGACCGGGTTCGGCATGCTGGCCAGCAACTCGATCCAGGAGATCATGGACCTGGCCCTGATCGCCCAGGCGGCCACCCTCGAGTCGCGCGTGCCCTTCGTCCACTTCTTCGACGGATTCCGCTCCAGCCACGAGATCAACAAGGTCGAGCCGCTCGACGAGGCGGTCATCCGCGCGATGATCGACGACGAGCTGGTCATCGCCCACCGCCGGCGGGCGATGTCCCCGGACCGGCCGGTCCTGCGCGGCACGGCCCAGAACCCGGACGT
>JAAYZK010000134.1 GCA_012514895.1 Planctomycetota bacterium | reverse complement strand
GATCTACACGATGGAATTGCAGCTCGCCGACGGCGACGCGTTCGTCACCGTCGACTGCGCCAGCAGCCTGGCGATGAGCACCAACGATCTGCAGCACGTGCGGCGGGACATCATCCTCGGCGGCGCCGGCAACGACATCCTCCGCGGCGGAATCGCCGAGGACTGGATTCTCGGCGGGTCGGGCAACGACGTGATCTCCGGCGGGCCCGACCGCCAGGCGTCCGACCTGCTGCTGGGCGGGCCCGGCGACGATCTGTTCCAGATCATCCCGGACTATCTGCCCACGCTGGGCGACAGCAACGAGACATACCTGCCCACGCTCACCGACTGGATCGAGGGCGGCACAGGGGCCGACGCGATCCTCATCCTCGGCGGCGACCTGGACGACATGGGCCGCCCTGTGAACGATCACTTCGCCCTGACCTATAACCGCGTGCTGGGGCGCTACGAACTGACGGCCCTGGTGTGGGACACCGCCAACCAGGAGTACATGATCGATGACGGCATGAGTATCACCGCCACGCTCATCGCCAAACGCCCCGCGGTCGTCGACGCGTCGCCCGCCACGCAGACGCTGCCGCTGCGCCTGACCAGTCCGGCCGGCGTCGTCACCACGGTGACGCTGACGATCCCGGCGTCGCTCCAGGCCGACAACGCCCACGCCGGCGACCTGGCGGCCGATGTGCAGGAGCGGTTGGCGGCGATGGAACTGGACGACATCCTCGTCGCCGGCGTCGCGCACGACCGCTACCTCACGCTGACCACCCGGCAGATCGGCTGGGACGTGGAGGTCCTCGCCGGCGCCACGGCCGACCTGGGCTTCGAGGCTGCCCAGGCGGTGGGGGGCACGACGAGTGTCTACGCCCAGCAGTACGCCTTCTGGCGGACCGTCGGCGTGGAGCACACGGTCATCGAGACCCGTGGCGGCAACGACGAAGTCCGCGCCGATCCGGAGTACCGCATCCCCCTGCCGGACGGCAGCGGCACCCGCTCAACCGAGTGGGGCATCAAGCGGGGCAACTTCCAGGAAGGCGCCGTCATCGGTGCCCTGGAGATCTACGGCGGGCCGGGCAATGACCGGTTGTACGGCGGCGTCCTGGACGACGTCATCGACGGCGGCGAGGGCAACGATTTTATCGCCGGCTCGCTTGGCGACGACCTGCTGCGGGGCGGGGCCGGCGACGACTTGATCTACGGCAACGACGGCACCGCGCCGGACCTGCTGGAATTCGTCACGCGCAACGGCCAGACCGGCGCCAACGACACCGCCGTCCTGGCCAGCCCCATTGCCGACGTGCTCTCCCCGGCGGCCCTGGCGAACCTGTCGCTTCACTTCGGCGACACCGGCGACTGGTACGCCATCCGCGCCCCCCGGGCCGCAACAGCCTTCGGCCCCGCCGGTTCGGCCCCGCTGAGCCTGGACTGGATCGACCGGATCGCCTTCGCCGATCCGGCCGCCCAGAGATTCTTCGACGGGGACCTGTTCGTTGCCGGCCAGAGCCTCTGGGCCGGCTCGGCCCCGCTGGGGCTGGCCAACGTCCGTCTGCTGGCGGCGTCGGAGGACTCGGTCGACGGGACGCTGCTCCTGCTGCCGGTCGAGCAGTTCGCCGGCACGCCGGACTGCTACATCCTGCAGATCCTCAATCCCGCGTCGTTCGGCTTCGTCGGCGAGCAGCCCCTGGGCGACCTGGCCGGCAAGACGTCGATGAGCTTCCGCCTGACGATCAACGGCGTTCGATCCAGCCTCGTGACGGTCGATCTGACCACGCCGATCGACGATCCGGGGAAGGGCAACTCGGCCGTCGTCCGCCAGATCAACGAGGCGATGGCGCAGACGGCCTTCGCGGGCGGGACGTTGTGGGACAAGGTCTTCTTCGCCTTCGAGAACGGCCGTTACCGCGTCTCGCTGCGCCGGACGGGCGACCTTGCGATCGAGTTCGGCGCCGCCGATGCCTTTGCCGCGCTGGGCTTTCTGTCGGGGCAGACCAACGCCGCCCAGGCGGATGAACTGGGCGATTACGACGTTCGCTTCAAGGCGGGCCTGGGCGGGTACCCGGAGATCGACGACGCGGCGGCCGACGTGGGTCTGGCGGTGGACGATCCGGCCTTCACGGCCCACATCGCCCCGGCCGGCGACCTCAACCACGACGGGGTCATGGACTTCATCGTGGGCGTCGACGACGCCACCGTCGCCGACGCGACGGCCAACGCGGGCCAGGTGAGCGACGGTGTGACCGATCACGAGATCGCGCCGGTGACGCGCGTCCGCGTGCAGTTGGGCGGCACGAGCAGCTACGTCACGCTGGTCCTGCCGGCGCCGGTCCTGGCGTACTCCGACGGGGCCGCCAGCCAGCTCTCGGTGGCCGACTTCAACCATGACGGCCACGACGATCTCGTGCTGGGCGTGACTCACCGTTTCGACACGGCCTACAGCGCTTCGGGCCTGTACGTGTGGTTTGGCGGCGCCGACGTCAGTGCCGGCGACGAGATCGACGTGTTGGCCGTCGCCGACGTGGTGGTTACCGGTCGTGCGGTGGGCGAGTCGATCCTGGCGGTCCAGGCCGTCGGCGACGTCACCGGCGACCAGATCGACGACATCGTCCTGGCCACCGGCGACTACGCCGCCGACAGCCGCGTCCGCGTCCTGGCCGGGCAGACGGACCTTGCCGGCGGCGTGGCGGCATCGTGGACGTTCGACGGCCTCGACGCCGAAGGGTTCACCGTCGAGAATCTCGCAACAGCCTCGAATCTCTGGCACGTGACCGCCGCCCGGGCCGACTACGTCGGCGACGGCGCGTGGTACTTCGGCCAGCTTGAAGGGTCCGACGGCGGCGGCACCTACCAGACCTACAGCCGCGCCGGCGGGCGCCTGGTCAGCCCGGTCGTCAAGCTCGCCGACGGCGCCGAGGCCCTGACGCTGGAGTTCTCGACCTGGCTGGACACGCAGGCGACCGCTACGGGCGGACAGACCTCGGTCGATCTGCCCTCGGTTCAGGCCCGCGTCAACGGCGGCGCCTGGGTCGACGTGGCGACCGTCAGCACCGAGACCTTCATGGAAGCCGACGACCAGCCGTGGGTCCACCGCATGCGGGTGCTGCTGGGGCAGGTCGCGCCGGG
This sequence comes from Planctomycetota bacterium, assembly GCA_012514895.1. GTDB lineage: Bacteria > Planctomycetota > Phycisphaerae > SM23-33 > FEN-1343 > JAAYZK01. The sequence goes on along the minus strand of JAAYZK010000134.1, from coordinate 13,102 downwards.
TTCGCAGGTGCAGGTGCGTTTCACGTTCGATACGGTCAACGCCTTCAATAACGACTACGAGGGATGGTACGTCGACGACGTGCGGCTCTTCGAGGATACGCCGCTGGCCGACCTGGAGCAGACGCACTACGTCTACGATACGAAGAACATCACGCAGATCCAGCCTGTCGGCCAGGCGCTGGGCTCCGCCACCGGCGACTTCGCCTTCCTGACCTCCGAGCCGAGCGGCTTGAGGCAGTGGTCGTACACGCTGCGGGTGATCTCCGGCAAGACCGCCCCGATGGGCAGCTACGACATGCGGGGCGGGGTCGCTCATCCCCTTGGCACCGCGTGGTCGACCTCGGCAGGCACGCTGGGCCTGTTGGAGGGCCTGACCCTCGCGCCGGCCGGACGGATCAACGCCGACGGCATCGACCTGTACGCCGACATCCTGCTGAACACCTGGAACACCTTCGACGGCAGCGGCCACAGCACGCTGATCGGCGGGGCGTACTCGACAATGTCCAAAACGGTCCTGGGCGACCTGCTCATTCCGCTGGGCGACATCGACGGCGACAACCGCGGGAACATCGGCTACGCCCACCAGGAACTCACCAGCGCCCTGGGCGACGGCGGCCTGCTGGCCCACCAGGTGATGTGCGTCACCGGCGCCCAGAGCACATCGGCGTGGCTGGGCGGCGTCGACGCCTTCACGCCCGCCCTGCTGGTCGAAAGCCCCGCCCCGCAGTATCTCGACGCCGCCTCCTACTGGCAGCCCGACCGGATCACCTGGGTCAGGGCCATCGGCGACGTCAACAACGATGGCGTGGACGACCTGGCCCTGCTGGATACCGCCTCGGGAAGCTACGCCATCGTCTACGGCCGCGCGCTGACGCCCAACGAGGCGCCTGATGCTTCGCCGGCGCCTCGGCCCTATGAATACGAGATGGGCTTCCCGCTGGCGCCCGGTCGCTGGCCGCAGATCGACGTGAACGTCTCCGACCCGGCGGGCATCGGCGCCGGCACGCTTCCGCGCGTCGACGGCACAGCCGCCGGGAGCGGGCTGGTCCACGCCGCCGACGTCGGCGACATCAACCAGGACGGGTACGCCGATTCGCTGCTGTGGGACGAGGACCGGACCACCGCGTACCTGCTGTACGGCCCGGCCGACCAGTGGACCGGCAACGAGCCGATCGACCAGATCGCCCACACGGTCATCCACCTCAACGGCTTCTGGCCGCTGGGCCAGGCCGCCGACATCGACGGGGACGGTGCCGACGACCTGCTGTTCCAGGGCGCGTGGCTGGACGACGGGTTCTTCACGGGGGGCATCCAGATGATCCCCGGGTCGCCGGAAGTCCGCGCCGAACTGACCGCCGGCTTCGGCTCGACCGACGGGACGATCCTGATCTACACCGGGGGCCTGGCCGGCGTGGACGTCCAGGTCGTCGACTGGGACCACGACAGCGAAGGCCGGTCCGACCTGCTGGTGTCGTACGGCTACGCCACGACGGGCGTCAAGGCGGCCGTCTTCACCGGCGAGCAGCTCTACCAGGACGTGATCAGCCCCCACGGCTCGCCCCTGTGGAGCGGCAGCGCGACGGTGACCGTCACCGACGCCGGCCAGGCCGCCTGGCCGGCCGCTTCGACGCTGAACTACCTGGGCCTCGACCCGGCCATGTGGTCCGCCGCCGGCAGTTACTACAGCAACGCCTGGTCGATCGCCCGGGGCCTGGACGTCGACGCCGACGGACGCGACGAGATCGCCCTCTACCTGCCGCGACAGTGGACTTTCCAGAACACCGACGGCGAGCGGCTGACCGTCGGGGCGCTGTACGTCATCGACCGCGACACGGCCGGCAGCGCCGTGATCGGCGCGCCGTGGACGAGCGGCGCCTCGGCGCCGGTCGTCCTGGTGTCCGATTCGGTTCGCGTGGACGATTCGGGCACCAACGCCAACCAGGCCCGCCTGGTGGTGCTGGGCGACGTCGATCGCGACGGGTCGGAGGATCTGATGATCGCCCGCGCCGGCAGCAGAACCAACGGCGACGCGGCCGATCTGCTGATCTACACCACCAGCGTCGGCTGGAGCAACGGCTTCTACCAATCCTACCCGCGCTACAGCGACGCCTACGCCGACATCACGATCCACCTGGACCAGGCCTTCGGTCAGCCCTCCGGCGGCTGGTACGAAAACGACCTGGCCTTTGCCCTGGGCGACTTCGACGCCAACGGACGGATCGACCTGGCCATCGGGCGCGCCGAGCAGCGGGCCTACAGCGGCACGGGCGCCCTGTTGCGGCAGGGCAGTGTCGGGTCGGTGCGCCTGCTGTGGAACCTGGCCGCCTTCGCCGGCGACGACCTCGCCCTGCCGGGCGGGACGGCCGACCTGGACGGGGACGGCCTGCTGGACACCACCGTCCTGACCGGGGCGGCCGACGGTGACCGCTTCGGCGGGGTCGTGGCCGTGACCAATCTGGACGGCAATCACTTCGCCGACCTGCTCATCGGCGCCGCCACCGCCGACGTCGTCGGCACGACTCTCCTGACCGACGCCGGCAAGATCTACCGCCTCGACGGGCAGGCCCGGCGGATCGAGTTGCCCGACGAAGGCGTCGCCATCATCGGCAATGACGTCTTCGACGGCGTCGGTGAGGTCCTCCACGACCGCCTCACCGGCCCGGTCGTCATCGGCACCGACGGCGCAGCCGTCCTGGAGGCCGGGGCCACCGAAACGTGGTACCGCTTCCGCACCGTCGGCGACGGCTCGCCCGAGAACGCCCTGCGCGTCAACACGCCGCTGGGCATGTACGGGCCGGTCCACCTGGACGTGGATGTCAGCCGCGTCAGCGGTTCGGGCAGCGTCGACATCCGCGACGATTTCTACACCATCGGCGGCAGCGACGACCCCAACGCGTCGCTCATCATCGATATCGACCTGAGCCGTTACGCTGAGCTGCGGGCCAATCCCGATGCCTTGGCTGACGCGACGCTGTCGATGCTGGTGCGCCACCTGACGACGCTCGACATCGATCGTCCCTCCGAGATGCTGGCCGCCGGCGGGCGATTCTACTTCACGTGCATCGACGACGCCGTCGGCAAGACCCTCTGGGTCAGCGACGGCACCTTTGCCGGCACGCAGCCGCTGGCCCTGCCGGCCGGCTTCGACGGCGTCGAGGCCCTCTACCGGGTCAGCGACACCACCCTGGGCGTCACGTTGGTCACCGAGAAGGGCGGGCTGGGGCTGTGGCTGTACGACGCCGTCCAGCAGGCGTGGTCCGACCCGATGCTTCTGGGCGACGCGGAGGGCCTCGATCAGGTGGTCGTTGTCAAGGGCCGGGCCTATGCCCTGGTCTCCAAGGCCGACACGATGATCCTGGGCGATTTCCTCTCCAACGACTTCCAGCACCTGTTGACTTGGGCGCCCGGCACGACCGTGCGCCTGCAGGAGGCCGGGGGCGCCCTGTGGGCCGAGGCCGCCGACAAGGAAAAGGTCGACCTGCTCGTCGTGGAGGACGCCCGCGTCCGCTCCGTCGCCCAGCTCAGTCCGGCCGCCCGCGTGGCGTGGCTGGACGCCCGGACGGCCGCTTACGTCAGCGGCGCGCCGGTGGGCAGCGGCGATCCCAGGCTGTGGCTGCTGTCGCCGATCGACGGGCTGATCGAGGTGGTCGTCGAGAACAAGGCCTTCCAGCCGAGCAACCCGCAGGCGTTGACCTTCGCCGACGGAGTCGTGTACGGCCTGGTCGACGACGCCGAGAACTCCCGGACGGTCCTGTTCTCCATGGAGCCGGGCCGCGACCTCATCGGCCGGTGGGTGACGATCGACGACGAGCCTTCCAGCGACGTACGGCCGGCGGAGATGGTGTATGTCGCCGAGAACGACGAACTGTACCTGCTCAACGGGCGCCAGGAAGGCACGGAGCTGTGGTACGTGCCCGCCCCCGGCGACACGCTGGAGGCTGCGATGCCCATCCGCGCGTGGGAGGGCGCCGGCGCGAACCTGACCGCCTTGCCCAAGGGCGTGATGTACATCCAGGCCCCGTTCAGCTTCCAGGGCGAAGCGATCCTGATGCAGGCCTCGTCGGAGACGGGCGTGCGCGAACAGGGCCGCTTCAAGCTGAAGGCCGGCGCTCCCGTGCAACTGACGGCCGGCGGCCAGGGCGTTCTGCTGATGCACCCGGAGGGCGACGAGCCGGTCCTCTGGACCATCGAGGACGGGGACCTGGTCCCGCTGGCCAAGCCGTCCTTCCTGAACGCGACGATCACCGTCGAGTTGCTCAAGGGCGAAAGCGACGGGGCCGCTTCCTGGCAGGACCTTCACGGACCCGTCCTGAACGTCGTCAGCCGGACGCACCGCGTGTACGCCACGAGGACCCGCATCGAGCTGGACCTGAGCGACCTGCTGGACGCGGCCCTGCGGTCGGGCCAACGGCACGTGGCGTTGAGGGTGCGGGCCGGCCAGGCGGCCGAGGTGGAGGTCTGCGACAACCCCGACACGCCCGTCCGCCTGGACGTCGAGGCCGTCAGCGGCGTGCAGTTCGACCTCTGCGACGCCGACGGCGGCCTGCTTGCCCAGGCGGTCACCGGCATGGACATGCGGAACCTGCCCGCCGGAGAGTACTATCTGCGAATCTGGCGGCCCGCCGACGATGCGACCTATGCGACGCCCTACGAGATCGAGATCGCCCCGCCCTTCCGCTCGCAGGCGTGGGAATCGACCGACCGCGACCGCCTGTACGGCGGGGAGGGCGACGACATCGTCGCCGGCAACGCCGATGTCGACCTGCTGTGGGGCGCCGGGGGCAGCGACGCCTTCGTCGGCGAGGCCTTTGAGCCGCGCGATGCGACCGCCTACGAACGCTTCCGCCTGGCGACGGCCGACGAGTGGATCACCAACAGCGCCGCCGGCATTCTCGACCCGGTCATCAACGACCGCTTCCAGTACAGTCCCACCGTCCTGCGCGTGGCCGAGGCCCTGAACATCCCCACGGTGACGATCACCACGGTGCACGGCACGAAGGTCGAGTTCGCCGTGCCGGTGTACGCCTCGCAGTTGAAGCAACTGACCTGGCTGGACCTGTCGAGCGTCACGGGCCTGACGAACCTGTACGGGCTGGAGTACGCCACCAACCTGCTCCGCCTGGATGTGCGGAACTCCACGCTCGGGATGAACGTTTTCAACGCCCTGGCCACCCGCCTGGCGACGACACCGCCCGGCCAGGACACCACCCCCGACGAGGGCTACCAGATCGGCCTGACCCGCCTGCGCGAACTGTACCTTGACGGGGCGATCAGCATTTCCCCGGGCGTGACCATGGACCAGGCACTCGATGCGATCCTTCCGATGCCCACCCTGCGGGTCTTCTCGGCCGCCGGGACCGATCTGGCGTCCATCGGCGCCATGATGGGCATGGACGAAATGCGCTACCTGGACCTGACCGGCGCCGAAGTCGCCGACATCGGCCCGCTGGGGGCCATGGTGGCCCACGGGGATCTCGACACGGTCCTGTTGAGCGGCAACCGCATCGTCAACGCGGGGCCGCTGGCGCCGATCTTCATCGCCGACGACCACGACCGCGGCGACGCCCATCACGAGTCGACCGCTTTCGCCCACGACGGCTGGTTCCGCAGCCGACAGGCCGTCGCCAACGACGCCTACCGGGGCAGCTACCACTACACCCGCGGGACCGGCACCGCCACCTGGCAGTTCGCCGACGTCCCGACCGGCCAGTGGGAGATCTACGCCGTCTGGCACCCCCACGAGGGCCAGGCGTCCAACGCCCGCTACCGCATCGTGACCGACGGGCCGCAGAGCGCCGCCGACGTGCTGGTCGACCAACGGGTTCGGCCCGAGGGGCTGTCCTATGACGGCCGGACGTGGCAGCCGCTGGGCACGTTCGCCAAGTTCGCCGACGGCACCGTCACCGTGTCGCTCATCGCCGATGGCGCCGACGGCACCGTCGTGGCCGATGCCGTCCTCCTGCGGCCGGCCGACGGGCTGGGCGGGTCGCTCCGCGTAGTCGACCTGACCGCCAACCCGCTCGACCAGGCGTCCGTCACGGCCCACCTGCCCACGCTGGCCGGCGCCCTGGACAGCGCCTGGGGCGGCCACGGACTGCCCTTCGGCGTTCGCTACGACCGGCGCGAGGCGCTCCTGCTGTCCAAGATCGACGAGACGGTCATCGCGGTGGCGCCCGGCAGTTCCCGCAGCGACGACATCACCGCCACGTTGACCAACACCTGGGCCAGTCTCCCCATGGTCATCCGCCGCGAGGGCCAGGGCGCCCTGTGGCAGCTCGATCCGTCCACCGGCTCGGCGCACGTCATCGGCCGCGCGCTGACCAACCTCCACGCCGTCGCCGGCGCCATGGGGTACGAGTTGCTGGCGATCGAATCGATGCAGTTCGACGCCGCCGGGCACCTGATCGTCGGGGCCGACCTGCTCGGCACGTCCGACCGGCTGTTCCGCTTCGATGGGCGGACGGGCGACCTGGTCGGCGTGACGGCGGCGTACGGCACGCCGCGGGACCTCGCCTGCGGCGGGACCGCCGATGGGCCGCTGGTGGTCGAATACTCCGGCAATTACCTGCGATGGCAGCCGGCCACGTTGGACGGGACGACCACGACCGTGTATCTTCCCGGCGCCGGAACGGGCTACCGCCTGGCGGCCAACACGACGCACGCGTTCGCCGGCAACGACGAGGCTATCGCGTCCGTCCGCTTCAGCGACGGCAACGTGACCGAGCTGATCGCCTCGGCGGACCTCTATCACAGCACGCACGGGCAGGGCCGGATCGTCGACATCGCCTCGCTGGGCACGACCTTGGCCGTGCTGGTCGCGTTCCCCAACGGGGCCAACGCCGTCTACCGGACCTCGGCGACGTCGGCCCACGTGGTCCACAACCAGACCTTTATGGCCTGGTTGAGCGAGCCGGTGTCGATGGAGGCGTACGGCGACCTGTTCGACGTGTCGATCGTCCATGAGGGCGGCCGCGCGGTCAGCCAGACGTCGGTCACGTACACGGCCAGCCGCCAGGAGATGTACCGGGTCGCCGCCGGCGAGCCGCTCATCGCCGACGCGATCGTCCTGCCGCGCGGCAGGGGCCTCAACGTCGACACGCAGACGGTCTCCGTCAGCGTGGATGAGGCCATAGGGAGGGTTACCTACAACGAGTCGGACGCCGGCTCGTACGAGGTGGCCATCAGCGTCGGCGACGCCGCCGGCTTCGGCTCGGCCGCCGGCGGGCAGATCGACCTCTACCAGGACGTCCACGTCGGCGTCGGCGCCATCTACGGGCGGGTGACCCTCGGCGGAGTCGGCCAGGAGAACCGTCTGGTCTTCATCGATGACAACTTCAACGCCGCCTGCGATGTCGGGGAACGATTCACGTACACCGACGCCAACGGGTACTACGCCCTGGTCGATCTTCCGCTGGGGCAGGCGGCGCCGGCCGCGTACAGGCTCTACCAGGGCGACCGGTTCGGCCAGGTCGAGGGCCAGGCGCATCACGGGTGGCTGGATGTGACGCTCAGCACCGCTTCCGCCGTCGCCTACGAGCGGAACTTCGCCAACGACGCCGGCGCCCGCATCGAGGCCGGTCCGTCGGCGCCGAGCGAAGGCGATACGATCATGCTGACCGACGGCGCAGGCGACTTCGACTTCGACATTGGCGGAATTCTCGCCGACATCGAGCCGGGAGCCGACTGGTCCTACCCGCGCCATCTCACCCCGCTGGGCGGCAAACTCTACTTCGCCGCCGCGCCCGACACCGACGAACCCACCACGCTGTACCGTTACGACCCGGACGCCGGAACGGTCAGCCGCGTGACGTTCCCCGTCGACCCGAAGAATCCCAAGATCCGCATCGGCTTCCGCGGCGTCTCAGAGATCGTCGCGGGCAAGGACCTCCTGCTGGTGTCGGGGACCGACGCCCTGTCGACCCAGACGCTGTATCGCCTCAACAGCACCGACGGATCCGTCGAGATGCTGGAGGCGGGCTTCGACCCCTGCGACGTCACCGTCTGGGGCGACCTGATCGTCTTCCAGGGCACCGACGGCGCCAATGGCCGCGAACTGTGCTCCATCCCCCTGACGGCACCGCTGAAAGCCTCCAACGTGACGGCGTGGGACATCCGCGCCGGGGCGGGCTCGTCGTGCCCGACGGGCTTCGCGGCCTACGACGGCAAGCTGTACTTCAGCGCCTCCAACACCGTCGTGATCCCCGGCCCCAAGCCGCTGTACGTCGAGGATGGGTACGAACTGTGGAGTTGGGACGGGATCGCCGGCCCGACGGTGGCAGCCAGGCTGGGCACGCTGGCCGGCGTCCAGTACGACCCGTCCGACCTGACCGTCTTCGAGGGCGAACTGTACTTTATCGGCGATTTGCCCGGCTGGACCAACCCCACCGGCGGCATCGCCCGCACGCTGTACCGCTACACGCCCGCCTGGGGCGTGACCGCCACGGCGACCGCCCCCGGCGAGATCGACGCCGCCTTCGCCAACAGCGACCTGCGGCTCAGCGGCACCGTCCAGTACGGCAACTCGCTGGCCCTGAACTACCACAGCGGCGCGGCCAGCTACGTCGTCGGCTACGACGGCAGCTTCTACCCGCTGACCACCACCGACCAGAACGCCTCCATCATCGGCAGCGGCCAGGACCTCTACATGATGGTCCAGGACGCGCAGCTCGGCTGGGAACTGGGCCTCTACGATGGCAGCCTGACCGTGATCGACCTCAACCGCGGCAGCGTCAGCGGGTCGCCCTACGCGGCGATCGAGTTCGACGGCGGACTGATCCTGTCCTTCCAGGACCGCGACTGGGGCATCGAACTGGGCCGTTACATCCCGGCCGCGTCGTTCACGTACACGTGGGAGGTGTGGGATCCCGCCGGCGCGCCGGTCACCGTCTCCGGCGCGGCGGGCCTCACCGCGGCGTTCACCGCCGAGCAGTCCGGCGTCTACACCGTCCGGCTGACCAAGCGGTTGGAAGGCTGCGTGGAAACCTGGTCCGACCAGACGATCGTCCATGTCCGCGAGGACCTGCCGGTGTTGAGCCAGCCGTCCGACCTCGCCGTCAACCAGGGCCAGACGCTGGCGACGTCGGTCACCCTCACCGACGGGGGCGCCGACGCGTGGGTCCTGGACGTCGACTGGGGAGACGGGCAGACCCAGCAGCTCTCGGCCGCCGCACCGCAAAGGACGGTGGATCTGTCCCACGTCTGGGTGCTCAGCGGCGCGTACACCGTCACCGTCCGCCTCCGCCAGGCCGAGCAGGCCGAAGGCACCGTCGCCGACCAGCGGAGCTTCACCGTCACCGTCAACAACGTCGCCCCGACAGTGGCCACGCCGTGGTCCTCCCACGAGGTGCTCGAGGGCGAAACGGTCGAGCTGACGGCTGCCTGGACCGACCCGGCCGGATCGCTGGACGGCCCGTTCACGGCCCTGTGGACGGTCCGCCGCAACGGCACCCTGGTCAGCACGCACACCGGCGAGGTTCTGCGGTTCGCAGCCTCGCTGGCCGGGGATTACACGATCGCCCTGCGCGTCACCGACGCCCACGGCGCCGCCTCGCCGCTGACGGCTGTCGCTGCCGTGACGGTGATCAATCCCGCGCCCACCGTGACGCTGAAGGCCCTGGGTGATCCGCACGGGCGGTTCGTCGAGAACGCTCCCATCGCCTTCGCCGTCTCAGTGGCCGACAACGATCCGGGCACGCTGACGTACGAGTGGGACTTCGACTACGACGGCGTGACCTTCGCCCCGGCGGGCGCCGCCGGCGCGACCGGCGTGCACACCTTCGACGATGACGGGACGTACACCGTGGCCGTCCGCGTCACCGCCAGCCAGGCCGGCCAGACGGCCGTGACGATCGCGACGGCGGAGGTGACCCTCGTCGACGTGGCCCCTGTCCTGCGCGTCAGCGACCCCAACGCCGCCGGCCAGGCGTGGTACGAGGGCGACACCGTACTGCTCTCGGCGACGGTGATCGACGCGGCGGCCGACCGGGCGGCCCAGACGCTCACGTGGGAAATCCTTCGCCAGCAGGGGGGGCAGACCTCGGTCGTCGGCGGCGGGGCGGGCGAATCGCTCCTCTGGACCCTCCCCGACGACGGGTACTACCAGGTCCGCGTTTCGCTGATCGACCCGCAGTCGGCGACCTCCCTCGTCGCCACCCGGTCGATGGTCGTCGCCAACAAGGCCCCGTGGGCGACGGTGACGGCGTCGGACTGGACGGTGATCGAGGGTGAGACGCTCTACGTCGCGGTCGGCGGCTCCGAACCGGCGACGGCCGCCGACGAAGGCTTCGGCTGGGTGATGTACTGGGGCGACGGGACGGCCGAGTCCGGCCTGTTCGGCGCCGGCGCCGGCGCCGGCGCGGGCACCGGCGGGACCATCGTCCAGATCCCGCTGTCGCACACCTATGCCGAGGACGGCGTGTACACCGCCACGCTCACCGTTGGCGACGCCGACGGCGGGGCGACTGTCGTCAGCCGCGAGGTGACCGTCACGAACACCGCACCTGAGCTGGCGGACGTGCCGGTCAGCCTGGCCGGCCTGACCGGCCAGACGGTGGTGGTCTCCGGCACCGTGACCGACCTGGCCGGCGAATCGCTCCGGGGGCTGATCGACTTCGGCAACGGGGTCGTCCTGCCGCTGGCGCTCACGCCGGCCGGCGGCATGCTCACGGGCGAGTCCCAGACGTGGACCTTCGCCCTGGGCCACCGCTACACCGCCGCCGGAACGTACGACGCGACCGTCCGCATCTACGACGGCAACCTGGCGGCCCCGGCCGTCGAGATGCCGGTGACCGTGATGATCGAGGCGGCGACCGTGCCGGCGACGGTGCTCGACCGGCACGTGTTCTACAACAACAGCGCCGCTGACGGCTTCACCGTCGGGGCGGATCCCGCCGACGACGGGGCTGTCGACGCGGGCAAGAATGCCCTGTTGCCCGGCTGTGCGTCCGGGCCCGACAACGTCACCGGGTACAGCCGCGGGGTGAACGGCCTCATGATCGACATCGCCGATCTGGCCGACCCGGATGCCCTGTCGCCTGCCGACTTCACCGTCCGCGTCAGCCATGACCCGGTCGGCGGCGCGTGGACGCCGGGGCCGACGCCGGCGACCGTTGCCGTGCGGCGGGGGGCCGGGACGGACGGAAGCGACCGCGTGACATTGATCTGGCCCGACGGCGCCCTGGTGAACACGTGGGTGGAGGTGACGGTGCGAGCGACGGCTGCGACGGGACTGCCCGCCGGGGACGTGTTCCTGATCGCCAACGCCGCGGGCGACGCTGATGGCGACCGGGACGTTGACCTCGACGACTTCGTGGCGCTCAAGGTCGGTTTCGGCTCCTCGGGCGGCGGAATCGCTTCCGGCGACTTCAACCTGACCGGAACCGTCGACCTGGACGACTTCGTCATCCTGAAGACGAGCTTTGGCAAGAGCCTCGCGGCCTCTGCGGCGGGCGTGGGGCTCACGGTGGACCTGCTTGCCGTCAATGAGACACTGCACGTGAATGTGGCAGCGCAGGAGCCGTCAGACACTGCCTCTGGCCAGAGAGATCGCGGGATGGATAGCGACACGACTGACACGCTGAAGTCAGCGGAGGCTCGGCCCGCGGCAGCCATAAGGAGAAGAGACCGGAAGTTGGCGAGGCGGCGGGCGCTCTGCTCGGCAGGAGACTTTAGCCGCCTTCACCCCCATGTGGATCAAGGTAATCTGGATATCCTGGCCGCTGTGGAGTTCAAACCCTTGCGGCGCTGACCCAGCATAGGCACTCGATTCATCATCCGAAGGTAGGCGCACTGCAAGGCCTCCAGTACAGAACGTCGGCGGGCTGCTCGACTACCCGCTGCGAACGGACACGAAGGATGGCCGCTCAGGCTCCCCAATGCAAGAAACGGTCGGCGTGTGTTAGGTATTGGGATATGCTGCCAGCCTGTTGGAAATACCTATCCGCGTCGTGGATTTGTATGACATAACCTCAGGTAAACCAGGCACCTGTGGTACTACACGAACGGTGAGAAGTTTGCCGTGATCCGCGAGAACGGCTCCTGATGTCGACAGCCGGGTGAGTCCGCGGATGTGATATCGCACGCCACGACGACGGTAGGGCGAGGACCGGGCGGCCAGGACGCTCTCAGCAGAGAGAGGTCCGTCGCTGCAACCTGCGGCGAACGAGTAGACATAGGGGAGAACGATGCCGACTCCCGCCGAAAGCCCGCATCGTCCGTGCCAGACTGCCACAGGAATGCCACACCCAACCGGGCGGCAGGGCTCAGCGGTCGCTGCCGCCGAAGTCCAATACAGTGTCGCCGACGCCCAGGAACCAGTCGGCGCCCAGGCCGCCGGACAGCATGTCGGCCTGTGCATCGTCGAGCACGCTTTCACCGAGGCGGAGGAAAGGCGTGCGGCTCCGGCCCAGGCCTCTGGTCAGCTCGTTGACCTTGGCGTTGATCGAACCGCCGCGTGCCCAGGCCCGGCCGATCGCCAGCAGGTCTACCGCGCTGTCGTCGTAAGTGGTCTGGCCACCGATGAGCAGGTCGTGTCCGACACCGCCGCCGAGGTCATCGGTTCCCCACCATGCCCTTGTAGACGTTCGAGCCGGTCTGGTGGTGCGTGTGGTCGTGGTACCAGAAGAACGACTGGATCTCGTTGGGGTCGCCGCCGGCGGGGTAGTTCAGGTAGAGGTTGTCGCACCACTGGCCGGGCAGGTAACCGCCGCCGTTCTGCTGCATGTAGTAAGGGTTCCCGTCGCTCTCGGGGGCCGTGTGGGCGTTGTGCAGGTGGGTGAGGAACTTCCAGGCCGGGTCGCCGAAGTCCTGGCGATCCAGCCCCAGCGGGTTGTAGTCCAGGTCGTTCTCGAACCGCACCAGGACGGGCTGGCCGTACTCGGTGTTGATCATCGGACCGGGGAAGGTCCCGTTGAAGCCGTAGATGGTGCTGGCGGGCAGCAGGGCCGTGCCGAACTCATCCACGATCACGCCGGCGGGGAGCTCATCGATGGGCACGGGCGTGCCGTCCGGCAGGATCGGGATGACGGGCGAGGACGTCCAGTCGTGCGATGCCACCTGGAGGCGGATGTGATAGAGAAGGGGGTCGGGATACGGCCCGCCCAGT
>JAAYZK010000133.1 GCA_012514895.1 Planctomycetota bacterium | reverse complement strand
GCGCGTGACTGGCGCAACGGCTGTCCCGGCGACGAGACGCGGGGCGGATTCTGGGTTTGTCGATAGCATCCCGGATCTCCAACCAGGCAATGGACTTGTCGAGATCATGCCCACCCCTGCAGGGGGCGAAGGGCTGGAGGGATCGCCCCGGCCGGGTCGATGAAGAGCCTGGAAACGCATTACTTGCGGCGGGCCGCCCGGCGGCCTGTTTTGGAGAGGCCCATGCCGACGCTCGACGCTGCGCAACCGACGGTGGTCTTGGTGGATCCTCCGTACTACCGGTTGTATAAAGATGCCTACGCCCTCCAGCGGTACCCGCTGGCCCTGGGCTACCTGGCGGCCCAGCTCCGTGTGCGGACGGCCTGGAACGTCGTGGTGTACAACGCCGACTTCCAGCCCGCGGGCGAGCCGTACCGGGTGAGCTGTCTCAGCGGGCCGGGCTTCGAACGCTATCGGCGGATGCTGGGGGACCCCGGCGCGCCGATCTGGGCCGAGATCGCCTCGGTGATCGGCCGCTATCGCCCGGACGTGGTGGGCCTGTCGTGCAAGAGCCAGACGTTCGCATCGGCCGTCCGGGTGGCCGAGGCGGTCAAGCGGATCGACCCGGCGATCCGCGTGGTGGTCGGCGGGCCGCACGCGGCGATGGTGGGCGGGGCGATTCTCGACTGCCCGCACGTGGACGCCGTCGTCTGCGGGGAGGGCGAGCAGACGATCGTGGAGCTGCTGGAGGCCTGGGCGGCGGGCCGCTCGGCGGCGGGCATCGACGGGGTCATCCACCGTGACGGCCGGAGGGTTGTCGTCGAGGCGCCCCGGGCGCTGATGGACGACCTGGACGAGCTGCCGTATCCGCACGCGGCGGCGCCGGACGTCCTGCACGATTACGAGCTGTACGGTCCTGACGCCTTCAGCCACGTCTTCGCGACGCGGGGCTGCCCCTACAACTGCTTCTTCTGCGGCTCGCGGCACGTCTGGACCCGTCGGGTGCGCCACCGCTCGGTGGACAACGTGGTGGGGGAGATGGAACTGCTGATCCGGCGGGGTGTCTCCCGCGTGCACTTCGACGACGACACCTTCGGCGTCAGCGGGGGGCGGATCGTCGAGCTGTGCGAGGCGATCGGCCGGCGGTGCCCGGGGGCGTCGTGGAGCTGCGAGCTGCACGTCAACCTCATCGACGACGCCACCGTCGCCGCGATGGCCGCCGCCGGATGCCGGTCGATCCAGATCGGCATCGAGTCGGGCAACAACGCCGTGCTCGAGGCGATCCGCAAGGGCATCACCATCGAAAAAGCCCTGGACGCCTGCCGGACCGTCAACCGTCATGGGATCGAGATGCAGGCCTTCTTCATGGTCGGTTTCCCCCAGGAGACGGAGGGAACCCTGGCCGACACGTTCGCGGCCATGAAGAAGATCCGGGGGATCCTCAGCTACAGCATCTTCACGCCTTACCCGGGCACCGAGGCGTTCGAGGACTGCCGCCGGCGGGGGCTGGTGGGCGACGACTTCGACGTCGCGCTGCACAACCACCAGAGCCCGCACAACTGCTTCTGCGAGCACATCGCCCCCGACCGCTTCCGCCGCCTGGTCGGCCGGATCGAACGCATGGTCGACCGCAACAACCGGCCCGGCCCGCTCCGCCGCGTCCTCACCGGGCGCGAGAGCCTCGCCGCCGTCCTCCGCAAGGGCGTGCGGCGCCTGGCCGGCAGGGCGGCAGCGATGTAGTCTACCGGCTCTCCCGGATCGTCACGCGTCGCGAGGCGTCTGTGGCCTCGTCGAGATCCAGCGTCACCGTCTCGGCGGGGCGGTCGGCCCAGGCGATGGTGACGGCGACCTGGCTGTCCGTCGCGGCTTCGAGCCTCACCCCAGCCGGCGCCGGCCGTCCGTCCGCCAGGGGGAGCAGGAGCACCACGAGCCGCTGGCGGGGCGCCGCCTCAAGCGTGCGGATCGCCAACTGGTGGCCGCGCGTCTCGAGCGTCCCGGGGCCGGGCGCCGTGCCGCCGAGGACCTCCGTGGGGCCTATGTCGGCAATAACTTTTTCGGGGGAAAGCACATAGGTGACCAGCCGCGCCGGGCCCGCCGTTGAGGCGAAGGTCATCCCGTCGGCGGTGATCGGCGCGTCGGTCGTGGTGTGCAGCAGCCAGGTGAGGCCGTGGGGAGCTGTGTCGTTCATGTCGTCGACGACCAGCAGGAAGCGGTCGGCCATCGCCAGGTGCCGGCGGAGCTTGAGCGTCAGGGGCTTGTCGGCGGGGGTGTAGACGGCCCCGAAGTCGCCGCAGACGTAGCCGACGTCGTCGGCCAGGTGCGTCTGGACGATGCGGGCGGCGTCGAAGCGGGCGTAGGGCCAGCCCCGGTAGACCCAGTAGTTGCCGTCCACGCCCTGGCCCGCCCCGTCGATCAGGAGGGTGTTATGGTCGTCGGTGAACTTGCGGGCGGTGTAGCCGCTGTCGACGGCCAGGTAGCGCCCGCCGGCGAAGATCCAGAACGCCCCGATGTCCGGGTGGACGTGGCCGGAGTTCATCGTCCAGTCCTTCATCCGCCTGAGCTTGTCGGCGGCGGCGTGCCCCTCGGGCGGGCCGCAGCGGAAGAGGTAGCACGTGGCGTCGTCGTCCCAGCCGCTGCGCCAGGCGACGACGTCGTGGTCGGCGAAGTGGTGGTAGGGCGGCAGGTCCGCCAGGTCCGCCGGTTCGACGCCGTCCGCCCGCATCGTCCACAGCAACTGCATGCCCGGGTCGTCGGCGTCGCGGCCGGTGGCGACGATGCGGTCGGCGACGGCGCGGGCGGCCCCGTCGCGGTTGGCGGCGGCGACGGCGTACAGCATGTGGTTCCAGGCCACCTTGGCGTGCGCGGCGCGGTCGCCGCCGTAGCTGCCCCCGTCGCCGACGTCCCAGCGGAACGGCCAGCCGGGCAGCGACATGTGCAGCGCGAACCGCCAGTTCTCCGCCAGGGCCGGCAGGTCGTGCCAGGTGCCGCCGAAGGCCCTCGCCGCCAGGTCGGCGTAGCGGACGTGCCAGTGCAGGGCGTAGGTCCAGTAGCCCGTGCCCTCGTAGTAATACCCGTCGGTGCCCAGCACGTAGCGGGACCGGTTCATCAGGGCGGCCGCCAGGCGCAGCCACTTGTCGGCCAGGGGCGTCTCGCCGCTGAGGGCCAGGGACGCCGTCGCCAGGGCGGTCACGGGGATGTAGGTGTGGTTCTGGTCGAAGCGGTAGTCCTGGGGCGGCAGCTTGCTCTGGTAGATCGCCTCGGCGTGGGAGATCAGCCCCGCCAGGATCGCCTTGCGCTGGGCGTCGTCGAGCTGGTCGTACAGGATGTCGTAGGCCAGCGAGACGTAGTACAGGTACCAGGCGGCGAACAGGTCGACGTTGGCGCCGTAGCCGGTGCCCCAGGTGTCCTCGGCGCAGTGGGCGATCATCCACCGGATGGTGCTGTCGCGGTGGGCCGCCTCGCCGGTGACCAGCCACGCCAGGGCCCCCGAGAGCATGTACTCGGCACGCCAGTACTGCTTGCCGTCGCGGATGTCGTCGGGGGCCGGCACGTACTTGCCCATCGCGGCGGCCTGCCAGAGGATCCGCGCCCGGAGCTCCTCGTGGGCCTCGGCGGCCTGCCGGATGGCCTGGCGGTCGGCCGGGCCGAACAGCAGCCGCGGGTGCGCGGCGGCGTAGCCGTCCTGGAGGCGGATGTCGACGGCGGGCAGGTCGTCGGCGACGGTGGGGCCGGCAGCCCGGTCGGCGCGGGCGGCGGAGACGAGGACGGCCAGAAGCACGGCGGCGGCGGTCGTTCGAATCATGCGAACTCTCCTTCGCCCGGCAGCATAAACAATACCGTCGCGCCCGGCAACGGACGAGCCCCTTGACGACCCCCTTGCGGGAGCCGGGGGGGTGCGTGTAATGTTGCCGGCCATTGAATCCGCTACCTTGAGACCTGGATACCATTATGCCCCCGCAATTCGTGCTGTCGATGACGGATGTCGCCAAGACGTACGGCGACAAGCCCGTGTTCAGCAGGATCAGCCTGTCATTCTACTACGGCGCCAAGATCGGCGTCGTCGGCGAGAACGGCACCGGCAAGTCCACGCTCCTGCGCATCATGGCGGGGATCGACACCGACATCGACGGGACCGTCGAGCTGTCCAAGTCGATGCGCGTCCGCCTCGTCGCCCAGGAGCCCCGCCTGGATGAGACCAAGACCGTCCGCGGGAACCTCCTGACCGCCGTCGCGCCGATCCAGGCGATGATCGACGAGTACAACGCCATCGGCGAGCGCATGGCCGAGCCGATGGAGGCCGACGAGATGGACAGGCTGTTGGAGCGGATGGGCGTGCTCCAGGAGAAGATCGACGCCGTGGACGGCTGGGAACTGGATCGGCTGATCGACATCGCCGCCGACGCCCTGGTCCTCCCGCCCGATGACGCCGACGTCCGCACGCTCTCCGGCGGCGAGCGCCGACGCGTGGCCCTCTGCCAGGCGCTGCTGGAAAAGCCCGACCTGCTCCTGCTGGACGAGCCGACCAACCACCTGGACGCCGAGACCATCGCCTGGCTGGAGATGACGCTGCGGGAGTATCCCGGCACCGTCATCATCGTCACGCACGACCGGTACTTCCTGGACAACATCACCATGTGGATCCTCGAACTGGACGGCGGGCGCGGCTGGCCCTTCGAGGGCAACTACTCCTCGTGGCTGGCCCAGAAGGCCGAGTTGCTGCGGGTGATGGAGAAGAAGGAGACCCGCCGCCAGCAGGCGCTCAAGCGAGAGCTGGACTGGATCCACGCCTCGCCCCAGGGCCGCCGGGCCAAGGGCAAGGCCCGCATCACCGACTACGAACGCCTCGCGGGCGAGTCGTTCAAGGTCGACCAGAGCGACTACTGCATTCAGATCGCCCCGGGCCCGCGCCTCGGCGAGCGGGTCCTGACCGCCCGGGGCCTGTGCAAGGGCTACGGCGGGGTCGACCTGCTGAAAGACTGCTCGTTCGACCTGCCCCGCGGCGGCGTCGTCGGCGTGATCGGCCCCAACGGCGCCGGCAAGACCACGCTGCTGCGGATGATCGTCGGGCAGGAGACCCCCGACGCCGGGACGCTCGAACTGGGACCGACCGTCGTGCTCAGCTACGTCGACCAGCACCGCGACGCGCTGGACGACGCCAGGACCGTCTTCGAGGAGATCACCGACGGCAAGGACGCCGTCGAACTGGGCAGCGTGACGATGAACGCCCGCGCCTACGTCGGCCGTTTCAACTTCCGCGGGCCCCTGCAGCAGAAGAAGGTCGGCGAACTGTCCGGCGGGGAACGCAACCGCGTCCACCTGGCCAAGCTGCTCCGCCGGGGCGGCAACCTCCTGCTGCTGGACGAGCCCACCAACGACCTGGACGTCAACACCCTGCGCGTCCTCGAGCAGGCGCTGATCGACTTCCCCGGCTGCGCCGTCGTCGTCAGCCACGACCGGTTCTTCCTCGACCGCGTCTGCACGCACCTGCTCATCCTCGAAGGCGGCGGCGCCACCCGCTGGTTCGAGGGCGGCTTCGCCGACTACGAGGAAACCTTCCTCCGCGCCGACGCCGACCGCCTGCTCCACCGCCGGGGGAAGTACAAGCGCCTGGCCTTAAGGTAGACCGAGATTCAGCCTTGGCGTCAGCGGGCGATGGCGTTAGGCTGGTGGTGAAGGACGTCCGACCAAGCCTCAGGGAGTGCAGGCCATGCCGACCGTTGCCGTGGACCGTCGCAGGATCGGGGAGCTGTGCCGCCGCCACCATGTGGAGCGGCTGGCCCTGTTCGGATCGGTGCTGCGCGACGACTTCGGTCCCGACAGCGACATCGACGTCCTGGTCGAGTTCGAGCCGGACGCGACCGTCGGGTTCCTCGACATGGCCGAGTTGGAGCAGGCCCTGGCCGAGATGTGGGGGCGCCCCGTCGATCTGCGGACACCGGCCGAGTTGAGCCCGTATTTCCGGCAGAGGGTGCTCGATGAGGCGGAGGCGGTGTATGTACATGGATGACCCCACACGCCTGCGCCACATGGTGGACGCCGCTCGTGAGGCTCTCCAGTTCATCGAAGGCAAGAGCCAGGAGGATCTCGCCCGCGACCGTCAGTTGGCGCTATCGCTGGTCAAGTGCCTGGAGATCGTCGGGGAGGCCGCCTCGAAGGTATCCGAACAGACTCGGCGGACGATTCCGGCGATTCCCTGGCGATCTGTCGTAGGGATGCGGAACAGGTTGATCCACGGTTACTACGACATCGACCTGGCGCGTGTCTGGGACACCGTCAATCATAACCTCCCCCCGCTGGTCGAAACGCTCCAACGGGCGATCCGGCCTGAGTAGCTGCCCAAAGAGTCTTCTGCCCCATTCAGCCCATGAAGCCCAAGACAGTCAGTCTGATCCAGCTCAACCTCGCCGTCCTCATGTGGGGGCTGACAGCGATGTTTTCCAAGGGGATCCGGTGGCCGACGACGGCGATCGTAGGCGGCCGCTCGCTGGCGGCGGTGGGAGCGCTGGTGGCGCTGGTGATGGTGGCGAAGGGGGCGCTGCGCCTCCGCCGCCGAGCGGATTACGGCGTGATGCTCGTGCTGGGCGTGTTGATGGGGGCGCACTGGCTGACGTACTTCCAGGCGCTGAAGATCGCGCCCGCGGCCGTGGCGATTCTGTCGCTGCACACCTATCCGGTGCTGACGGCGCTGGTCGAGCCGTTCGTGTTTCGCGAGAGGCTGCGTGTATTCGACCTCTTTCTGGCCGCAGGGGTGTTCGGCGGCGTGGTGATCATGACGCCGGAGTTGAGCCTGTCCAACGAGGTGACGCTGGGCATCCTGCTGGGCGTCGCCTCGGGCGTGTTCTTCATGCTGCGGAACCTGATCACGCGGACGTACGTGAAGCCGTATTCGAGTTCCACGCTGATGTTATGGCAGGTGCTCGTGATCGGCGCGCTGCTGCTGCCGATGCTGATCCCGGGTGTGCAGGAGGCGGTGGCCGACGGGCTGCATCTGCCGGCGACGTTCGCCGGTACGGTCGACTACTCCCCCAGGACGCTGGGCCTGACCGTCCTGCTGGGCGTCGTGTTCACGGCCGTGCCGCAGGTGCTGCACACGGCCAGCTTCAGGCACCTCAGCGGCAAGACCGTCGGCATTCTGGCGACACTGCTGCCGTTCTACGGCGGATTCTGGGATTACGTGTTCAACAACGAGGTTCCGTCGGGGCGGACGGTCATCGGCGGGCTGATCATCCTCGCCTGCGTCCTGACCGAGACGATGCGGAGCATCAACCGGGCGTAGAGGACCCGCATTTCGCGGGCTGGCCTGGGCGTGCTGCGCGAGGGCGGTCTGGAGCCCCTCGTCCGTCTCCGCCACCTCCGTGCCGAGGTCCTCGCACAGACGCACCATGCGCTGGCGGATGGCCCCGAAGGTCTCGCCGCGGGCCAGGTGGACGCGGGCGTAGTCCAGTTCGACCGGCAGCGGGCGGAGGCGCTGGGGGCGCTGATCTTCGAGATCCAGCAGAAACAGGAAGAACCAGTCGTTGCGCAGGGCGGGGTCGACGGCGTAGTCGTCGATGAAGTCGCCGGTGTCGTAGAGGATCGGCCGTCCCTCCAGGACCTGCACGCCCTGGAAGATGTGCGCCGAGTGGCCGAGCACGACGTCGCCGATCAGCGCAATGGTCGTGCCCATGGAATCCACCCCTCCGCACTCATTCTACAGGCGAAGCGGGCTAATCGCTCTCGATGAACTTGCGGCTCATCAGAAAACTGATGCGGTCGAGCTGGTCCTTGCGGAGGGTCTTGCGCAGCAGCCTGCGGGCGTCGGCCATGTTGGTCCGCCGGGTGACGTGGATCAGGACGACGTGCTCGTTGTCCATGCCCTCCAGCAGCTCCGGCAGGTCGTTGACGTGGATGTGCCGGCCCTTGCGCGCCCGCCTGACGTGGTCGAGGTCGAAGAACGTGCACTCCAGCAGCAGCACCTTGCTCGTGCGGACGTGCGGGAGGTCCGAGTAGTTGCTGCGGGCCGTGTCGCCGAAGTAGGTGATCAGCGGCACCTCGGTGCGGTGGGTGATCTCGACGCCCTTCTTCTTCAGCGCGACGATCCCGGGCGAATCCAGGGCGAGGAACTCCTCCTTGAGCTTGAAGCGGACGTCGATGATCGAGTAGCCCAGCGTGGCGCCGACGTGGCGGGTGGCGAAGGCGCGGACCAGGAGTTTCCGCCGCAGTTCGTAGTCGTCGCCGTCGTTCATCGCGACGAAGGCGTGGGGGCTGGGGTGGCCCTCCACCTTCGACCAGGCGGCCATGAGCGTCTCCAGCGCCGGCACCAGCGCCGCGGGCGCCAGGGCCTTCCCGCCGGCCATGCCCTGGAAGTCCCGCTGGCTGAAGTAATAGCCGATGCCCGCCGCGTGGTCCATGTGCCCGTGCGTCAGCAGGACGTGGTTCATCGCCAGCGACTCCCGCGGGGCGCGGCCGATGTCGAAGACGACGTCCAGCTCGGGCACGCAGATCACCGTCTCCTCGCCGGCGATGGAGTAGCCGACGACGGAGAAGCTCTCGAACTTCAGCGTGCTCAGTTGAAACGGTCTGGTTATCATGGTTCTTGCCCGCGGCTCGCCGCGTGAGCCGCGCATGGTAGGGCGCGCCGAAGCATGGGTCAAGCGCCCGACGAAAACCGTCAGGAGAAGCGATGCGAGGCTGGACACACGCCCTGGCGGCCCTGGCGGTGATGGCCGCCGGGGCCGCGGCCCAGACGGCCGAGGCGCCGCCGCTGTCGCCAAGCCGCGCCGAGCCGATCGTCTTCGACATCATGCGGCGGCTGCCCCGCACGCCCGTCGGGCCGGTCCGCACCGCGCTGCTGCGGCAGTTGGAGCAGTACCGCGGC
Organism: Planctomycetota bacterium; assembly: GCA_012514895.1. Lineage (GTDB taxonomy): Bacteria > Planctomycetota > Phycisphaerae > SM23-33 > FEN-1343 > JAAYZK01. Next base: position 7,155 of record JAAYZK010000133.1, on the reverse strand, counting down.
ATCGCCCACGAACGGTCTGTCGCGATCGGCGGGGACTGGATGACGGCCGCCCAGATGCGGCAGCGGCGCGAGCGGTACGCCGCGGCGCTGGTCGAGGTCGAGCGGATGCTGCGGGCGATGGACCGGCGCGAGCCCTCCGACCCCGCCGCCGTCGCCGAGCGGCGGCGGCAGCAGCGCGAAATCGTCTCGAAGCTTCGCCGGGCGGCCCGGATCTGGGGCGATCCGGTGCTGCGGAACTTCCTGACCGCCCAGGTGGAACTGCTGGACGGGGACTTCCTCGCCGCCGAGCGGCTCTTCGACCAGTGCGTCCGCAGCCAGCCCCTCGTGGCGGGCTTCTACCAGGGCCGCGCCCTGGCGCGATCCGGCCTGGGCAGGCACCTGCAGGCGGTGGAAGACTGGGTCGCCCTGTCGTACCTGCGGCCCGGCGAGCCGCTGGTCGTCGAGGGCCTGCGCGAGGCCCTGCAGGCGGTGCCCGGGACGCAGATCCGCCACGAGACGTTCCGCACCGCCGGCGAGCGGCTGGCGGCGATCGACGATCCGAAGCTGCGCCCCCGGCGAAGCTCCCGCGGGCGAGGGTCGCTGTGGCTCATGCCCGGCACCGACTGGCAGGGCGACGACGGAAGCCTGCCGATCCCCCCGTACGACACCCTTATCGCCCGCCGTGCCGTGGCCGTGCCGGTCCAGGCCGGCGGCGTGCTGCTGGTCGGGTCCGACGCGCTGGCCGACGCCGGGGCGCTGCTGCTGGAGGTGGCCCCGGGCCGCTATGTGCCCGCCGAGCCGGTGAGGCTGCGCTGGCGATCCTCGGACAGCGGCGCGAAGAGCCTCCCGCTGGCGGCGATCGAGGTGGAGGGCTTCGCCTTCGCGGCGGTGGCGCCGGGGGATGCGGGCGCGCCGCCGCCGGCGGCCGTCGGCGATGCGTGGACGGTGCATGCCGTCGGCGAGCCGGCGGAACTGGGCGCGGCGGCGATCCGCCGGTTCACGGCCACGGTGAAGAGTGCCGGCGACGGCGGCCTCGAGCTGTCGGAGGCCCTCCTGCCCGGGGAGGGAACCGCGCCGGCCTTCGACGCCGGCGGCCGTCTGGCTGCCTTCCTGGCCGGGCGGACGGATGTGCTGGCCGACAACGGGGGGCCGGCGGTCGTCTTCGCCCCCGCCGATGTCGCCGCCTTCGTCGACGCCGCCGCCCGGTCGGGACGGCCGGGGCGGGACGGCGGGGAACGCCCCGTCGAGACGGTCGAGGGGCAGTCGTTCATCCTGCACGTCATTGCCGGCCAGGGGGGCGGCCAGCGGCGGTAAAAATGTCCGCTGCGGCGCGAAAGCCTATCTGGCGCCCAACGTTTCTGGGCATCTGCGCCGGCGGCGTCTTCCTGTCCGGACGTATACTCTTCCCGGTGAAGGAGGTACATGCCATGCGGCGGGCAACGATGATGGTTCTGGCGGGCCTGGCGGCAGTGGGGGGCGGGTGCGTCCCTCCGCGGCAGATGCCCGGACCGGTCGCGCGGACCGGCCCCGACGTGGAGATCAGCCGCTGGGGGCGCCGCCTGACGCTGGTGGGGCAGTCGCTGGCAGTCGGCGACGCCGCCCCGGACGTCGAACTGGTCAGCCGGCGGGGCGACCGCGTGAGGCTGTCGGCCTACCGCGGGAAGGTCGTGCTGCTGTCGGTGGTGCCCGAGCTGGGCACGCCGGTGTGCGACCGGACAACGGCGGCCCTCGACCGCAGCGGCCTGGTCCGCCGTAACGACGTGGCGGTCCTGACCGTCAGCATGGACCCCTGGCTCGACCAGCAGCGCTGGTGCGACGCCAGCGGCGTCATGCACCACATGACCCTCTCGGACTATCCCGACGAGCGGTTCGGCCACACATACGGCCTGCTGGTCAAGGAGACTGGGTACCTGGCCCGCAGCGTGCTGGTGATCGATCGCGACGGGGTGATCCGCTACATCGAGACCCAGCAGGAGATGTCCCGCATGCCCGACCTCGCCGCCGCCGAGGCCGTCGCACGACGACTGGCGAGGGAGTGAACCTGTCTGCCCTCTGGGGGATGCGCGTGATCTCGTCAAGTCGTCTGCCGGGTTGGTGATCCCGGATTTCCCCCCCTGCGGGGCTGTCCCCCGAACCTCCCGCGCAAACGCCAGATGATGGTTGACTTGCCGGCGAAACATGGTATACTGATGTACAGTTCGGGCATGTGGGAGACGCCCTGGAGAACCCGCTGCGCAGGCGGGTTCGGGGAACAGTCTCCTCGCGGCTTGGCTTGGGCGATGGGGCCGGGGAGGCCGCGGGCGGCATCGGGTCGCTGTCATGTCCTGGGTTCCATGGGAAAGGAAATCGGTGATGAAACGCTTGGGGATCGCTCTTTGGGTGGCGGTGTTCGCCGTGTCGGGCGTGGCGGCGCAGGCCGGGGCGGTGCTGGAAGGCGTCGCGCCGGGCGAGGGGTCCTGGATTCCCGGCGATTTCGACCGCGACGGCGACGTGGACCTGGACGATTTCGCCATCCTGAAGAGCTGGTTCGGGATCGGGTGGTGGGAGGCCGACCTTGACGACGACGGCGACGTCGATATCGAGGATATCGTCGGCTTCAAGCAGAACTTCGGGTACAACTTCCCGACCCATCCCGGCAAGCCCCTTGGCGGGCTGAACCTCCACATCGACGCCGTCGGCAACGGCAGGATCGTCAATGACGGCGATTCGCCGTTCACGTTCGATGCCTTCGCGGTCGCCTCCGACGCCCGGCTGATCGACCATGCCGACTGGACGACCATCGGTGAGGGGCTTCTCGCGGGGACGATCAGACCGGAGTGGCTCGGCATGCCGCTCATGGAAGCCTGGATGTGGGGCGTGATGCACGCCGACGCGTTCCTGATCGCCGAGTGCCACTTCTCCGCCGAAGCCACGCTGCAGCCGGGTGCCTCCTTCCCGTTGGGGGCCCCCTTCAGCCAGGGCACGCCGGCCGACCTGACCTTCCTCTACGTGCGCGCCGGCTATCTGGGCAGTTGGGAGGGCCTGGTCATCCGCGATGCCAAGGGGGGCGATGCCGACCTGGACGGCGACGTGGACCTGGACGATTTCGTCATCGTCAAGGACAACTTCGGCACCGGCTCGTCGTGGTCTGAGGGCGACTTCGACGGCGACGGCGACGTCGACTTGGACGACTTCTCGATCCTGAAGCTGAACTACCAGACCTGAGGGTGGCGGCGCGGCATCAGCAGGATGGACTGAACGGACGGACCGGCGGGGCCCTCCCCGCCGGCGCCGCCGTCCGATCTCGCCAAGTCCTCTGCCTGGCTGGGGGCCCCGTGCCTCGTCACCAGGACAGTCGTTGCGCCAGTCATGGGCATCCCTGCACGTCGAGACGCGGCGGGCTGATTTTTATCTATACGCCTGCAATTATTCTCTGGACCTCCGACCTCTCCAAATGTATACTGCGGCCTTGATCGGGTGCAGGGCCGTCGCCGCCGTCGTGGTGGCCGCGGCGGACGGATCCGCTGGCAAACTATGGAGAGAAGGGAGACGAGCCATGCAAGGTCGCAAGGCGGAACTGCTGGTGTTGGCGGCCGTGATTGTTTTCAGTGCCGGTGTGGGGCTGTCGGCGCGCAAGGGCAAGAGTGGCGGCGTGGGCGACTTCGCCCTCTACGTGGCGCCGGAGGTGATCTGCCCGCAGGCGCCATGCAACTGGGTGACGATCCACACGGACGTGGCGTACGCCTCGGTGGAGGACGTCGCGGTCGACGTGGACGGGCAGGCGGTCGCCGTGGCCCAGACCTTCGCCGATGATCGCGGCAACCTGGTGGCCCAACTGGCGTTCGAGGATGCCGCCGCCATCGTGGACCCGCCGCAGGCGACGGTCAAGCTGTCGCTGGTCGTCGCCGGCCGTACGCTGGTCGCGGCGTACACGGTCCAGGTTCGATAACCGTCGGTCTCCCCCGCTGATCGTTCCAGACCCCCGGGGCGGGCAGGCTCGGACGCCTGCTCGCCCCCCTGTCGTTTTCAGCCAGCCTCCCCCGTGACTGTCAAAACCGGCGCCTCCGGGCGGCGGCGGGGGGATCCCTGACAGTTCTGGCAGTCGGTCGGCCAGGGGGTCTGATCTCCTAACCTCATTTTATAAAAGCGCTTGAAGACGTCGGCACGTTTGTTGCAAGTTCATGCGGCGGGTGGTCCGCGCCATGGGCGCAGGCCGCCGGCGTTCGTGTATGAAAACAAGCAACAGCAGAACCAGGCGGTTACGGTTCCTTGGAAAGGAGGCCACAGGCCATGGCGGTCAAGCAGTTGACCTTTGAAGACGAAGCCCGCAAGGCGATTCTCGCCGGGGTGATGAAGCTTTCCCGCGCCGTCAAGAGCACGCTGGGCCCGCGGGGTCGCAACGCGGTCATCGACAAGGGCTGGGGCGCCCCGACAGTGACCAAGGACGGCGTGACGGTCGCCGAGGAGATCACCCTGGCCGACAAGTACGAGAACATCGGCGCCCAGCTCGTCAAGGAAGCGGCCTCCAAGACGTCCGACGTCGCCGGCGACGGGACGACCACCGCGACGGTCCTCACCGAGGCGATCTTCGCCGAGGGCTACCGCAACGTCGCCGCCGGCGCCGACGCCATGGCGCTGGCCCGCGGGATCCGCAAGGCCACCGACGCCATCGTAAGCGAACTGGCCAGGATGGCCCGCCCGGTCGAGGGGTCCGACGATGTCCGCGCCATCGCCACGATCAGCGCCAACAACGACGCCACCATCGGCAAGATGCTCGCCGAGGCGATGGAGAAGGTCGGCAAGGACGGCGTGATCACCGTCGAGGAAGGCAAGTCGATCGAGACCACCGTCGAGGTCGTCGAGGGCATGCAGTTCGACCGCGGCTACCTCAGCCCGCATTTCGTGACCGACGCCGACACGATGGTCTGCGAGATGGACAAGCCGCTGGTGCTGGTCTGGGAAGACAAGATCTCCAACGTCACCAAGCTCGTGCCCCTGCTGGAGGCCGTCGCACGCTCCAAGCGCACGCTGCTGATCATCGCCGAGGACGTCGAGGGCGAAGCGCTGGCGACCATCGTCGTCAACAAGATGCGCGGGATCATCAACGCCTGCGTGGTCAAGGCCCCCGGGTACGGCGACCGCCGCAAGGCGATGCTGCAGGACATCGCCATCCTCACCGGCGGGACCGCCTTCTTCAAGGACCTCGGCGTGGACCTGGAGAAGGTGCAGTTGTCCGAGCTGGGCCAGGCCAAGAAGATCACCGTCGACGCCAACAACACGACGATCATCGAGGGCGCCGGCGCCACTGCCGACATCCAGGCCCGCATCGCCCAGATCCGCGGGGAAATCGACTCGACCACCAGCGACTACGACCGCGAGAAGCTCCAGGAACGCCTGGCCAAGCTGGCCGGCGGGGTCGCCCAGATCAACGTCGGGGCCGCCACCGAGAGCGAGATGAAGGAAAAGAAGGCCCGCGTGGAGGATGCCCTGCACGCGACCCGTGCGGCCGTCGAGGAGGGCGTCCTGCCCGGCGGCGGCGTCGCGCTGGTGCGGGCCGCCAAGGTCCTGGACAAGGTCAAGGCCTCCGGCGATGAGGCCACCGGCGTAGCCATCGTCCGCCGCGCCCTTTCGTCGCCGCTGCGGCAGATCGTCGCCAACGCCGGCCAGCAGCCGGCCGTCGTCGAGAAGAAGATCCTCGCCGGCGAGGGCGGGTTCGGCTTCAACGCCGTCACCCTCGCCTACGGCGACCTGATCGCCGACGGCGTCATGGATCCGGCCAAGGTCACCCGCAGCGCCCTGCAGAACGCCGCCTCCGTCGCGGCGCTGCTGCTGAACTGCGAGTGCATCGTCACCGACAAGCCCAAGGACGAGGAAGAAGGCCCCGCCGGCATGCCCGGCGGCATGGGCGGCATGGGCGGCATGGGCGGGATGGGCGGCATGGGTGGCATGGGCGGGATGGGCGGCATGATGTAAGCGCCGCCCGTGACGGACCGAACAAGACAACACGCAGACAGATAGACAAGCAAGGAGTCCGGAACATGGCAGTCAGACCGTTGGAAGATCGTGTGCTGGTCAAGCAGAGCGAGGCCGAGGAAGTCACCGCCGGCGGGATCGTGTTGCCCGACACCGCCAAGGAGAAGCCCCAGCGCGGCACCGTCGTGGCCGTCGGCCCGGGCAAGCTTCTCGACAGCGGCGAGCGGGGCCAGATGGGGCTGTCCAAGGGCGACGAGGTGTTCTACGGCAAGTACGCCGGCACCGAAGTCACCATCGACGGGGAGCCCTACGTCATCCTCCGCGAGTCGGATGTCCTGGCGGTCCTGGAGAAGTAGCGGCCGCGCCCCTGCGGTCGCGACCGCGGGACCGGCGGTGCGGCGTCAACGCGACGACGACGAGAAGAATCCCCCTCGCGGCCTCGGCCGCGCCTGGAGACTGGGAGACGAGAGATGGCGAAGCAGATGATGTTTGACATGGATGCCCGTCAGGCGATGCTCGACGGGCTGAGCAAGCTGGCGGCGGCCGTCAAGGTCACGCTGGGGCCCTCGGGGCGGAACGTTCTGCTCCAGAAATCGTTCGGCGGCCCCAAGGTCACCAAGGACGGCGTGACGGTCAGCAAGGAAATCGACCTGCCGACCCCGTTCGAGAACATGGGCGCCAAGATGGTCGCCCAGGCCGCCAGCAAGACCTCCGACGTGGTCGGGGACGGGACGACCACCGCGACGGTGCTGGCCGAGGCGATTTACGCCGCCGGCCTGAAGAACGTCACCGCCGGCGCCGACGCCATGGCGATCCGCCGGGGCATCGAGCTGGCCGTCGAGGCGGCCGTCGAGTCGATCAAGGCCCAGGCCACGCCCGTCAAGGGCACCGACGACCTCAAGAAGGTCGCCACCGTCAGCGCCAACTGGGACGCCGAGATCGGCGAACTGCTGGCCCGGGCGTTCGAGAAGGTCGGCGCCGAGGGCGTGATCACCGTCGAAGAGGGCAAGGGTCTGGAGAGCGAGCTGGAAGTGGTGGACGGGATGCAGTTCGACAAGGGCTACATCTCCTCGTACTTCATGACCAACCCCACCACGATGGAGTGCATCCTGGAGGATGCCGCCATCCTGCTGCACGAGAAGAAGATCTCCTCGCTGCGCGACCTGGTGGGGCTGCTGGAGAAGGTTGCCTCGTCGGCCAAGCCGCTGCTGATCGTCGCCGAGG
>JAAYZK010000132.1 GCA_012514895.1 Planctomycetota bacterium | reverse complement strand
CGCAGGCGCCACCAGGCAACCACTGCCGTCACGACCATCCCGACCGCCAGCAGTTCCACCAGCCCCCCGAAGGCCAGCAGCAGGTAGTTCGCGTCGCCCCACCACTTGCGCATCTCGAGCACCATCGCCCAGCCGGGCAGCACGAGCATCAGCACCGCCGGGGCGACGAGGAACCACACGGGCTTGCGCTGCCGCAACAGGTAGAAACCGATCACCATGAAGGCCAGCCCGGCCAGCAGTTGATTGGTGGCACCGAACATCGGCCACAGGAGCATTCCGCCCGAGCCCGGCTTGGAGCCGGCGAAGACGGCGATGCTCAGGCCGCCCAGTACCGCCACGGTCGTCGCCACGTAGCGGTTGGTCAGGGGCTTGACGCGGATCGCCTCGCCCAGTTCCTGCACCACGTAGCGCTGCAGGCGCGTGGCGGTGTCGATGGTCGTCCCCGCGAAGCTCGCGGCCAGCACCGCCAGGATGCCCACGGCCAACTTCAGCGGGATCCCCAGCGCCGTCAGGAAGTTCGCCCCGCCTTCGATGAAGGCCCCGACCGTCCGGTCCAGTTTGCTGTTGCTCACCCATCCCCCCCCGCTGCCGGTATCGGGGTTGTACTTGTGCCGCCAGGCGCTGCTGCCGACCAGCGGACCGCCGGTATCCTTATCGACCGCCGCAACATAGCTGTAGCCGGCGCCCTGGCCGTTCTGCTGGCGATCGAACGCCTTCATTCCGACCCCGCTGCAGCAGGCCAGGATGACGATCACCGCCAGGGCGCCTTCCAGGAGCATGGCGCCGTACCCGACGGCCTGGGCATCCGTCTCGCGGGCCAGTTGCTTGGCGGAGGTTCCCGACGACACCAGGCAGTGGAATCCGCTGACGGCGCCGCAGGCGACCGTGATGAACAGGAACGGCAGCATCTTCGGCGCATCGGCGGGCAGGTCGGAGGCCGGGACGATCGCCGGGGCCGAACCGACCAGGTCCGCCTGTCCCGCCGCGGCCGCGACGATCATGCCGACCACCAGCAGCCCCATGGCCAGAAGCAGTTCGTGGCTGTTGATGAAATCCCGCGGCTGCAGCAGCGACCAGACCGGCAGCACCGAGGCGAAGAAGCAGTAGATGAACAGGATCACCGTCCAGACAACGACCACGTTGTAGTAGCTGTTGGTGGACAGCCCGATGCCCAGGATCCTGCCGAGGTCAACGGGCACATGCGTGCCCACCCAGATCATCCCGTACATGACCGCCAGCGCGATCAGCGACGGCACCAGCAGACCGCCCCTCTTCTTATAGACCCAGAATCCGATCGCGACGGCCAGGGGGATCTCGATCCACACCGACAACACCGACTCGGGGTAGTTCGCGAAGATCACCGCGATCACCAGGCCGAACACCGCCAGGACGATCATCAGCTCCAGCAGCAGCACCACCAGGAACAGCAGTCGCCCGACCGGGCCGATGACGCGCCCGGCCACGTCGCCGACGCTTCTGCCCTCGTTGCGCAGAGAGACGGCCAGCGAGCCGAAGTCGTGCACGGCGCCGATGAAGATCGACCCGAAGACCACCCACAGCAGCGCCGGCAGCCACCCCCAGAACACCGCGATGGCCGGCCCGACGATCGGCCCGGTGCCCGCGATGGACGTGAAGTGATGGCCGAACACCACCTCCCGGCGGGTCGATACGAAGTCCTGCCCATCGGCCAGCGTCTCGGCCGGGACCGCCCGGGCGGGATCGAGTCCGAAGATCTTCCGCGACAGCCACCGGCCGTAGGTGTGGTAGGCGAAAATGAAGCCGACAAAGCTCGCAAGGGCGACGATCAATGTGCTCATCAGCATTCTCCTGACAGGCCCGGACGGGCGGATTCGACAGGCGGGGCTATTGTAACAACTCCCAGGATGCGCGTCAGACTCTCTGCCACCCCTTAGCCGCCCGAGCGCGACCGCTCATCGCGGACGACGTTGATCTCCGGCAGCGCCGCCAGGAACAGCCGCCCGTAGCGCTTGGTGACGATCCGCGGATCGAGCACGACGACGAACCCGCGGTCGGCGCGGCTGCGGATGAGGCGGCCGAAACCCTGGCGGAAGCGGATGATCGCCTCGGGCAACTGGTAGTCCATGAAGGCGTTGCCGCCCCGGCGTTCGATGGCCTCCATCCGGGCCTCGATCAGCGGCGAGTCGGGCACGGCGAAGGGCAGCTTGGTGATGATCACGTTGCCCAGCGCCTCGCCGGCCACGTCGACGCCCTGCCAGAAGCTCACGGTCCCCAGCAGCACGCAGCGCGTGCCGGTACGGAACTGATCCAGCAGGGCCGTGTGGGGCAGGTCGCGCCCCTGCACCAGCAGCGTGTAGCCCTCCTCGGCGGCGAAGGGCTCCAGGGCGTCGGCGACTGCCGCGAGCATCGCGTAGCTGGTGAACAGCACGAAGCAGCGGCCCTCGCTCTTGGCGACGTAGTAGGCGATCGCCTCGACGGCCGACGGCACGAAGTCCCCCAGGTCGTTGGGGTCGCCCAGGCGGGTCTCCAGGTAGAGCGTCGCCTGCCGGCGGTAGTCGAACGGGCTGTCCAGTTGCAGTTCGCCGCCATCGGCCAGGCCCAGGCGCTGGCGGATGTACTCGAAACCCCGCCCGCCGCTGCGGCCCGTCGTGAGCGTGGCGCTGGTCAGCACGACAGCCCCGACGCGGTCGAAGAGGCTCTGGCGGATGTAGGGGCCGGCCTCGATAGGAGCGCAGGCGGCGATGACGTCGACCGTCCGCCTCCGAGCGCGCCCCCCGTGGCGGCGGGTGACCCAGTAGGCGTGATCCTCCCGCGGCTCGCCGATCAGCGTGCGCAGGGCTTCGATGCAGTCGTTCAGGCGACCGGCCGCGCCGGTCAGTTCCACCCGCTCGTCGTCGGAGGCGGCCTTCTCGGCCAGGCGGGCCAGGTGGCGGCGGACCTCGCCCAGGGCCCCGGTCAGCGGGTCGTCGAGGGCCTCGCCCGCGGCCAGGCGGATCCGGCCGGACTGCCCGTCGTGGGCGAAGCGGGCCAGGTCGTCGAACAGCGCCTCGGCCGCCTGCGCGGCCTCGTCGGCAGCCCGGACGGCCGCCTCGTCCCCGGCCATCAGCAGCAGCCCCCTGGCGCGGACCGGGTCGTGCAGGTCGCCCAGCACGCGGCGGACGTGGCTCAGCGACAGGCTGGCGCCGAAGTGATCGCACGCGACCGCCTCGACCGTGTGGGCCTCGTCCAGCACGACCAGGTCGTAGGGGCCCAGGATCGTGTGGTCCTGCTCGCGGAGGGCCAGGTCGGCGAAGAACAGCGCGTGGTTGACCACCAGGATGTCGGCCGCGAGCATCCTGCGGCGGGCCGCCTGGTGGAAGCAGCGCCCCTTCAGCGGGCAGCGCGCCCCCAGGCAGGCGCTCTGGTCGCTGCACACCCGCGACCACAGCGACGGCGCGACGGCGAAGTCCGCATCCTGCAGGGAGCCCGTGCGGGTCGTGCTGGCCCACGCCGCCAGCCGCTGCGCCTGGGCCAGCTCGTCCCCGTCGCGCAGCAGCCGGTCGGAGCGCTTGCAGAGCATCTCCAGGCGGCGCATGCAGAGGTAGTTCCGCCGCCCCTTGCCCAGCACCGCCTTGAAGGGCGCGTCGAGGTGGCCGGCCAGGAAGGGCAGGTCCTTGGTGATGAGCTGCTCCTGGAGGCTGATCGTGTAAGTCGAGATGATCACCCGCTGGCGGCGCCCGGTGACCGCCTCGATGGCGGGCACGAGGTAGGCGAAGCTCTTGCCGACGCCCGTGCCGGCCTCGACCAGCAGGTGCTCGGGGGTCGAGAAGGCCTCGTCGACCGCGTCGGCCATGGCCTGCTGCTGGGGGCGGACTTCGTAGCGGTCCAGGGCGCGGGCGATGGGGCCGTCGGGCCCGAGCAGGGCGCCGGGCGTCATGCGCCGCCCCCGCCCGCCGCCAGCGGCGGGGCCGCCAGTTGGGCGATCGTGTACCAGGTGAAGTAGGCCGAGATCGTCACCATCAGCGCCGCGATGACCACCGCCAGGGCCGTCATGAACGCCCGCCCGCGGACGAGCGTGGAGTGCATCGCCGCGATGAGGCGGTCCTTGGCCAGCGTCAGCATCGCCAGCAGGACGGCCCCGACCGTCAGCGGCACGGAAATCGCGTGGACGGCCGAGTAGACCCACGCGGCGGCGCTCACCTCGCGCACCTCCACCCCGTGGCGCACCAGGAAGTAACGCCGCACCGTCCCGCCGGGCCCCTCGAGGCGGACGTACCCGTTCATCGCGTCCCCGCCGATCAGGGCCCAGCCGGCGGTGTAGGCGACGAAATTCGCCAGCCCCGCCACGATGATGACCACGCACACCCGCGTTCGCCTGTCCATGCGGCCTGAGATACCGCAATCGCCCCGGCCGGTCCAGAGGTAAATCGACCCGCCCCCGGAGGGAGGAAGGGCGGGTCGAAGGACGTCACGCACGGGCAGTCAGTCTGTCGCTACGGCTGGGGATCCTGCGGCACCCAGCGGCTCATCCACATCGTCTCGTTCAACGCCTCGACGGCCAGCAGGTCCACGTGGCCGTCGCACATGAGGTAGTTGGACTTGCCGCCGTGGGGGTCGGTGGTGAACAGGAGGAGTTGCCCCGTACTCGGATGCAGGTAAGTAGTCCACGCCTGCGTATCGCCGCCTTCGGTCAAAAGCCCCCCGAGGTCGTGCAGCAGAACCGTCGTCGCCGGGTGGGTCATCTGGTCGGGAACGGGGTAGTCGTCAATGGAATACACTATCGCACCATCAGATCTCTCGTGCCCGCCCATGACGGCATAGCTGTAGTTCGTCCAGTCGTGCCACCACGGATTGGTCGGCGGCCGCGTCGCCAGTGTCGGGCACTGGAGCGCCGTGGCGTAGACCCGCTGGCCCTCGACACGATACCACCCGGGCTGCGTCGGATCAAACGGGTTGTAGGCATCCATGCCGTCGGGAATGCTGTACCCCGCGGCATAGATGTTCATGACAAACGGCCACTGTTGGTCATACGAGAAGTCGTCGCCATCGGAACCAAACCTGTCCCACGGGGCGATCCACTTCCCCCCGTACTGCTGCCCGTACACGTTCCACGCCTGGTGGCAGGCGCGGAGGTTGTTGGCACAGGTGACGGGCTGGAGGCGGGTGCGGAGCTGCTCGAGGCTGGGGGGAACCGTGACCGCCAGCAGGGCGCAGGCCCCGAGGGCGGCGGCGGCGCGGCCGAGGGTGAGACGATCGGAGGATCGTTGCGTATCCATGATGCACTCCCTTTCCACCCCGAGGCGTCAGTTCAGCGGGGCGTGGCCGAAGTTGTTCTTGAGGATGACGAAGTCGTCCAGATCGACGGCCCCGTCGCCGTTCAGGTCGCCCTCGTCGCGGGTGGCCCCGGAGGTGCGGCCGAAGTTCTGCTTGAGGACGGTGAAGTCGTCCAGATCGATGTCGCCATCGTCGTCCACGTCGCCGGCGAGGTAGATCGCCGCCAGGGTGCCGCCGTTGGCGAGGATCGTCCCGCCATCGTCCACGAGGGTAACGTAGTACACCGACAGGCCGTTCAGGTCGAGCGTGCTGCCGGCGCCCAGGGCGAGGGTGTGGACGTAGAGCGCCTCGGCCGCCCCGCCGTCGAGCTGGTTGTCGGCGTCGTCGACGAGCATGACCGCGGCGTCGGGAGCGAGATTCAGTCTCCGCATGGCGAAGCGGCCGCGCAGGTCCATCCCGG
>JAAYZK010000131.1 GCA_012514895.1 Planctomycetota bacterium | reverse complement strand
TGGTGTATGACGGCCAGTGGTTCTGCCCGCTGCGCGAGGCCCTCGACGCATTCGTCGCCTTCACGCAGCGCCACGTCACCGGCCGCGTCAAGGTCAGGCTCTTCAAGGGCCGCGCCACCGCCGCATCGATCGACAGCCCTCAGAGCCTCTACGATCCGGCCCTGGCGTCGTTCGCGATGGGCGAGGAGTACCAGCCCACCGATGCGACCGGGTTCATCCGCCTTTTCGGCCTTCAGATGAAAGTCAACGGGATGCGGCAGCGCCGCGACCGCTGAGCCGCCTGCAGCATGACGACGACCGTCACCCGACTACCGCTTCCGGTGTCGCCGGCGGCGCTGTTGCCGGAACCCTGGTTCACCGCCGCGGCCGATCCGCTGCTGTGGATCTTCGTCTGCGCGTCGATCCCGATGCTGCTGTTCGGTGCCGACCGGCTCGTCGACGCCGCCGTGCGCATCGCGCGGGCGGCGGGGATGTCCACGATCCTGATCGGGGCGACGATTGTCTCGCTGGGCACGACCACCCCGGAAGCGGTCGTCTCGGTCCGGGCCGCCATCGGCGGGGAGGCCGGCATCTCGCTGGGCAACGCGGTCGGGTCGATCATCTGCGACACCGCCCTGATCTTCGGCCTGTGCTGCACGCTGACGGCCCTGCGGAAGGACCGGTTCATCCTCAACCGCCACGGGTGGATTCAGCTCGGCTCGGGGGCGCTGCTGGTGGCGGTCGCCCTGATCAGTTGGGCGGTCTCAGGCGACATGGCCGACGTCCGCATCGGCCGCGGCGTTGGGCTGCTCCTGCTGGGGCTGCTGGTGGGATATATGGTGCTTTCCGTACGGTGGGCTCGGGAAAAGCCCGAGCTGGTGCCGCAGGAGGCTGCGGTCGCCTTATCACCTAACCGTCTGCTTCGGATGGTCTTGGCTTCGCTTCTGGCGTTACTGGTCGGCCTGACGCTGGTGGTGCTCGGCTCGGAGCTGCTGGTGGGGTCGGCGGGGGAGATCTGCCGCCGGAATCACGTTCCCGAGCCCGTCATCGCCGTGACGCTCGTGGCCTTCGGCACGTCGCTTCCCGAGTTGGTGACGGCTATCGCCAGCGTGATCAAAGGCCACCAGGAACTGCTGGTGGGCAACGTCATCGGCGCGGATATTCTTAACGTCCTGTTCGTGGTGGGCGCCTCGGCCACCGCCACGCCGCTGGCCGTCGAACCCGTGTTCTTCCGGCTGCTATTGCCCGTCATGATGCTGGTTCTGATCCTGTTCCGGGCCTTCATTTTCATGCCCGGCGACCGGTTCCGGCGGTGGCAGGGCATACCCCTGCTGATCATCTATGTCCTGTTCGTCGTGTTCAGTGTTACGGTCTTCGGCATCGGCGCCTGAGAATCTGTCCCCCCGAATTCGATTCGCATTTGCCTCTCGGCAGTGTCCTGCATAAGATACTAGAGTTACGGAGAACAATGCCTTCGGCGCCTGAGCCCTCGGCTACCGAACAGGCGCCGACCAGAAATGGGAGTCCCTATGGGAAAGATTGAAGAGACCTTGAAATCGGAGATCGGACGGCTGGTCCACAAAGAGGTCCGGCCGGCGCTGGAGCCGGTCCATGAGCAGGTTCGGGCCCTGTCCCGCCAGGTAAGGTCGCTTGAGAATGACGTCCAGCGGCTCACGCGAACACTGGGAAAGGTTCAGTCCGCACGTCCGGTCCAGGCCAGGGGCAAGTTGGAAGTGGCCGAGAAAGACCTCCTGTCCGCCCGGATGTCGCCGGGGCTGATCAAGAAGCTTCGGGGCCGTCACGGGATCACGCAGCAGCAACTGGCGGCCTTGGTGGATGTCAGCGCCGCGGCTGTGCAGTCCTGGGAACAGGGCATCGCCAAGCCGACGGGCGATAACCGCTCCTCGCTGGTGGCGCTGCGCCGCATGTCCACCTCGGACGTCCGGTCGATGATGGAACGGAAAGGCGTAGCCGAAGCCAAGCGCCGTCCCCGCACGTCGGTCGCAATGGCCGCCCGGGCCGCCAAGCCCGCCGCGCCCAAGACCGCCAAGAAAGCCAAGAGAGCCAAGACGGCCAAGACCTCGGCCGGCAAGACCGCCCGAAGAGCCCGTCAGACCAAGAAGAAAAGGAAGTAAGTCCTCTTCTTGGACGGTCCACCTGCTGCCTGTGCGGCTTCCTTTCACGCCATGCCCTCCCGGGGGCGCTGGGGGGGTATGGAAGGCCTATAATTCCGTAGATCGACCTACGATCTCGGAGGACCGGAGCATGGACCGGACTCTTGTCATCAACGACGACGAACTGGCCCTGATGGACGAATTGCTGCACGCGGAGCTGGACAGCGCCTATAGTGAGTTGCGACGGACGCGCAACCCGTCCTATCGAGGGCAAGTCGAGAAGCGGCGGGACTTGATCAAGCATCTGCTTGAAGCCGTCAATCGCTCCCGGCAGACGCAGGCCGTGACGTCCCTTGCGTAGCCTGGTCACCCCCCGCGGAGACGAGGCGCTTGAGTTCAGGCGGCGGCAGCGTCGTCTTGGGGACTGGGTGGCATATTGTTGCCGTTCAGGATAAAGGCCTTTGATGACGCCGACGCTGAGCGAACTGGACCGCAGTGCAACGCCACTGGGACAGTTGACGCTGCGCCGCAGGCGTGCGGCGGCATTCGACGACGTGGACATCCACGAGGTACTGCTCAACGGCCAGTTGCTGATGTCCAGCCTGGTCAACGTGTCCGAGGTGGCCTTGGCGGTCGAAACGCTGGCGCGCGTGGACGGCTCGGCCCGCGAAGTGCTGATCGGCGGCCTGGGGCTCGGCTATACGGCGGTGGCCGCACTGGATACGCCCGGGGTGGCGTCGGTGACGGTGGTCGAGTCGCTCCCGGCCGTCGTCCAGTGGTTCAGGCGGGGCCTGGTGCCCCTGGCGGCGCCGCTGGGGCAGGATGAGCGGGCCAGGATCATCGAAGGCGATTTCTTCGCGTTCCTCAAAGCCTGCGGAGGTGACGGCCAGGCCTATGACGCCATCCTCGTCGACATCGACGATTCGCCTCGGCACCTGCTGACGCCTTCGCATGCGCCATTCTACACACCCGACGGGCTCCGGACGGCCGGCCGCTGCCTGAAGCCGGGAGGCGTTCTGGCGATCTGGTCGGCCGAGAGCCCGGATAACGGCTTCACCGGGCGGCTGAGGGATGTCTTCGACAACGCCGAGGCGATCCCCGTCACCTTCACCAACCCCCTCTTCGACGCGGTCCAGACCAACACCATCTATCTCGCCCGCCGGCAGGGCTGACGGGCCCGGCGCGCATGAAAGAGGGAGGGGCGGACCCTCACGCGATCCGCCTCTCCCTCATGAGTGCGTCTTGGAGCCGTCAGGTCGTCTTACGCACGACGACGACGGATCAGGGCCAGCCCGCCCAGGGCCAGCAGGCCCATCGTGGCCGGCTCGGGGACGGCGAAAGCCACGTTGTCCACGTAGACGCCGGCCAGATTGTCCGAGCTGCCGCCGAAGAACCAGGCGCCTTCGATCAGGCCGACCGGCGCGCCCTGGTGGTACTGGCCGCTGCCGAAGCTACCGGCACGGGCGACGTAGCAGTTGTTGCCGTTGGCGGGGACGGTGAACGTCCAGTTGGCCCAGTCGCCGTCAGCCAGGACTTCCTCGACGGGCGGATCAGCCGTGGGGTTGGGCGCGACGTAGAGCTGGTCGACCATCCGCGGTCCGCCGTAGAAGCGAGGCGAGAACCAGCTGCTGGTGCGTCCTTCGGTCGGCTGCTTGCCAATGCCATACCCATTGGCGACGTTCAGGAAGCCCTTGTGGATGATGCTGATGGCGCTGTCCTGGATGGTGCCGTCCATGCCCCACCGCGGGCCGTACGGGCCGCTGGCCACCAGGCCCATGTCGAAGATGTCCATGCTCAGGATACCCGCCGAGGCACCGCCAGAAAGCGCGATGACCGCCGACTGGGACTTGCCCAGGAACAGCACCTTGTTGGCGGCGTTGTCCGGGTCGGCCGCGATGGTGCCGCCCTGGAACGCAGCGCCGATCTCGTACCCTTCGAAATCCTCGATCACCGCTGCCGAGACGCCGGAAGCCACCAGCGCCAAAACAACCAGCAAGCTCAACGTCTTCATATTCACCCTCTCCTGTCAAAGAATCGCCCACTCTACGGCGTGGGCTTCAGAGAAAAGATCGAGCGAAACAGATCGCTCGTTCTGACAAGCGATAGTCCAGTCGGGACCCGGACTGCGCCGCCGATCAACGGCGGGAGGCGCATTCGCGCCCAGCCCGTTGCGGAGAACCCTCCTGCGGCAGAACTCCGGCTGGCTCTTGTACGATAACAGGGGGAAAGGAGAGTCCCTCTCCCAGGCTCCAGAATCGATTATATCCTAAGCGCGTGCTGCGCCAAGGAGAAAAAAGACTTGCCTTCCCGGTCTCTGGGGCGCCACCGGTCGCGGCGAACCGGCGACACCCGGGCCGCCACCAGGCGAGCCCGGGGAACGAACTGATGGAACCGCCTTATTTCCAAATAGTTGGATCGTCCTCGACGGGCAGGCGCACCGGCACGTCCCGTGCGGCGGACTGGTACATCGCCAGGGCGATCTCGAGCGTCTTGCGCGCGCTGGGGGCCGCGATGAACGGTTCGCCCCGCCCGCGCACGGCCTCCGCCATGGCCTCGATGACGACCTGGTGGTCGGCGAAATCGAAGTCCGCCGGCCCCGAGGCCGCCGTGGCGACCGCCCCCCGCCCCAGGGCGCGGATGGCCTCGTCCCCGTCGCGCTCCTGGCGGAACTGCCATCGCTCCATCCGCTCGCCCGCCATGACCGCGGCGCCGTCGCTGCCGTTGATCTCGATCCGCACATCCGCGCCCGGCCACATCGCCGTCGAGGCCACGACGACGCCGCGCGCGCCGTTGGCGTACGTCAGGGAGGCATCCAGCGTGTCTTCCAGGTCCACGTCGCCGTGGGCCATGTTCGTCATCCGGGCCGACACCTCCGTCACCGGTCCCATGAGGTACTGCACCAGGTCGATGTAGTGGAACGCGTGCTGGATCGTCACGCCCGCCCCGCTGCGGCGGCTCGACCGCCAGGGGTCCATGCGGTAGTAGTCCGCCGCCCGGAACCACTTCATGTAGACGTCGGCGTGGATCAGCCGGCCGAACCGCCCCTCGGCGATCGCCCGGCGCATCGCCTGGATGGGCTTGCGGACGCGGCACTGCAGGACCACGCCCAGGTGCACGCCGGCCTCGCGGCAGGCGGCGATCATCGCGTCGGTCTCGGCGAGGCTCATGGCCGGCGGTTTCTCGGTCAGCACGTGCTTGCCCGCCCTTGCCGCCGCGACGGCCGCGTCGTGGTGCAGGTGGTTGGGCGTCAGGATGCAGACGACGTCGATGCGGTCGTCGCCGAGAAGGTCTTCGAGGCTCGAGACGGCCTCGCAGCCGAACGTGTCGGCGCACTTGGCCGCCCGTTCGGCATTCATGTCGGCCACGGCAATCAGTTCGCAACCCTCAGCGGCCTGGATGCTCTTGGCGTGGAACGGCGCGATCAGCCCGGCCCCCAGCAGGCCGAATCCGACGGTGTTGCCCTGTGACATGATGTATTCTCCGCAGAAGATCAGGGAATCAGAACGGCCTTGATGGCCTGCTGACGGTCGATGGCCTCGAACACCGCCTCCCATTCCGTCAGCGGCCGCGCGTGCGTCACGATCGCCTCGGCGTCGATCAGCCCCGCCGCCACCATGTCAATGGCGCGGTTCCAACTGGTGTAGCTGGTCGACAGGCAGAAGTGGACGTCGAGGACCTTGAACGACGCCGCCTTGTACGGGAACGGCACCGGGTCGGCGGCGACCAGCCCGATCACGCAGATGCGCCCGCGTTTGCGAGCCAGCGCCACCGACGAGGCCACGCCGCCGGCTGACCCGCTGCACTCGACGACCAGGTCGGCGCCGACACCGCCGGTCAGGTCCGCCACGAGGGCCGCCGCATCGGTCTTCTGCACGTTCACCACCTGCGTGAACCCCAGCTCGCGCGCCTTGGACAGGCGGACCGCCTCATCGGCGCTGGTGCCGAGGATCACCACCTCGCGCGCCCCGGCCGCCCGGGCCGTCATCGCCGCCAGCAGGCCGATCGGGCCGGGGCCGATCACGACGACGAAGTCCCCGCCGACCACGCCGGCCCGCTCCAGCACGTCGTGCACCGCGTTGGCCGTCGGCTCGATGACCGCGCCGGCGAGGTTCGACACGCTGTCGGGCAGCCGGTGCAGCAGGTGCTGGGGCATGACCAGGTACTCCGTCATCGCCCCGTCGATCCCCCACCCCGGCGATCGTTTGCTCGGGCAGATCTGGATGTTGCCCGTACGGCACATCGGGCAGTGTCCGCAGGCGCGGGTGTGGGGTTCGCCGACGACGCGGTCGCCGACGGCCGCCAGCGAAACGCCCTTGCCGGCCTGGACCACCTCGCCGACGAACTCGTGGCCGAGGATCACCGGGGGCCAGTAGGGAAAGCTGTCGTCCCGCACGTGAATGTCGGTGCCGCACACGCCGGCGCCGAGGATCTTCAGGAGCACCTCCCCGTCGCCCGGCGTGGGAACCGGCACGTCGCGGAGTTCCAGGTGTCCGACCCCCTTCTGTGTCTTGACCAGTGCTAGCATCGTTCCTCCGCACCGCACCACCGCACCGCCAGCGCCGCCAGCGTCTCGGCCGCCGCCGCCAGCTCGGCGATCGGCATGTGTTCCGTGTTGGAATGGGCGACCGACAGCGACCCGCCGCCGAAGACGACGGTGGGGATGTTCAGTTGGTTGTTATAGAGCCAGGCATCGCACGAGGCGGTCATCGCGTCGACGGACGCCTCGGCGCCCGCGCCGCGGACCGCCTCGGCCAGGGCCGCCACGAACGGGTGGTCCGCCGGGCAGACCGAGGCGTCGTGGCGGTACGTGAACCGGATGTCCATGTTGTCGGCGATGTCCGGCCCGCCCTCGCGACGGATCGCGTCGGTCAGCCCGTCCATCACCTGCCGGGCGGTGGTGTTGGGCAGCAGCCCCAGCACACCCTCCAGCACCGCCTCGCCGGGAGCCGTCGCGGCCCAGTTGCCCGCGTGGAGCTTGCCGATCGTCAACGGCATGGGGTTCTCGAACTTGTCGAACATCGGATCGCCCCGCGAGGCGGCCAGAAGGCGTGCGTGGTAGCCTTCGAGGATCTCGATGACCCGGATGGCCATCTTCAGCGCGCTGCGCGTCGTGCCGGCCTTGCCGGAATGGCCCGGACGGCCCCGCAGCCCGATGCGGAACCAGATCGCCCCGCGGATACTGGTGAGGATCCGGCGCTCCGTCGGCTCCAGCACGACGCACCCGGCGGCCTTCTCGCCGCGCCGGACCATCGCCAGCGTGCCGTTCCCGCCGTTCTCCTCCTCGACGACCACGTGCGCGATGAGATCGCCGCCGAGAGACACGCCCAGTTCCCTCAGGGCCGCCATCGCCAGAAAAGCCGTGGCGACCTGGCCGTTGGCGTCGCAGCTCCCGCGCCCCCACAGGGCGCCGTCGATGAGCCGCGGCTCGAAGGGGGCTTCCTGGCCCTGGCTGGGCGGAACCGTGTCGATGTGGGCGTTCAGCAGCAGGCTCTTTGCGGCGCCGGCGCCCGGGAGGACCACGCGGAGGTTGTCGCGGCCGGTATAGGCGATGCCGCCGATGACGTCGCTGTAGTCCTTGTCGCCGCGCAGGGCGTCGTCCATCGGCACCCGCTGGACTTCGGCAACCCGCGCGAAGACGTCGGCGGCCAGGTCCATCGCCGCCGCCTCTTCACCGCTCAGCGACGGGGTCGCGATCAGGTCGGCCAGGAACTGCCGGGCCTCGTCCAGGCGGGCGGCGACGGCGTTGCGGATGTCGGCCGGTGTGATGCTCATGGGGCTAATCCTGCAGGCTCAGCAGCGCCCGCTCCATGATGTCGAGGCTCTCGTGGGCCTCCGCTTCGTTCATCACCAGCGGCGGGGCGACGCGGATGACGTTGCCGTAGATGCCCACCGAGCCGATCAGCAGGCCGTATTCGGCGCAGCGGCAGATCAGTTGCTTCGTCAGGTCCGGCGCCGGCTCCTTGGTGGTTTTGTTTGTCACCAGTTCCAGGCCCATCACCATCCCGCGGCCGCGGACGTCGCCGAGGTAGCGGGACCTGTCCTGGATCTCCAGGAGGCGCTTCTTCAGGATGGCGCCGATCTTCACGCCGTTGGCGACGAGGTTCTCGCCGTCCATCACCTTCAGGATCGCCGAGACGGCGGTGCTGGAGACGGGGTTGCCGCCCACGGTGGAACTCATCTCGCCCTTGCCCAGCACGCCGACGACCTCGCGGCGGGCCGCGATGGCCGCCGTGGGGATGCCGCACCCGATGCCTTTGCCGATGGCGACCAGGTCGGGCGTGAGGTTCTCATGCTCCATCGCCCACATCGTACCGGTCCGCCCGTAAGAGCTCTGGACCTCGTCGAGGGCGAAGAGGATGCCCTTCTGGCGGGCCCATGCCTCCAGGGCCGGCAGGTAGCCGTCGGGGGGGAAGATGAACCCGGCCGCCCCGAGGTAAGGCTCGACCAGCAGGCCCGCCAGGGAGCCGGTGGAGTTGGCGCGGACGGCCTCTTCGAGCATCGTCATGCAGTAGTCGACCAGGCCGGCATCCCCGCCGCCGACGCTGCTGCGGTAGGGATACGGGTAGGGCACGCGGATGACGCCCGGCATGGTCGGGCCGTACCCCCGCTTGGGGCCGGTCATCCCGCCGACCGACGCCCCCGCGTAGGTCCGCCCGTGGAAGCCGCCGTGGAAGCCGATCACCTCGAAGCAGCCGGTCTTGCGCTTCATGATCCGCGTGCACGCCTCGGTGGCTTCGCTGCCGGTGGTCATGAAGAAGCAGCGGTCGAGATGGCCCGGCAGGTGGTTGACCAGGTCGCGGGCGGCGCGGACCCGCGCCTCGGTAGGGCACTCGTAGTTGTTGATCAGCCTGGCGACGGCGCCCTGCACCGCCTTGACCAGCGCCGGGTGGCAGTGGCCGATGTTGGTGACCAGCACGCCGCTGGTCCAGTCGATGTAGCGGTTGCCGTCGACGTCGGTGACGATGACGCCCGAGGCGCTGTCCCACACGACCGGGGCCTG
This sequence comes from Planctomycetota bacterium, assembly GCA_012514895.1. Taxonomy (GTDB): domain Bacteria; phylum Planctomycetota; class Phycisphaerae; order SM23-33; family FEN-1343; genus JAAYZK01. The sequence goes on along the minus strand of JAAYZK010000131.1, from coordinate 4,359 downwards.
GAAACCCGTGGTGTCGGCTTCGTAGCGGTGCCATTCCTTCAACAGTTCGGCCCCGCGGGGTCCGGGCAGCGGGCCGTTGACTCTGGTGATCCGTTCAGCCATGGCGTCTGGTTTCCTTTCGCCCCTGGAGGACCTCGGGGTTGATCGGGATCCGCGGGCCCGCCCCGTCGAGGAACATGGTGATATCCTGGAGGATCTTCTCGCGGATGGTCCGCTCGGCATCCTTGCTGTACCAGCTCAGGTGCGGGGTGAGCACGACGTTGTCCAGCCCCAGCAGCGGGTAGTCCGGCCGCGGAGGTTCCTTCTCGTAGACGTCGATCGCCGCCCCGGCGATCGTCCCGGCCAGCAGGGCGTCGCGGAGGTCGCCGGTGTGGACCATCCCGCCGCGCGAGCAGTTGATCAGGTACGCCGAGGGCTTCATCATCGCGATGGTCCTGGCGTTCATCAGGTAGCGCGTCTCGTTGTTGAGCGGCGTGTGCAGCGTGACGAAGTCGCTGCCGCGAAGGACCGTCTCGAGGCTGACCGTCTCGATGTCCAGGTCATCCCTGCGCCGGGGCGACAGGTAGGGGTCGCAGATGAGGAACTTCATGCCGAAGTGGCGGAGCTTTTCGAGCACGGCGCTGCCGATCCGCCCGCACCCGACGATGCCCAGCGTGGTGCCGGCCAGGCGGAACATCGGCACGACCGGGCGGAAGTCCCACTCGCCGCGGGCGACCGAGTCGTCGAGCACCTTGCGGCTCCAGACGACCTTCCGCGCGCAGGCGAACAGCAGCGCGATGGCGTGCTCGGCCACCTCGTCGCGGCAGTAATCGGGCACGTACTCGGCCACGATCCCCGCGGCGGTCAGCGCCGGCACGTCGAGGTTGTCGTACCCCGCCCCGTGACGGATCACCAGCCTGCACCGCTCCCACCCGGAAATGACCGCCGGGGTGATCTTCACCATGTTGACCACGACGACATCGGCGTCGCGGGTCCTGGCGATGACCTCGTCTTCCGTGGCGCCCTTCAGTTGGTGGCACTCGAACCGGACGCCGCGCTTCGCCAGTTCGGCCGCCTCCCACTCCAGGTCGGCCTCGATGTAGTCCGTGACGACCACCTTGATCGGCTCACCCATCGCTGCACACTCCATGAGAAACAGGTTGTCGGCCGGGCATCCTATCACGGCCGCCGGCCGGACACAAGTCCAACTCGCCGAAAGGAGCACAGATCTTGCCTTTCCGTTGACAACAGGTAACCATCCGGTTACCTTGGCCCCATGGCCCAGACCCGCCGCCAGAACGCCGCCGCTCGGCCCCGCCGCCGGGGCGCCGCCGACAGCCGTCGGCGGCTCCTGGACGCCGCCATCGACATCTTCGCCGCCCGCGGACCGGAGACGGCGACGCTGGAGGAGATCTGTGCGCGGGCCGGACTCAACAAGCGGCTGGTCTACCACTACTTCGGCTCCAAGGAGGCCCTCTACGCCGCCGCGCTGCACGTGGTCTACGCGCAGTTCTTCTCGCTGGAGGTCGAACTGGGCTCCATGCTCCTGCCCGTCGAGCAACTGCTGGCCACGCTCGTGCGGCGCTACTACCAGTTCCTCTCGGACCACCCGGCGTTCGTGCGGCTGATCTGCTACGAGAACCTCCAGGACGGCCGCACCGCCGCGACGCTGTCGCTGGGCGGGCAGAAGGCGCCGGTCATCACGGCCCTGCGCCTGGCGCTGGAGAAGGGCCAGGCGGACCGGCGGTTCCGCGCCGGCGTGGACGTCACGCAACTGCTGATCAGCATCTTCGCCCTGTGTTTCTTCTTCTTCTCCAACCAGTACACGCTGGGCCTGCTGCTGGGTCCCGCGGCGACCGGCCGCAAAGTCCTGGCCGACCGGACCGACCACGTGGTGTCGCTGCTGCTGCACGGCATCGCGCACGAAGACACGCAACCCTGCCGCTCCCCGGAGACCGCCCCATGACACGACCGCTTGGACTGGGTATCGTCGGCCTGCACCACCAGCACGCGCGGTGGTACCACCCGCTGTGGTCCCACCTGGACGCCTACCGCCCCATCGCCGTCGCCGAGGCCGACGAGGCCTTTCTGGCCGAAGAGAAGGCCTTCTTCGGCCTGCAGACCACGACGGACTACCACGCCCTGCTGAAGCGAGACGACATCGACGTCGTGATCCTCTGGTTGCCCCACAGCCGCATGCCCCAGGCCGTCGCCGACGCCGCCGCCGCGGGCAAGCACGTCATCGTCGAGAAGCCCTGCTGCGCGGACGTCGCGGGCGCCGAGGCGATCGTCGAGACGGCGCGGCGGCACCCGAAGATCAAGATCTCCAGCCCCTACTGCTGGCGGACGCACCCGGTCACCGCCGAGATCCGCAAGGCCGTCGACGCGGGGCTGCTGGGGACAATCACCGCCATGGAAGGCCGTCTCAATGCCGGCGGGGCCTGGCGGTACGTCCGCGACAAGCAGTTGTGGATGCTCGAGGCGGGCGAGGGCGGCGGGCCGATGTGGAACCTCGGCGTGCACTGGATCGACTACTTCCGCTGGATGACCGGCCGCGAGGTCGTGCGGGTATCCGGCGTGGTCAACGGCCCCGTGGGCGATCCGCCGCGCCGGATCGAGGACAACGCCCAGGCGCTGCTGACGTTCGACGGCGGCGCCACGGCGATCCTCGACATCAGCTACAGCCTGCCCGCCTCGTACCCGGGCGCCCGCGACATCGCCGTGACCTTGCGCGGCACGCGGGGCGACGCCGTCTGGGCGCCGGCGTGGGAGGGCGTCACCGATGAACTGCTGCTGGTCAGCGAGCACGAGTCGGTGCCCCAGGCCGACCGCTGCCGGCGCCTCCGCATCGATTCCCGGGCGATTCCCGGCTACTGCGGCCACATGGCCTGGGCGTGGCTGAACGACTTCGCCGACGCCGTGCGGAAGGATCGCCCCCCGCTGGTCTCCGTCAACGACATCCTCCAGGCCGTCCGCGTCGCCGACGCATTTTATCGATCAGTCCGCAGCGGGAAGGCCGAGCCTGTGGAGGGGTAATCGCGGCGCCTCCGCCGATCAGTCCGCAGCGGGAAGGCTGAGCCTGTGGAGGCGTGACGGTTACGTGCGCACCAGCTTGAGCACGATGTCCTCGGCGTAGACCGGCGAGGTGAAGGGCCTGGCGGGCGGCTGGAGGTCGCAGGTCTCCTCGCGGAGGATCTTCCCGTCGGCCGGGCGGATCCACGTGGCCCGGTACCGGCCGCCCGGCACGCTGAGGGCCAGCATCGCCCGCTTGCCCCCCCAGGCGTAGACGGCGTACGTGCGACCCGGGTCGGCCAGGACGCGGCACGTCTCGCTGTCGCCGCCGTGGAAGCGGACCGCCTCGTTGTGCGGCGCCATGGCGGGCAGGTCGAGGCCCTCCATGAACTGCCTGCAGACGGCCACCTCGCGCCGCCACGCCGGCGAGCCGAAGCCCGGGGTCTCCCCGATGATCGGAGCCGTGCCGTCCGGATGCGCGACCGTGAACGAGTAGTCCAGGTGGCTGAACACCCCCCCGCCGGCGAACATGAACGCCCACATCTCGCGGCGATACGGTGCGGCGGCCTGCCCCTTGAATCCCGTCTCGTCATCGGCGATCACACGGTTCCAGTGGTAGTTACCCAGGACCGCCTCGGGCTCGGCGTAGTGGAAATTCACAATCGAGACGTCCGGGTGCAGGTCCGCCACCCGCATCGCCCGGTTCTCCACGTTCATCGCGATCAGGTGGCGATGGGGCAGCGACCGCTCCGTCCGGACGATGACGTCGACCATGCGGTGCTGCCAGGCAGCCGCCGCGGTGTGGTCGAAGAAGCAGTACGGCTCGTTGATGATCTCGTAGTAGAGGTTGTCGAAGGCGTTCAGTTCGGTGACGATCCTGCGGACGAGGGCCTCCTGCACGCCGATCAGCGGGTTGTCGGCCGGCGGGGCATAGACGTCCAGCCGCGAGCCCGCGCCGCCGCCCGAGACGGCGTTGTCGGCATGCATGGGGCTGTAGTGCCACAGGTCGTCGTTGTACATGAAGCAGAACAGGACCAGTTCGACCACGATCTCCCGCCGGGCGGCCTCGGCGAGGAAAGTCCGGAGGCGGTCGAAGTACGCCTCGTCCCATTGCTGAAGGTCGAAGCGCCCGCCGCGGCGAAACCCCCCGGCGTCGTCGACGCGCTGCCAGGGGCACGCAAACGCCTCCGCCGCCGGAGCCAGCGTGTTGTCGGCGATGCTGAATTCGCCCGGCAGCTCGCGGTAGGTCCCCGCGAACGTTCGCGTCAGGTTCAGCCCGTCGGCCGCCAGGACATCCAGGTACCGCTCGAAGTCGAAGGCCTTGTTCAGCACCGCACCGTAGTGCTCGCCGGAGGTCATCAGGACGAC
>JAAYZK010000130.1 GCA_012514895.1 Planctomycetota bacterium | reverse complement strand
GGCGGTTACCAGATGCGGTTCACCGGACGGATACGGTAGAGGGAGATGATGCCCCTGCCCCCTCGGAAGGAGTCCGCGATTGCGTCGTCACGATCCATCGAAGCCGTCGAACATGAGCGTCCGCGACCGGCGGAACGAGGTCGCCGCCATCCTCTCGCGGGGCCTGTCCCGCCTGAAACCTTCGCCGCCAAAGAACTCTAAGTATCTGCGGGACAGGGCCTTGAGCCCTTCGCCCAAAGACCGCTCAATGTGACCCGGCGGTTAACGCAGCCGAGAACCTTTTGCCTACAAAGATGATTACGGAGAACGGTCACATGATGAGTGAGAGAGAGCTGCAGAAGGAACTGGCCGCCCTGGAGTTCATGACGCCGGGGCAGCTGCGTGAGAAGTATCGGGAGCTGTTCGGTGATGAGTCCCGATCGAAGAACCGCCAGTGGCTGTACCGCCGGTGTGCCTGGCGTCTCCCGCACGCCTTTCATGCGGCAGAAGGCGCGGACGCCCAGACCGCTGAATTCCTGCTCGGCGAGAATCCCTCGCCACCGTGCCTCCCGCCGTCCATCCCGCTGCTTGCCCTTGGCCATGCGTGGTCTCCTTGCATGGCCGAATCATCGGGAGCACGGCGGACGGTCACCAGATGGGGTTCACTGGACGGGTACTGCGTTGCGGCGGGCGAAGCCGCCGGGAGATGCGGCATCGGTCGGACTGCTGCACTTCGCGGGGGCCGTCGCGATGGGCGGGCCGCTGATCTAGGGCACAAGCTCCGCGATGGCGATGCCGCTTTCGCCGGCCACGGCATACAGCAGATACGTCCGCCCGCACTCGGCGTAGATCGCCGGGTCGCGAAGCTGACGGACGCGCCCGGGGGCGGGGCCGGCGACCGAAGGGACGTTGGGCAGGTCGGCGCCTTCGTATCCCGTCTCCGGCAGCAGCAGCGTCCGCGGCGGCGACTCGACCCATTCAGTGTCGAATCGGACGGCTTTCATGGACGGCTCCCATCACGGGCTCTACACGCCGAACCGCTCGGCCAAGTGCCACCGCAGGGCGTCAAGCGAGCAGGTGCAGTTGAGGACCGGGTGCGGGAAACGCCCGGTGCGGCGGAGGTGGTCGCCGTTGCGGCGATGGTAGCCCCCGCGACGGTCGATGAACTGGCCCCACCAGCCCTTGCCGGGGACCAGCCGCGGGAACGGACGGGCCGAGGCGCTCCATTCAGGGGGAAAGAGGCTCGTGAACGGCGGGACGTCATTCAGCCAACTTCCCGTGCCGATGAACTCCACCGCCGGCCGTTCCGGATGCTCCTGCGCCCACGCCTGCGCAGCATCGTCGACGAGTCTGCGCAGCTCGCGGGCCCGCGCCGGCAGATCGGCCAGGGGACCGGCCGGCGCGAAGGGATTGCCCAGGTGAAGCCCGATCATGGTACGGCCAGGGATCCACCGGTCGGTAATGTTGTACGTGAAGAAGCCGTAAGGACGATCCTCCACCCGCGGCCAGCGGTCGACGTCGCGCTGGAAAGCCGGCTCCAGCAGCGGGCGCAGGATCTCGTAGCCCTCGCGTTCGAAGGCGGATGAGTCGGCGTCGCCGGCCCGCCGGTTGAAGATGGCTTCCAGCGCGGCGGATGCCTGTTCCCACGGTTCGCAGCGCCACCCCTGCGGCGGATGGTCCGGCAGGACCTTGCCGTCGTAGAGAACGGTATAGCAGTAGATGTCCGCCTTGTAGCTGAGGGCTTCTTCGAAAGGCAGGCCGTTGCGCACCAGCCGCCAGACGACGTGCAGACCCAGTGGAACATACTGCTCGATCAGTCCACGACGGGTGTCCAACGTAATGGGCATAGTTACACCGGCCCGTAACGATACGACGGACGTCAACGGCAGTCCAGCGGGTTTTGCACATCCGCCCGGCGAAGCTATACTCACCGGCGGGCACGCCCCCGCGCGGCGCACGCCATGAGACGAAGGGACCCCGGGCAGACATGGAATCGACGCGACTGCTGGTCATGGCCGACACCCACTTGGGAGCATCACCGGACGGCTTCTGCCAGCAGCCCAGAAGGCCCGACCTGCTGGAACCGCTTGTGGAGCACCTGCGGCGATGGATGAGCAGACACCCGATGGATGCCGTTCTGCACGGCGGAGACATGACCGATCATGGCAGCGAGGATGAGATCGCATCGGCGGTCGGGCTGTTCGGCAGCCTGCCCGCGCCGGTCTATCTGGCCTTGGGCAACCATGACCTGGCCGGGCGGGATTCCTTTGCAGCGTGGCAGGCCCAGGCCGGCTCCTGGTTCGCGGGCAGCGCTGAAGCCTTCGGCCTCGTTTTCGGGCACGCCGGGGTGTTCGTCCTGAATCACGACTGGCACGACTGCCAGGTGCCGTTCCACTGGGACACGCGTCTGTCCCAGCGGCCGGTGATCCTCGACAGTCAGCGGCAACAGCTCGATGTCTTCCTTACGCAGACCCCCCTGCCGGTGCTGCTGATGACGCACGCCCCGCTGCACCCTGTTCCCGCGGCCCAGACGGGACTGGATGAGGACATCCACAGGCCCTGCGGCGGTTTTGTGTCGGAGATGGCCGCCCTCGCACGGCGCCACCCGAACCTCGTGCTGGCACTGAGCGGCCACAACCACGTCAACACGATCTTCCGCCACAACGGCCTTGTGTCGATATCGACGGCATCGTTCATCGAGCCGTCCTTCGATGTCAGGGTCATCACCGTCAACGACGCGACGATCTCCGTCGAGACGATCAGCTTCGTCGACGACCTCGGCACGGCGTGTCGTTTCGATGCCGCCCGGGCCTGGACGGTCGGGTCAGACAGCGACAGACGGCATACGCTCAGCGTGAGCTGAACCGCCGGTCCTCCTGCCAGTCGCGATTCACCTCCCCCCAGACTGCGTCCGGGGCCCATCCTTCAGCAACTCCGACAGGCAGCGGATCTCCAGGTCCGGCCGCGGGGCGTCGCCCGGCCGCGAGGCGCCGGATGCGTTCACCCAGACCGACGCGATGCCCGCGCCGGCGGCGCCGGCGACGTCGCGGCTGAGGCTGTCGCCGATGTAGACGACGCGGGAACGCTCGCATGCCATCGCCTCCACGGCCCGGTCGAACAGGCGGAGGGAGGGTTTGATGCTGCCGTGATCGGATGAGAACACCACCGTGTCGAACAGCCCGTCGATGCCGGCGCGGCGGAACTCGGCGGCGAAAACCCAGCTGTCCGACCAGACGTTGGAGATCACTCCCAGCCGATGCGTCTCGGCAAGGCGCCGCAGGACGTCGGCGTGGAAAGGCCCGATCGTCCCGACCTCGTGCAGGGCGAACGTCTGCGCCAGCAGGTCCCGCTCGGCCGCCGGCAGGCCGCGCGTCGCGGGCAGGTCAGCCAGGTGCTCGCCGACGCGGGGAAAGCTGTCGTCCCGGTCGCCGGAACGTCCGAGGGCGAGCAGGCCGGCGTGGAGGGCGTCGATCGCCCCGCGGACCTGTGCGGCCGACAATGCCCGCCCGCCCAGAGCGGCATACGTGGCCGCGACGTCCTCGCTGAAGCGGTCGCAGCCGAACATGAACGTGTTGCCCATGTCCAGCAGGAGCACGTCGAACCGGTCCACGAACCGCACGGGGCCGTCCGCGCGGAACCCTTGAGCCGTCCGCGCGGCCCCCGCGATCGCGGAAGAACCCTCTCGAAGCGATGCCGCGAAAGCAGCGGGGCTTGCGTGACCGGTCCGAACCGCTACTTCACCTCGATCCGCCTGGCCTTCTTTTCCTCGACCTCGGGCATCTCCAGGTGCAGCACGCCGTTGTCGAGCTTGGCCTGGACCTTCGACTCGTCCACCTCGGCCGGCAGCGTGAAGGCACGCTCCACGCGGGTGTAGCGCCGTTCGGTGAGATGCCTGGTGCCCTTGTGCTCCTCGGGCTTGCGCTCGGCGACGATGTGCAGCATGCCGTTCTCGATGCTGACCTCGATCTCATCTCGTTTGAACCCCGGGACCTCCGCGTCGACGATCAGGGTGCCTTCTTCCTCGCGGACGTCGACCGGGTAGACGCCGGTGAGTTCCTCTTCGGTCTTTTCAGGCCAGAGGGGGCCGAAGAAACGGTCGAACATCCTCTCCATGGGCGCAAGCGGCTCCTCCCAACCTCTTCTTCTGCGAACGGGTACGGGAAGCATAGTCCTGCTCCTTCCCCGGCTCCGGTCCCTTGGCGAGCCGCGAGCAGCCGGGCAGGCCCGCCGGCTCGCATTCGCGTCACCATCCGTACACGTCCTCCAGACCAATTCTAGGCGTGTCCCGCCTCCGTCGGACGGGTGTTGATGACCCTGTGCACGAACTCCGCCGGTCTGATCTTCCGCACGTCGGTTCTCCGCGCCCCGTGTTCTCCTCGCCCCGTTGCGGGCGCCCGTCAGGTTCGCTACTCTTGATCTCCACGGCAGGATACACCGAACTGTCGCGGGACGCCGCGTCCCCGTTTTAGACGGCCGAGCTTGAAGGCTGCCGGGCGCGGTTGCCCTGCGTGGAGATGACAATGGCTGAGAACATCGACTTCGGATCATCGACGCGGATCGAGAAGGGCAACCTGATCATCGAGGGCATCCCTCAGATCCCCGACCGCATCCGCCAGGGGCTCGCGCGGTACCAGAATGTCCGCTCGGCCAGCCTGGCCGGCTGGCTGGCATCGGGCCAGGGTGTGGTCATTTCGACCCGCTTCGCCGAAACCGAGCAACTGCACGTCGTGGCGACGGCCGGGGGCATGCGGCGGCAGATCACGTTCTTCGATGAGCCGGTCGCCTCGGCGACAGTCTGCCCTGACCCCGGCACCAACCGCCTTCTGCTCACGCGGGATGTCGGCGGCGGGGAGTTCTACCAGATCTTCCTGCTCGACCTCGACACCGGCGAGTGCCGCATGCTCACCGATGGCCGCTCCCGCCACGGGGCCGTCCGCTGGTCCAACCGCGGGGACCGCTTCGCCTTCTACACCACGGGCCGCAACGGGCGGGACCACGACCTGCACGTCGCCGGCCTGGACGGCCGGTCACGGCCCGTGCTCCAGCGCGAGGGGCTCTGGGAGGTGCTTGACTGGGCGCCCGCTGACGACCGCCTGCTGGTCCGGAAGTACGTCAGTATCAACGAGTGCTACCTTTACATTCTCGAGCTCGCCGATGGCCGGTTGACCGAACTGATGCCGTCCGACGAGCACGTCGCCTACGGCAAGGCCCTGTTCACCCGCGATGGGGGCGGGGTGTTCTTCAGCAGCGACGCCGACAACGAGTTTCTGCGGCTGGGGCACGTCGACCTGGCCGGCGGGGCCGTTCGCATCGTCGCCGAGTTCGGATGGAACGTCGACGATCTTGCGCTATCCCATAATGGAACCGTACTTGCGCTGACGACCAACGAGGACGGCTACAGCCGTCTTCACCTGCTGGACACCGCATCCGGCGCCGAGCGCCCGGTCCCGGCGGTGCCGGAAGGGCTGATCGGCCATCTGCAGTTCAGCCCGGACGATACGCGCCTCGCCCTGATGCTTGCCATGCCGCGGGCGCCCGGCGACGTCTTCGTCCTCGATTTCGCCGCGGGCGATCTGACGCAGTGGACGTTCAGCGAAACCGCCGGCCTTCCTGCCGAGCGCTTCGCAGCACCGGAACTTATCCACTATCCCACGTTCGACCTGATCGACGGATGCCCACGGAGAATCCCCGCGTTCTACTACCGCCCCGCCGGGCCTGGACCGCATCCGGTGCTCATCCAGATCCACGGCGGACCCGAAGGTCAGTCGCGACCCGGCTTCTCGGCGGCGATCCAGTACTGGGTCGGCGAGATGGGCATGGCCGTTCTCGTTCCAAACGTCCGCGGCTCCGCGGGTTACGGCAAGACGTTCCTCCTGCTCGACAACGGCCGCCTGCGCGAAGACTCCGTCCGCGACATCGGCGCGCTGCTGGACTGGATCGCCGGGCGCCGGGAGCTCGACGCCGGACGCGTGGCTGTAACCGGAGGATCTTACGGCGGTTACATGGTATTGGCGTGCATGACCCACTACAACGACCGCCTGCGGGCGGGCGTCGAGATCGTCGGCATCGCCAACTGGGTCACCTTCCTGGAGAACACCCAGGCCTACCGCCGCGACCTCCGCCGCGCCGAATATGGCGACGAACGCGATCCGGCCATGCGGGAGTTCCTCCTGCAGGTCTCTCCAGTGACGAACGTCAAGAAGATCACCCGCCCGATGCTCATCGCCCAGGGCCTCAACGACCCGCGGGTCCCGGCCAGCGAGAGCGAGCAGATGGTTTCCGTCATCCGCGCCGCCGGCGGCACCGTCGCGTACATCCTTGCCACCGACGAAGGACACGGCTTCCGCAAGAAGAGCAACCGCGACTACTACGACCAGGCAACCGTGCTGTTCCTCGAACGTTTTCTTCTTTAGACCGCTTTCCTATTGCCTGTGCGGCCTGGAGCACAGCGCTGACAGGAATGCTCACCGGCCAGGAGCGACCCCTTCGATCCGCAGCGGCTCGCGCTTCGCACGGCGGCGGAGCCAGTTGACCGCGCGGCGGACCGGCCGCCGCGAGACGATCCACTTCTCCACGCGGTACTTGCCGGGCACATCCAGCAGCAGCAGGCCGATGAACAGCGTCAGCAGGCCCTGGCCCGGCAGCACCATCATCGCCAGTCCCCCCAGAAGCAGAATCGCGCCCAGCAGATTCTTGAAGATTCGGCAGACAAGGGGTGATCCGCCCGCGCACCGCCGCCCCAGCGGACGGCCCGGCCGGCGGCGGTGGGCGAAGTAGTCTGCCGGGATGCGTGCGACGATCATCGGCACGGCCACAAGGCTGCCGATGAACGCCAGCACCGACGCCACCGCCAGGACCGTCAGCCACACATGGTGGGTTTCCAGCCACGCCGTCATCGCCGCAAGGCCTTTCCGGTGCTTGATCGATCAGTTCCGTTCTCTCCTAACGTTAGCCCCTGTCGCCGCTTCCCGCAAGCCGTCGGCCGCAGGCGGAGGCGAAACAGCTCTCGGCGGCACCGGCCGTGCGGGTCGTGAGGGTGCTGCGGGGCTGCGCATCGAGGGCCCGCCTTGGTCTGTGTATCGGCCAGCGGAATGCTCGACCACCTCGGATGGAGACTGGCAGATCAAGACGGTGTAGAATACCTGTCTCTCGGGCAACACCGTGGACGGAACGGACGCAGACACCCGGCGGTCGCCGCGAACGCATGGAAACGCTTTCGTGAATCGATCGGCGAGAAAGGAATGAGCAGGCGCATGGCACCCGACCCCCTGACCCCGTACGGCAACCGGCCGATGGTCACGCCCATCGTTAACGCCGTCAACTACGAATACCTGTCCTTCGAGGTGCTCCGCCAGATCACCGACGGGGAGATCGACGGCTATACCTACCATCGCGACGACAATCCGACCGTCCGCGAGGTCGAGCGGCGGATCGCCGACCTGGAAGGCGCGGAGGACTGCGTCGTCTGCACCAGCGGCATGGCCGCGTGCACGATGGCCTACCTGACCTATCTCAAGACCGGCGACCACCTGCTGATCTTCCACGATACCTACGGGGCCAATTACAAGGTCGCGCTGATCCTGGAACGGCTCGGCGTCCAGATCACCTGGCTGAACGCCGACGAGACCGAAAGGCTCGGCGAGCACGTGCGGCCCAACACGCGGATGATCTTCCTGGAGACGCCCAGCAATCCCCTGTGCAAGATCATCGACATCGCCGCCGTCCGCAAGGCGGCCGATGCCGTCGGGGCCATGGTCATCGTCGACAACACCTTCGCCACGCCCTACCACCAGAGGCCGCTGGCCCTGGGCGCGGACCTCGTCGTCCACAGCGCCACCAAGGCCCTCGGCGGCCACAACGACCTCATGGCCGGCGCGATCGCGGGCTCCAAGGAGAACTACAATCTGCTGTGGTTCACCCGCCAGGCCATCGGTACGACGCTCGACGCCTATTCAGCCTTTCTGCTGGATCGCGGGCTGAAGACCTTCGACCTCCGCGCCCGCGCCATGGCCGAAGGGGCGCAGAAGGTCGCCGAGTTCCTCGCCGGCCAGCACAAGATCACCCGCCTGGCCTACCCGGGACTGAAAGACTGCCCCGGCCACGACGTCGCGGCGCGGCAGATGCAGCACGGGTTCGGCGGCATGCTGGCGTTCGACGTCGGCGAGGACGAGGAGGACGCAAAGCGGTTCATCGCGGCTCTCAACACGATCTACCACGCCGTCAGCCTCGGAGCGACCGAATCGCTCATCTGCATCCCGTACCTGACGACGATGCTCTACCTGCCGCCCGAACGGCGAACCGCCTTCGGCGTCCGCAGGAACACCGTCCGGTTGTCGATCGGCATCGAACCGGCCGACGTGTTGATCAAGGATATCAAGCAGGCGCTGGCGTGCGTGGCGCAGGCCGTGCGCTGAGCCGCAGACGGGGCTGAACGGAAAGGAGAACATGATGACAGCACTGCCCGAGAGCATCCGCCAGGCGTGGGAAGACCGTAACGGCCCGGTGGTCCTTGCGACGGTCAATCCCGACGGCACGCCCAACATCATCTATGTCACGTGCGTCGGCGCTTTCGGCGAGGATCGGCTGGTCGTCGCCGACAACTACTTCGACAAAACTCGCAGGAACATCCTCGCCGGCAGCAAGGGAGCCCTGCTGTTCCGCACCCACGCCGGCAAAGCCTACCAGGTCAAGGGGGCACTGGAGTACCACACCCGCGGGGAGATCTTCGATGACATGAAGTCCTGGAACCCGCCTCAGCACCCCGGCCACGCCGCGGCGGCACTGCGCGTCGAGGAGGTCTACTGCGGCGCAGAGAAGCTCTGCTGAGCGGTGCGGGGAACTGCCCGTCAGGCCTGTCAGCGGCCGGACCGGCGGCATCTCGGCCAACACCGCCGGCACAGCCTCCCGGCGCGGATCAGGGATCACTCCAGTCATCGTTTCCGGCAAGGCTTGCGCAATCTCGACCTTGCCGGCGAAACGGCTGTCCCGGCGGTCTCTCTGTTCACGGGGTACGGCCCGGCCTGCGCCTGAAAGAGGATTCGCACCCAAACCATCGCGGGTTGTGTCAGCCTGCAGGCAATGGGCTTACAATCACCTCCCGGGCCCGCGGGGCCGGAATCCTGCTCCTTCTCATCGTCCTCTCATGAAGCCGGCGCTACAGTTGTCACCGGTATGGACGGCCGACCCGCGCGGGGCGGGTAGCTCCGGCGACAGGGCCGTACAGGCATTGGAAGGAGAGATCCCATGCGACGCAGGATGTCTCGGACGGCGTTGGTGACCCTGACGGCGGTGATCGTGCTGTCGGGTTGGGGCGTGCTGATGGCCCAGGACGGAGGACAGGGCGACCGCGGCCAGCGGCCCGAGCGCGGCGGGAACGACCAGGAACGTCAGCAGCGGATGGAGCAGTTCCGCCAGCGGATGAACGAACGCATCCGCGAGGAACTGAAGTTCTCCCAGGAAGACTGGCAGGCCGTCCAGCCGCTGTTCGACAAGGTCGTGACGCTGCAGCGGCCGCTGCGGGCCGGTGCCGCGGGCTTCGGCGGAATGGGCATGATGGGTGGCCCGGCCCCCCGCGGTGAAGCCGCCGGTCGCGGCGGCGGACGACGGCCCGAGGCGCCGGCCGACGAGAGCGAACTGGGCAAGGCACGTCAGAAGCTCCAGGAGACCGTCGCCAGCGAAGGCGCCACCTCCGAACAGCTCCAGGCGGCCATGAAGGGCTACCGCGATGCCCGCACCAAGGCCCAGAAGGAACTGGAGCAGGCCCAGAAGGACCTCCGCGAGGTGCTCAACGCCCGCCAGGAGGCTCAACTGGTCCTGTGGGGCATGCTGGACTGACCTGCCTGGGCGAGGCGAACGATGAACGCGGTACTGCGGCAGATGGTTGCGGACGGCCGGCTCGGCAGCGAACGGGCCCAGGCCGTCCACGCGCGCGTCATCGCCGGCGAGAGCCTCGACCGCGCCCTGCGGGCCGAGTCGGGCATGGATGAGGAAGCCTTGCTGGACTACCTGGCCGGACTGCTGGGGATGGACCGGGTGGACCTGCGGGTCCACCCGCCCGCCCCGGACGTCCTGGGACGGCTGCCGGCAAGGCTTCTTCTGACGTACCAGCTTCTGCCGCTGTCCCGCGGGGACGGCGTGCTCCGCGTGGCCACCAGTCATCCGCTGGACCTGGCGGGCGTGGACGAACTGCGGGCGGTGTGCGGCTGCGACGTCCAGTGCGTCCTGGCGCCGTCGGACGAGATCGCCCGGTGCCTCGCGGGCCTGCTGGGCGTCGGGGCCGACACCCTCGAGGTCCTCGTCGGCGAGGCCGTCGCCGACGTGCCGACCGAGTCCGACGACGTCCAGCTCGACGCGGCGGCCCAGGACGCGTCGATCATCACGTTCGTCAACCAGATTCTCCTGCAGGCCATCGACCGGCGGGCGACCGACGTGCACATCGAACCGTTCGAAGCCTCCCTGCGCGTGCGGTTCCGCATTGACGGCGTGCTGCAGGAGGTCGCCATTCCCCGCGACGTCAACCAGTTCCACGCTTCGATCGTCTCGCGCCTGAAAATCCTCTCGCACCTGGACATCGCCGAGAAGCGCGTCCCCCAGGACGGGCGGGTCAAGCTGCGGATCGGCCGGCGCGAGGTCGACGTCCGCGTGTCGATCATCCCGATGCTCCACGGCGAGGCGGTGGTCCTGCGCCTGCTGGATCGCTCCGCCCCGCTGCTGGGGCTGGAACACCTGGGCATGTCGTCCCAGGACAGGCAACTGCTCC
>JAAYZK010000129.1 GCA_012514895.1 Planctomycetota bacterium | reverse complement strand
GCGGCGGCGGCGGCGCGGGCGTCGGGGCTGCCGGTGGCGGCGTCGTTCGCCGTCGCCGACCACGCCGAAACGATCATGGGCGCGCCGGCCGAGGCGGTGGCGCGGGCCCTGCACGACGACCCCAACGTCGACCTGGTCGGCCTGAACTGCGGGACCGGCCCGGCCGGGGCCTTCGACGCTCTCCAGAAGGTCCTGGCGGCGACGACCAAGCCGGTCCTCGTGGCGCCCAACGCCGGCTTCCCCCGCCAGGTCGGCGGGCGGATGCTCTACCTGGTCAGCCCGGAGTACTTCACCGAGTACGCCAAGCGGTTCATCGAGATGGGCGCCCGCGGGGTCGGCGGGTGCTGCGGCACGACGCCCGCGCACATCCGCATGGCCGCCAAGGCCGTCAAGTCGCTCAGCGGGGTCAAACGCCACGTTGAGATCGTCGAACGCCGGCGGGAGGAGGCGGCCGTCAAGGTGATCCCGACGGCCGAGAAGTCCGCCTTCGCCGCCAAGCTGGCCGCCGGGCGGCTGGTCACGTCGGTCGAACTGCTGCCGCCCCGCTCGTCGGACATGAGCGCCCTGCTGGCCAAGGCCCGCCGCTGCGCCGAGGCGGGCGTCGACGCGATCAACATCCCCGACGGCCCCCGCGCCAGCGCGCGGATCTCGCCGATGATCGCCGCCCTGACCATCGAGCGGGAGGCGGGCATCGAGACGGTCCTGCACTACTGCTGCCGCGACCGCAACCTGATCGGCATGCAGTCGGACCTCATGGGCGGGTACGCCGCCGGGCTGCGGAACTTCCTGATCATCACCGGCGACCCGCCCAAGCTGGGCGACTACCCCGACGCCACCGGCGTGTTCGACGTCGACGCGATCGGCCTGACCCGCATGGCCGCCAACCTCAACCGCGGGGTCGACCTGGCCGGCGCGCCGATCGACCCGCCGACGGGGATCCTCATCGGCGTGGGCGCCAACCCCTGCGCAGTGGACCGCAAGCGCGAGATCGACCGCTACTTCCGCAAGCTCGACGCCGGGGCCGAGTTCGCCATCACCCAGCCGATCTTCGACGCCGACGCCCTGCGGCGGTTCTGCGACGAGGTGGACGGTTACGCGATCCGGATCCCCATCATCGCCGGCGTCTGGCCGCTGCTGAGCTACAAGAACGCCGAGTTCATGAATAACGAGGTGCCCGGCGTGGTGGTCCCGGCGACGACCCTCGAGCGGATGAGCCGCTGCACGACCAAGGAGGACGGCCGCCGCACAGGCATCGAGATCGCCCGCGAGACGATGGCGGCGATCGCCCCCTGCGTCCGGGGCTTCCAGGTCTCCGCGCCGCTGGGCAACGTCGACATCGCCCTGGACGTCCTGGCGGGGGTGTCCGACCTGGCCGCCGCGGGCGACTGAGCGTAGTAAAGTCCGCCCTTTGCGCGTCCGACATTATCAGCGGACAGACTGCGTACCTGAGTGACAGGAACCCCGCATGACGCGCGACCTGCAGGCGTTCGAGGCGCTGGCCCGACGGATGTCGCCCCAGCAGTTGATCGAGGCTCGCAGGATCCTCAAGGACCTCATCGAAGCCGTCCGCTCCGGCGGCGGCGAGCCCGTCGCCCCCGCGCCGCCCGGAGCCGAACGGCGGACCGAGCCGCGGTTCGCCGTCAACCTCCGCGGGACGGTCCGCCCGCTCATCCCCGGCCAGGGCGACCAGGTGCAGACCACGCCCATTGCGGTCCTGGACGTCTCCCGCCAAGGCATGCGGTTCGTCGTCGACAGCGCCGAGGCGCTGTACCCGATCGTCGAGGTGACCTTCAACGCCCCCAGCGGGCGGCTGCGCACCCTCTTCTGCCGCCTGGTCCGCACACGCTTCATCCGCCGCACCGACGAACTCGGCCATGAACACAAGGTCACCGAGGTTGCGGCCCGGGCCATCGACGCCAACGAACTGGCCGGCGCCCAACGCCGCCTGCGGGACCTCGTCGCCGCCACCAAACGCATTCCCAGCCGCGAACAACTGCCCATCTTCCTGGTCGGCAGCGAAGGCCGGGGGCAGAAGATGTACGCCAAGCTGCTCGACCGCAAAGGCTTCCCCCTGACCGTCGTGGAGAACTACGACCAGCTCCGCGCCGCCGTCGCCGAGGACACCATCCAGGTCGTCGTCTACATCGACGGCCGCCAGGCGCTGCTGCGGCGGGACGTCATCGAGCAGATCGGCCGCCAGCGCCCCAGCACCATCCAGATGGCGGTCATTCACGCCGTCGAGGACCGAAAGCCGCTGATGGAGACGGGCATCGACGAGTGCGTCCACGCCGTCAACGCCGAATCGCTGATGATCATGTACATCGACCGCGCCGTGAAGGCCAAGCTCATCTCCGGCGCCGCCGGCATGGCCGTCCGAACCAAGCACCTGCTCATCCACGCCGACGACAACATGGCCCTCGCCCAGCTCGGCAGCCGCTTCGACCCCAGGGACTACCACGTCACCTTCGCCCACGACGTCGACGGCATGCTTGCACGCCTCCGCTGCACCGAGGTCGACGCGGTCCTGGCCGACCACACCATCGCCGCCCGGGAGAACTGGGCCCTGGTCAAGGGCATCCGCGACGAGATGCCCGACCTGCCGATCATCGTCGCCGTCACCGACCCGCGGCTGGGCCCCGACGCCATCCTCGCCGGCGCGTCGGACTACCTGCCCATGCCCTTCGCGGTCCGCACCGCCGGCCAGCTCATCACCGCCGCCATCCAGGCCACCGAAGCCGACGCCGCCCTCCGCTCGGCCCTCCCGCCCGGGGCCGAGGCGGCATAGCGGCCGCAGCAGAGACGACCATTTCCTGCACAACCTCAGACAGGTCTCTGCGGACGCTCGTGTGCTGCGTGGCCTGGTATGCAGATTGATGCCGCTGCGGAGGCGCCGCCCCGGGTGACGAGGCGGACCGCCTGCCCCGACTGAAGAACAGGCGTGGCGGCCGCGGGGGCCGCCACGCCTGCATCTATGGAGAACCATCACATCCGGGCCTCTTTCGCCGAGGCCCGACGGAGGGACACTGCCTAGTACATGTCCTCCATGCCGCCGCCGGCGGGGACGGCGGGCTTCTTCTCGGGGATTTCCGAGACGATGGCGTCGGTGGTCAGCAGCAGCCCGGCGACGCTGGCGGCGTTCTGCAGGGCGGTGCGTTCGACCATCGTCGGGACGATGACGCCATCGGCGACCAGGTCGGTGTACTTGGCGCTGAGAGCGTTGTAGCCGTAGTTGGTCTGGTCGGACTCCATCACCTTGGCCGCGACGATCGCGCCGTCCAGGCCGGAGTTGGTCGCGATCTGCTTGATCGGGGCCGACAGGGCCCGGCGGACGATGTCCACGCCGGTCTTCTCGTCGCCGGCGGCCTTGACCTTGTCCAGGACCTTCATCGCCCGCAGGACGGCGACGCCGCCGCCGGGGAGGATGCCTTCGGCGACCGCGGCGCGGCAGGCGTGGAGGGCGTCCTCGACACGGGCCTTCTTTTCCTTCATCTCGACCTCGGTGGCGGCCCCGACGTTGATCTGGGCGACGCCGCCGGCCAGCTTGGCCAGCCGCTCCTGGAGCTTCTCGCGGTCGTAGTCGCTGGTGGTGGCCTCGATCTGGGACTTGATCTGCTCGATGCGGCCGGTGATGTCGCGGGCGTCGCCGGCGCCTTCGATGATCGTGGTGGCGTCCTTGTCGACGCGGACCTTCTTGGCCTGGCCCAGGTCGGCGATGGAGATGTTCTCCAGGGTGATGCCCATGTCTTCCATGATGGCGCGGCCGCCGGTGAGGGTGGCGATGTCCTGGAGCATTTCCTTGCGGCGATCGCCGAAGCCGGGGGCCTTGACCGCCACGCACTGGAACGTGCCGCGAAGCTTGTTGACCACCAGCGTGGCCAGCGCCTCGCCGTCGACGTCCTCGGCGACGATCATCAGCGGGCGACCGGACTGGGCGATCTTCTCCAGCAGCGGGACGAGGTCCTTGATGGCGGAGATCTTCTTCTCGTGGACCAGGACGTAGACGTTGTCCAGCTCGGCGGTCATCGTGTCCATCTTGTTGGCGAAGTGGGGGCTGATGTAGCCCTTGTCGAACTGCATGCCTTCGACCAGCTCGACCTCGGTGGCCAGGCTCTTGCCCTCTTCGACGGTGATGACCCCGTCCTTGCCGACCTTGTCCATCGCCTGGGCGATCATCTTGCCGATCTCGGCGTCCTGGTTGGCGGCGCAGGTGCCGACCTGGGCGACTTCCTTGCTGGTGGAGATGTCCTTGGACATCCTGGCCAGTTCGGCGACGATGGCCTCGACGGCCTTGTCGATCCCGCGGCGCAGGGACATGGCGTCGGCCCCGGCGACGACGTTGCGCAGGCCCTCTTCGAAGATGGCCTCGGCGTAGATCGTGGCGGTGGTGGTTCCGTCGCCGGCGACGTTGGACGTCTTGGAGGCGACTTCCTTGACCATCTGGGCGCCCATGTTCTCACAAGGGTCTTCCAGTTCGATCTCCTTGGCGACCGAGACGCCGTCCTTGGTGACGGTCGGGGCGCCGAAGGACTTCTCCAGCACGACGACGCGGCCGGTGGGGCCGAGGGTGACTTTGACCGCGCGGGCCAACTGCTTGACGCCGCGGCGGATGGCCTCGCGGGCGTCGGCGTCGAATACGATGTTCTTCTTAGCCATGTTTGTCTGCTCTCCCATCTCCAGGCGTCAGGCGAGGATCGCCAGGATGTCGCTCTCGTCCATCAGCATCAGTTCTTCGCCGTCGATCTTGATCTCGGTGCCGGCATAGCTGGCGAACAGGACCTTGTCGCCGACCTTGACCGTGAAGTTGCCGCGGGTCCCGTCGTCGAGCAGCTTGCCGTCGCCGACGGCGAGGACCTCGCCCTTCTGCGGCTTTTCGCGGGCGGTATCGGGCAGGACGATCCCGCCCTTGGTGGTGGTTTCGGCTTCCATCCGCTTGATGAGCACCTTCTCCCCGAGGGGACGAATCTTGGCTTTCTTGGCCATGACGACTCCTTCTCCACATTGCCCTGGGTACGGGCGGCGGGGGCTCGTCGCCCGTCCGACCGACACGACCCGGTAAACCCGTTTTCCTGTTCTTTCAACCACACGGGACCCGCCGACCGGCGGACCCGATCACGCATCCGTTCGCTGCCCCCGCGACGCCCGCTCGACCAGGCGCCGAAGCTGGATCAGCAGTTCTTCGCGCTCCAGCGGCTTGTGGACGATGCAGAAGGCTTCGAGCCGCAGGGCGCCTTCCATGAACCGTCGCGACGCGCGGCGCGCCACCAGCACGACCGGCAGGGCCGCATTGACGCGGCGGATCATCCGCAGCGTCTTGAGCAGGTCCTGTTCGCCGTCGTCGCTGTCGACGACGACCGCGTCGGCCCGCCCGGCCTGGACGGCGGCCATCAGGTCGGCAATGTCGATCGCGTCGTACAGGTCGACCTGCGAGGGCCCCAGCAGCTTCTGGACCACACCGCCG
Organism: Planctomycetota bacterium; assembly: GCA_012514895.1. Lineage (GTDB taxonomy): Bacteria > Planctomycetota > Phycisphaerae > SM23-33 > FEN-1343 > JAAYZK01. Next base: position 9,298 of record JAAYZK010000129.1, on the reverse strand, counting down.
TGCCGCCGCGCCTCACCGCTGACCACCAGTGTGAACGGCCGCTTCGCCGGTCTGTCTTCCTCTCGCATCATCCGACGCCCCTCCCAGGGCGCACACGCTTGGCCGCCGAACTAAATGCAACAAAGGTGCCAGGACGATTCAACTGATTGTCCACCCATCACTTGCGTCTTTTCGCCGTCCGCATTGCGCCTGCCAAGGCAGGCCGGAGGGCGGTTGGGACTGCTCCTTTGGCAGGAAAAAGGGAGGTGGACGTCTGCATCCGGAGTCCGGGATCCGGCGGCAACGGCGGCTCGTGCGCGGAGGTTTCCCTCCGAATTCCGGATTCCTGTCGTCTCGGCCTTGACGTCGTGGGTGCGTGCGCGTACAGTGCTGTGCTCTTAATGTGTGGACGGGCCGAATCGGTCGGCCGGTCCGGGATTCACAGGATCCTTTGTCCGAGACAATTGGGGCGCGGATGCGAGAATCTGCGCCACCCGGAGGTGTACGTTGAGCAAGGAACTTGTTCATTCGCTGGTCGATGCCGGTATTCATTTCGGTCACCGCTCAAGCCGTTGGAACCCGAAGATGGCTCCCTACATCTTCGGCAAACGCAGTTCGATCCACATCATCGACGTCCGCGAGACCCTCAAGGGCATCATCCGCGCCAAGCACTTCGTCACGCAGGTCGTCGCCGGCGGCAAGGACGTGCTGCTGGTCGGCACGAAGCGGCAGGCGCGCGGGGTCGTCGAGCGGGTCGCGACCGACCACAACATGCACTACGTCAACGACCGCTGGCTGGGCGGGACGCTGACGAACTTCCGCACGATCCGCAGCCGCCTGGCCCGCCTGGAAGAACTCGAGAAGATGCAGGAAGACGGGACCCTCGAGGCGGCCAGCAAGAAGCAGGGGGCGGCCTTCCGCCGCGAACTGCGGAAGATCCGCCGCAACCTCCAGGGCATCCGCAAGATGGAGCGCCTGCCCGGCGTGCTGGTGCTGGTGGATCAGCGGCGTGAGATCATCGCCATCAAGGAAGCCCGCAAGCTGGGGATTCCGACGATCTGCCTGCTGGACACCGACTGCGACCCCGACACGGTGGATCTGCCGATCCCCGGCAACGACGACGCGATGCGGGCGATCGAGCTGGTCATCGGCGAGATCGGCGGCGCCATCGCCCTGGGCCTGGCGGCCCGCACGCAGGCGGCCGAGCAGGCGGCGATCGATTCGCGGATCCGCCGCCGCAGCGCCCGCCCGGTGATGGGCTCGGCCGAAGGCGACCAGCAGCGGGAAGTGGGCCCGGACGAGGCGTCGGCGGCGCCTGCCGAGATGCCGGACGAGGCGGCCGGACCCGAGACCGGCGCTGAAGGCGAGGCACCGGCCGAGCCGCAGCAGGGCGCCGAGGAACAGAGCTAGGCCCGTCGCCCGTGAACGTGATGTGCGACTGAAGACAACCGACGGCGCCCCGGATCGGGGCGCAAGGCGATATGGAACGGGAGATCCCATGGCTGAGATTACCGCTGCAATGGTGAAGGCCCTCCGTGAATCCACGGGCCAGGGCATGATGGAATGCAAGAAGGCGCTGCAGGAGACCAACGGCGACGCCCAGGCCGCCGTCGACCTGCTCCGCTCGCGCGGCAAGGTGAAAGCCGAGAAGAAGGCCGCCCGCGCGACCAGCGAAGGCTTGGTCGAAATGGTCGTGGCCAAGGACGGCTCGTCGGTCACGATGGTGGAAGTGGTCTGCGAGACGGACTTCTGCGCCCGCAACGAGGAATTCCGCACGATGGTCGCCGACGTGGCCGCCACGGCCGCCGGGATGCCCGCCGGCGACATCGCCGCCACCGATGCGATCAACACCCGCGTGCAGCAGGCGTTCGAGAAGATCGGCGAGAACATGCGCTACACCCGCGGGGCCAAGCTGGCCGGGGCGACGGTGGGCTCCTACAAGCACCACAACAACAAGGTCGGCGTCATCGTCGCCCTGGATGGCAAGCTCGATCCGACGACTGTCAGTGAACTGTGCATGCACATCGCCTTCCACAACCCGATGGGCGTGTCGGCCGACGACATCCCCGCCGAGGTCATCGAACACGAGAAGGTCGTCGCCAAGGCCCAGGCGATGGAGGAAGGCAAACCCGAGGCGATCGCCGAGAAGATGGTCGTCGGCAAGGTCCGCAAGTTCTGCGAGCAGAACTGCTTGCTTGAGCAGCCGTTCATCAAGGATGAGACCCGCACGGTCAAGGAAGTGCTCGGAGGCGTGAAGGTCGTCGGCTTCGTCCGTTACGAGGTGGGCGGCGCGACGGAACCGACAGAAGCGTAACTGCTTATGACTGCCGGGGAAGCGAAATATCGTCGGATTGTGCTGAAGGTGTCGGGCGAAGGCCTGGCCCGCGAGGGCCGTTTCGGCATCGATGAAGAGGCTCTGGCCGTCACGGCCGGGGAGATCGCGGCCGTGACGTCGCTGGGTGTGCAGGTCGCGCTGGTGATCGGGGGCGGTAACTTCTTCCGGGGCCGCCAGGCGGCCGGCAGCCGCCGGGTCGCCCGCACGACCGCCGACACGATGGGCATGCTTGCGACGACCATGAACGCCCTGGCGTTGCGGGACTGCCTCCAGAGCATCGGCATCGACGGGCGGGTGATGGGCACCGTCACGACCGAGGCCGTCAGCGAGCCGTTCGTCGCCCGCCGCGCCGTCCGGCACCTGCAGGCCGGGCGGGTCATCCTGCTGGCCGGCGGGACGGGCCATCCGTTCTTCACGACCGATACCTGCGCCGCCCTGCGGGCCGCCGAACTCGGCGCCGACGCGATGCTCAAGGCCACCAAGGTCGACGGCGTCTTCAGCGCCGACCCCGTCATCCACCCCGACGCCGAGCGTTTCGCGCACCTGACGTACCAGGAGGTGCTGACGCGGCGGCTGGGCGTCATGGACATGACGGACGTGTCGCTGTGCATGGACGCGGCGATCCCCGTGATCGTCTTCAAGTTCACCACGCCCGGCAACACCCTCCGCGTGGTCCGTGGCGAGGACGTCGGGACGACGATCAGCCTCTGACCGGCCGATCAAGGAGACCCCTGCAATGCCGATGGACGAGATCCTGCTGGACTGCGAAGAGAAGATGGAATCGGCCGTGTCGTACCTCCGCGGGGAACTGCGGGGCGTGCGGACCGGGCGGGCGTCGGCCGGCCTGGTCGACCACCTCAAGGTCGACTACTACGGCTCCCCCACCGACCTGCGCCAACTGGCCAGCATCGCGGTGCCCGAGCCGACGATGATCATGATCAAGCCCTTCGACCCCTCCAGCGTCAAAGACATCGAGAAGGCCATCCTCGCCGCCAACATCGGCATGACGCCCATGGTGGACGGCAAGCTCATCCGCCTGAACGTCCCGGCCCTGTCCACCGAACGCCGCGAGCAGTTGGCCGGACAGATCCGCAAGACCGGCGAGTCCACCCGCGTGGTCATCCGCAACGCCCGCCGCGACGCCAACAAGGTGATCGAACGCGAGCAGAAGGAAGGGCTCATCGCCGAGGACGACGCCGAGAAGGGCAAAGAAGACATCCAGGACCTGACGAAGAAATATGAAGGCCTCGTCACCAGCATCCTGGAAGCGAAGACTGAAGAGATCATGGAAGCGTAGCCCTCGCCGAGGGAGTAGCTCAGCCGGTAGAGCAACTGACTTTTAATCAGTAGGTCCCGGGTTCGAATCCCGGCTCCCTCAGTGCCGCCTGGCGGCCTCGACGCACCACGACTGGCCGTATGCCGTCCACTTGTCTCAGGCACGGATTCCTGGCGGAACCCCCCTTGATTGTGACATCCATCACCGTACGATACCGCCCAGGCGCCTATAAGCTGGCGTCGTCGTTCGGCCATCACCACCGTCGGTTCGGAGAGGCGTCATGAAACTGTCGCGATTCATAGCCATCGGGGAGAACATCCACTGCACGCGCATCGTCAAGCGGGGCGGCAAGTCGGCCGTCCAGTTGCCCGATGGGCGGGAGGTCATCCGGTTCACGTACAAGGGCGAGGACCGCGAGCTGCCGATCCCGACGAACTGGGGCGGGATCTCCCCGGCGTTCAACGACGGGAAGGTCAAGCACGTGGCGGTGGCGATCTGGCAGGCCACGGAGGGCGACGCGCCGGACGCGGCGGCGGACTACCTCTGCTCGGTCGCCGGCAGCCAGATCGACGGCGGCGCCTCGTTCCTGGATGTCAACGTCGACGAGTACACCAACGATCCGGCCCGCCGCACCGAGACGATGACGTGGCTGGCGTCGTTCCTGTCCGAACGGTTCGACACGCCCCTGAGCATCGACTCGTCGGATGCCGGCGTGATCGCCGCGGGGCTGAAGGCCTGCCGCGCCGAGACCGGGCCGCACATGGTCAACTCGGCCTCGCTGGAGCGGCCGGACTGCATCGCCGCCGCCGCCGAGTACGGCGCCAACGTCGTCACCAGCGCCGCCGGCGCCGACACCATGCCCTCGACGAGCGAGGAGCGCCTGGCCAATCTGGCCAGGATCATCGGCCTGCTCGACGAGGCCGGCGTGGCGCGGGAGAAGCTGTTCCTCGACCCGCTGGTGTTCCCCCTGAGCACGGACCCCAACCACGGGAAGAACTTCCTGGAGACCACCCGCCGGGCCAAGGCCCGCTTCGAGGGCGCTCACCTGTGCGGAGGCCTGAGCAATGTTTCTTTCGGCATGCCGCAGCGCAAACTGCTGAACATGGTCTTCACGTGGCTGTGCGTCGAGGCGGGGACCGACAGCGGCATCATCGACCCGGCCACGATGCCGATTTCCGCCGTCGAAGCGTTGGATCCGCAGTCCGAGCCGTTCCAACTCGCCCGGGCGTTCCTGCTGGGCGAGGACATGTACGGGATGGAATTCATCGCCGCCCACCGGGCCGGGAAGCTGGACTAGCGTCAACCGGAGCAGTGCCAATGCGTTACCACATTGACCGCAGGATGTTCCACGTCGAGATCCTCTCGCCCAAGCAGAGTTCGGTCAAGCTCGAAGACGACCTGCTGGCCTTCGCGGACAAGTACCGCCAGGTCATCGGCGCCGGGTACGTCGTCTGCATCCCCGACAATGCGATGGGGCTGCTGGCCTTCCAGGGCATCGAGTTGATCGAGGAGTTGGACCTGCCCGCCCCGCCCGAGCAGGTGTCGGTGCACCTGAACAGTTTCCACACGAAGAAGGAGTTCGACAGCATGCTTGGCCGTGCCCGCACCCTGGCCCTGCGCCACCTGCTGGTGATCTCCGGCGACGGCTCGCCGCGGCTGCCCAAGCTCAGCGGCAGGGACCTGGGCTACGACGTCGCGTCCGTGACGAGCGTGGAACTGCTCAAGTACATCCACCGCGAGCACCCCGGGGCGTTCGAGATCGGCGTGGCCTTCAACCCCTACGAGCCGCGCGAACACGAGATGGACAAGCTCCGCCGCAAGGTCGATGCCGGCGCCGCGTTCATCACGACCCAGCCCATCATCGAGGCCGACCCCTGCATCGCCGAGCTTCAGCAGTTCGGCCTGCCGATCGTCGTCGAGGCCTGGATGTCCAAGAAGCTGCACCTGTTGAGCGAGTGCGTGGGCTACGAGATCCCCGAGGACACCCCCTACGACCCGATGGCCAACCTCGCGACGCTGATCCGCAATTACCCCGGCTGCGGGTTCTACCTGGCGATCTGCGGGTTCAAGACCCAGTTTCCCCACCTGGGGCAGCTCTGGAACTGAGGACGTGACATGAGAGTCGTGGTGTGTATCAAGCAGGTTCCGGCGACGCAGGACGTGGTGATCGACCCGGAAACCAAGCGGCTGAAACGCGAGAACGTGGCGGCGGAGATGAACCCCTTCGACCTGTACGCCCTGGAAGAGGCCCTGCGGCTGGTCGAGGCGCACGGCGGGGAAGTGCTCGCCCTGTCGATGGGGCCGTCCCAGGCGGCGGCGTCGCTCCGCGAGGCGCTGTGCTGCGGGGCGGACCGGGCGATTCTGCTGAGCGACCGGGCCTTCGCCGGGTCGGACACCTGGGCGACCAGCTACGCCCTGGCCCGGGCCATCGCCCACCTCGGCGGGGTGGACCTGGTCCTGTGCGGCAAGCAGGCGGTCGACGGCGACACCGCCCAGGTCGGCCCGGGCATCGCCGCCCACCTGGACTGGCCGCAGGTGACTTACGTGTCGGCCGTCCGCCAGGTCGCCGACGGGGCCCTGACGGTCGTGCGGCTGCACGAGGAGGGCCACGACGTCGTCCGCGCCGCCCTGCCGGCAGTGCTGACGGTCGTCAAGGACATCAACGTCCCGCGCATCCCCACCCTCCGCCGCTGCCGCGAAGCGCACCGGATGGACATTCCCGTCCTGACGGCCGCCGACATCGGCGCCGAGGCGGCCTGCCTGGGCCTGGAGGGCTCGCCCACCCGGGTGGTCAAGGCCGCCCCCCCGCCGCCCCGCCGGGGCAAGACCGTCGTCATCGAAGGCCCCTGCGACCGCAGCGCCGACCGGCTCGTCAGCGCCCTGCGGTCGCTGTCGCTGATCCAGTAGTCCGGAGCGAACCGATGTACATCGCCAACCCGATCGACCGAAGCCGTTACAGGAACGTCTGGGTCATCGCCGAGCAGCGGGACGGCCGCGTAAAGCGGGTGACCTACGAACTTCTCGGTGCCGCCCGCGCGCTGGCCGACGCCCGCCGCGCGAATGTGTGGTGCGTTCTGCTCGGCGAGGGCGTCACGGCCGCCGCCGATGACTGCATCGCCCGCCAGGCCGACACGGTCCTCGTCGTGGATCATCCTGAGCTGGCGACGTTTGTCGACGAGACGTACGCCAACGTACTGAACCGCCTGATCGACAGGTACACCCCCGAGATCGTCCTGTGCGGCGCGACCGCCCAGGGCCGGGCGCTGATCCCCCGCGTGGCCGTCCGGGCCGTCTGCGGCCTGACCGCCGACTGCACTGGGCTGTCGATCGCCGAGGACACCGGCCTGCTGCTGCAGACCCGCCCGGCCCTCGGCGGGAACATCTTCGCCACGATCACCAGCGCCAACCACTGCCCGCAGATGGCCACCGTCCGGCCCCGCGTGATGGCCGAGCCCCAGCCCGATCCGACGCGCAAGGGCGAGGTGCTCGCCGAGTCGCTCGACGACGGCCTGGTGAGCCGGCGGATGTGCGTCCTGGAAAGCGTCGTGGACAACGCCGACCGCATCAGCCTCGCCGACGCGCGTTTCATCATCGCCGGCGGACGCGGCCTGCGCGGACCGGAGGGCTTCGGGCTCCTGCGCGACGTCGCAAGGCTGGTCGACGGGGCCGTCTCGGCCAGCCGTGCGGCCGTCGACGCCGGGTGGATCGACTACACCTACCAGGTGGGACAGACCGGACAGACCGTCCAGCCCAAGGTCTACCTCGCGTGCGGCATCTCCGGGCAGATCCAGCACCTGGTCGGCATGCAGTCGTCGGACATCATCATCTCGGTCAACACCGACCGCGACGCGCCGATGATGAAGCTGGCCGATTACGCCGTCGTCGGCGACCTGTTCGAGGTCCTGCCGGCCTTCATCCGCAAGATGAAGCAGGTGTAGGGGCCCCTATTCGACCTGCACGATCATCCCGGCGATGACGTTGACGATCGACAGCATCAGCCCGACGACCGACAGGACGATCCCCTTCCTGGCGCGGCCCGACCCTTCGAGCCGCTGGGACTGGACACCCAGGATGATTCCCGGGATCGACACCGCCAGGCCGACCAGCGGGCAGGCCCATGCGACGCAACTGATGATGCCCAGCGTCAGTGAGGCCGTCGCCTTGCCGGCGGCGTCCGAGGTCACTGTGTAGGGCACGTAATCGGCGGTCACCAGCCGCGGGGTGACGGGTACCCGTTCGGGCTGGACGTCGGCCTTCGGCCGCTGCGGCACCGTGTTGACGGCGCCGCAGGCACAGCGCTCCTCCCGCCCGGCGTTCTCGTCGTCCGACTCAAGCTGCGCACCGCATGCGCCGCACGCATAGCGTATCATGAGCGTCCCCCTCCCACTGACATGCCCCCCTGCGGTGGTCCCCCGCATTACGCCCGAGAGGACTCGAACCTCTGACCTCCGGTTTAGGAAACCGATGCTCTATCCTGCTGAGCTACGGGCGCCCGTCGTTTCGTTCAGCAGAACTGTAGTGCTATCGGGAAAAGCCGTCAAGACTTGAACATCATCGCGAGGCCTGAATCAGGGCTGCCGTGGCAGCCTGCGCGACCGTCACAGGCCGCAGACGGGGTTCAACTCCTTCCGACGGCGGCTTTTCCTTGTGGACCGCCTGTCCGGGCGCATACAATGTGTGGCTTCATTGTCGCCGGCGGAGACGATCCGGTTCGAACATGACGTCTGAAGGAGTCTGAAGATGGCCAAGGGTGCCACTGTGAAGAAGGTCGTCCTGGCGTACAGCGGCGGTCTGGATACCAGCGTGATCCTGCCGTGGTTGAGGGAGAAGTACGGCTGCGAGGTCATCGCGTTTGTCGCCGACGTCGGCCAGGGCGGACCCGGGGAACTGGACGGCATCGAGGACAAGGCCCTGGCCAGCGGCGCCAGCAAGTGCATCGTCGCGGACCTCCGCCAGGAGTTCGCCGAGCAGTACTGCTTCAGGATGCTCCAGGCGTCGGCCGTCTATGAGCACACGTACATGCTGGGCACGTCGATCGCACGGCCGCTCATCGCCAAGGCCCAGGTCGACTGCGCCCGCAAGTACAATGCCGACGCCGTCGCCCACGGCGCGACCGGCAAGGGCAACGACCAGGTGCGGTTCGAGCTGACGTTCATGGCTCTTGCGCCGGACCTGAAGATCATCTCCCCGTGGAAGGATCCCACCTTCGAACTGACCACGCGCGAGGCGGCGGTCGACTACGCCAAGGCACGGGGCATTCCGATCCACCAGACCAAGAAGAAGATTTACTCGCGCGACCGGAACCTCTGGCACATCAGCCACGAGGGCGCGGACCTGGAAGACCCCCGCAACGAGCCCCTGGACAGCCTGTGGGTGATGAGCGTGCCGGTCAGCAAGGCCCCGGCCGCCCCGCAGTACGTCGAGATCGATTTCCAGGCCGGCCTGCCGGTGGCCGTCGACGGCAAGGCGATGCCGGGCCACGAGGTCATCGCGACGCTGAACGCCCTGGGCGGCGCCCACGCGGTGGGTCAAACCGACCTGGTGGAGAACCGCCTGGTGGGCATCAAGAGCCGCGGCGCCTACGATACACCCGGCGGGACGATCCTGTTCGAGGCCCACCGGGCCCTGGAGAGCGTCACGCTCGACCGCGCAACGCTGCACTACAAGCAGCAGGTCGCCCTGAAATACGCCGAGCTGGTGTATGACGG
>JAAYZK010000128.1 GCA_012514895.1 Planctomycetota bacterium | reverse complement strand
GGGCCGCCCGCCGGCACGGCCGTCACCGACCACCTTCCGGCGCACGGCGTCCATGACGATGCCTGGTGGGTGTCCCTGACGGCCGGCTTCAACGCGGGCGGCCTCGAGGACCGCTCCCGCTCTGTCACCGCCGTGTGCGCCGCGCCGTCGGGCATGCTCCTGCTGGACGGCCCGCCCGACCGCCTCGCGCCCCGCGCGCCCGTCTTCCCCGACCTCTCCTCCAACCGCGTCCTCTCGGTGCTGCAGACCCCGTCCGGCCTCCTGCCGCCGGAGGGGCGGCTCTGGTCTGCGGCCGGGACCGGCGGCTGTCACACCGTCGCCTGGAACGGCCTGATGCCGGGGCGGCGCGCGGAGGCTAAGGCCGACCTCCAGTGCCGTCTCCATCCGGACGGCGACTTCGAGTATTTCATCCGGCCCCGTCCCGGCTCGGACCTCTCCGCCGTCACCAACTGGCTCATCGGCGCAAGGGATGCCGGCGGTGGCGATGTCTTCGCCTTCTCGGACACTACGCCGGTCTCGACTGTACTGCCGGCCGACGGCGCGACGCTTGCCTTGCGATGGACCGCTCTAGGACGCCTCGATCCCGCCGTCCCCGACACCGACGGAGACGGTCTCACCGACTGGGAGGAGCTGATGGTGTACCGCACCGGCCTGCGCCGGTGGGACACGGACGGCGACGGCCTCGGCGACGGCGATGAGGTTCTCAAGTACGGCACCGATCCCCTTTCTCCCGACAGCCTGGGGGACGGCACCAACGATTTCTGGCGGGTCGTCGACGCGGCTCTGCTCGCCTCCGCACCGTCCCCGTGGATGGAGGGCGGCGAGGGGCTGGCCCTGCTGACGCTGGAGTCCCGGCTGGAGGGCGGCGACGGTTTGGCGGCGCTGCGCATCGGCGATGTCGTCGTGCCCGTCCGGCCGGGCACGGCGGAGGTCTCGCGCGTCGCCATCCCGCGGGGCGTGGACGTCCCGTTCGTGCTGGCCCCCCACGCCGGAACCTCCGCCGATGACGCCGCGGTCACGGTGATCGGGGCCGCTCCCATCATCGTCGCCCTGGACGCCGACAATGTCTTCCGGGTGTCCGCCCCGGCGGGCGCCCCCGCGTCTGCGCCGCCGCCGGCGCCCGCCTCCTCCCAGGCGGGCGGCTTCAAGCGGGGTTCCATGCACGACTTCAATTATGTTCTCTCTCCCGTGCCGCTCTGCCCGCACACCGGGAACGACACCCTGCGCGTGGAGGTGATCGGCAAGCTGCCGGCGTATGTCGCGGCCTTCGGCTTCGGGACCGCCCCCGACGTGTCCCCAACGTACAGCGTGAGCGAGGCGTACCTCAAGAGCAAGTTCCCTCATCTGGCGGCGACGCCCGGCGCGCACACGGTGCAGCTCCCCGTCAGGCTGGGGGTCGTCCTGACCGCCGGTTCAGCGAAGGCTTTCGGCGAGGGCGCCAACACGGTTCCCGCCCACCTCTGCGTGCTATATGCCGGCGGGGATGGGGGCGGATCTACCGTCCCGTCGGGCGAGTGTCCTTGCTGTCCGGGCCAGACCTGCCCGTGCCGCTGCGAATCGCCGGACGTCTGCGGGTGCGAGGCCTGCCGCAACGGGTACCATGTGGACGCGCCGACCAACAGCGCGGGACAGGCCGCCGGCACGGTCGACCGGCCCCACCGGCTGCTGCTGGCGGACGGCGCGCCCGACGCGGTCGCGGCCGCGCCCGCGCAGGGTGGGGGCATATCTCCGCTGGACAACGCCTGCACGCTGTGCGGCTGCACGCAGACCGTCGCGAGCGGCGGCTCCCCCCTGCCCGCCGAGATCTACCGCCGCACCGCGCACCTCTCCGCCGCGCCGGCCGCGGGCTTCGCCTCGACCGCCGGCGTCTTCACCGTCACGGGGACAGCCCCGGGCGACAGGGTCGGGGAGGACGTCTTCACCTGGACGACCGGCCACTTCTTCTTCAGCCGGGCGCGCTACACGGTCGTCGGTCTAAACGTGTGCCTCTCCAACGCCCCGGCGGGCGCGCCGCCGCGCGTGCAGGCCGGCCACACCAACATCCTCATCGTCACGACCCGGATCCCGACCAACAGCGCCGGGACGGTCTTGTTCAGCGGGCACGCGGCCGGCGCCTCGGCCGCGGTCAGGAACCGCCTGACCGGGCAG
>JAAYZK010000010.1 GCA_012514895.1 Planctomycetota bacterium | reverse complement strand
GAGGGCGGGGCGATCCGCACGCATGTGGTGGACTTCCTGATCCTCGCCGACGAGTTGGCGCTGGAGCCGGAGGCCGGTGACGTGATCGTCGCCGACGGGCGCAGGCACGAGGTGATGGATCTCGGCGGCGACGGCTGCTGGCGCTGGTCGGACCCGTACCGCCAGACCTACCGCATCTACACCAAGGATATCGGAGCCGACGTATGACCGAGCCGACCCTTGAACGCCACTTCGAAGTTATACACGACAAGCTCGATCGGCTTGACGAGGCCATCCGCGGTAATGGCAAGCCGGGCATCCTGATACGCCTGGATCGTCTGGAGCAGGACGCCAAACGTCAGGGCAAGCTGGTCTGGCTCATCGTCGGTGCAACCGTCGTCGCGGCGGTCTCCACACTCGTTCAATGGATCGCGGGGTGAATGATGGGATTGGCAATCGATATCGCCGACGCCGTGGTGGCCGAGATCAACGCCGCCGCTGCGGAGACGTTCAGCCAGGCGGTGGACGCCCAGCGGCAGGTCCTGCCCGCCCGGGAGCTGTCGGAGTTGACGACGTTGAAGGTGACCGTCGTGCCCAAGGCCGTCGAGATCAGCGGTTCCACGCGGAGCACAAATCAATACGACGTCGCCATCGACATCGGTGTCCAGAAGAAGCTGGGCAAGGATCTGGATGCCGAGGTTCTGCCCCTGATGACGCTGGTAGACGAGATCTCCGAGTACCTGCGGAAACGCCAGCTGGCGGCCGCGCCGTACGCCGCGTGGGTGCGCACCACGAACGACCCGGTCTACGTCCCCGAGCACCTGGCCAGTCAGCGCGTGTTCACGAGCCTGCTGACGGTCACCTACCGGGCGATGAGGTAATCCGATGAACAACACCATCATACGACTGATTGACGTGACGGCGGACTACCAGCCTCTGGTCGCCGACCGTCTGGTCGCCACCATCACGATCTCCTGCCCGTCGGACAACGCCGGTGCCGTGATATTCCGTGGCGATGACGGCTCGGATGTGCCGTGGCGCGCGGGTGAGTGGCACACGCTCCATCGCGTGGACCTGTCGGCCATCCAGATCAAGGGCACCGTCGGTGACACGGTCACCGTCGTTGGAGGTACCTGGTGATGGCGAAGACCCCCGAGGAAGTCCGGGCGATGTTGTTCCCCAACGCGACGTACCCCGTCGCCAAGCGGCTGGCGACCCTGGATGACATTCCCTACACGCCGACGGCGAACGCGCCGGTCGGCACGATCGTCATCCTGGCCCGGCGGGTGCTCGTGGCCAATACCCCGCTGCTGGTGGGCTACAAGGCCTCGCTGACGGCCACCGGCATCTTCGCGTTCCCCAAGGCCGTCGGAGTGGCGATTCCCAAGGACACGGATGTGTACTGGGACGCGGCGGCCGGCGTCGTCACGGTGGACTCCGGCGGCGGGACGCGGCCGAAGGCCGGTGTAACGGTCGCCAACGGCAAGGTCGACGACGACACGGTTCGTCTGGTCCTGGGAGAATAGCATGCCCTATCGAAGCATCGACACCACGTTCGGCGACGGTTCCGACGGGCACGCTCACTTCGTCCTCGGCGGCGGTGCGACGCAGTACTTCACCCAGCCGGTCCACCAGTACGCGAGCCTGACCGTCGACGCGGGCGTGACGGTTCGGCAGCGGAACTGGGCCATCTGCATGTACCCCGTCCAGTGGGTCTACTGCCGCTCGCCCATCGTCCTGAACGGCATCCTGTCGGTGACGGGAGCCGCGGCCGGCGTCGATGGCGGCGGGACGATGGAGCCGGGCCGACTCACCCCCAACGCCGAGGCGATGTCCGGGCTGCCGCCGTACTTCCACGGCTCGGGCCAGTCGATCTACCCGGTTCCCGGCGGCAGTTCCGGCGGCACGACGGTCATCAAGGAGCCGATCAATCACGACCCTTACGTCCCGTTCTACCACGAGCACTGGTACAGCGGCTGGGGTGCCAACGGCTGGGACGGCGACGCGCAGACGCTCGCCAAGCTGGTCGGGCCCGGACGGATCTACCGGTTCTGCGCGGGAATCGGCGGGGCTGGGGGCAACACGATCGGCGGCAACGGCGGCGGCATCATCGTCATCACGGCCCCCGCAATCACCTTCGGTGCCAACGGCGGCGTCCATGCCAGAGGCGAAGACGGCGAGGATGACCCTTCCGACGAGGCTGGCGGTGGTGGTGGCGGTGGCGGCTACATCGAGACGGCCACGCGGATCGCCGTGGACGACACGAAACTCGACGCCTCCGGCGGTGCCGGGGGCGCAGGCATGTTCGCCGGGATGGCGGGCGTGGCGGGTGTCATCCTGCGACGGCTGATCTGAGGACCCCAGGCATGATCAGCTTCAGACCCGGCGTCGTGATGTTCAACACCAAGGCGATCCGCAACCACGTGGATTGGGAGACGCGGAAGGTCTTGAGCAAGTTCGGAGCCTTCGTCCGCCAGACGGCCAAGCGGTCGATCCGCAATCGCAAGACCGCCTCGCCGCCCGGCTCGCCGCCGTCGAGCCACACGGGCCTGCTGCGGCGATTCATCTGGTTCGGTTACGAGCCGGGCAAGCGCAGCGTCGTCATCGGCCCGGCCAAGCTGAGCCAGAAGGGCCGCGGCGAAGCGCCCAGCCTGCTGGAGTATGGCGGCTCGACGACGCTGAAGCGCGGAGGCAAGCGCCGCCGCACACGTATCCGGGCCCGCCCCTTCATGGGGCCGGCTTTCGAGAAAGAACGCACGAAACTCTCCGCCCTGTGGCGGGATTCGATTAACTGAGATGGAGGTCGCACCATGTCG
>JAAYZK010000127.1 GCA_012514895.1 Planctomycetota bacterium | reverse complement strand
CATCGGCCCTTCCAGCGACTATTTCAAGGAGGGGCTGCTGCTGGTCGGCGACAAGCGCGCCCAGCTTGAAAAACTGCTGAAGGAAAACACCTATGACGGGTTTGTCTTCCTCGCCACTTCGCCCGCCGCCTGGCCGAAGGACCTGCAGTACTGGCTGACCGCGCGCCTGCTGGAGGGCGCCGGCATCGCCGTCCTCGGCAACGACAGCACATGGGGACTCCCCGGCAGGGGCGAGGCCGACGACGAACTGACCGCCACCATCCCGCGCGACGCGATGACCCGCGCGGTTCCCTCGACCAACGGCGTGTACCGCAACCACCTGGGCGACCCGATGCCGCCCCTCGAACGCATCGAGATTCCCCTGGAAGTCCCCCCCGTCCGCCGCTTCACACTGGGCAAGGGGCGCTATGATGTCTTCTCCGTCCGGCACACCGGCGGCTACATCGCGACGGCCATCAGCCCCCAGGCCGAGATGCCGCCCGACGAACTCTTCCAGGCCGAATACTTCTGCGGACTCTCCTGCCGCATTGTGCTCGACGCCCTGGGGCGCCTGCCGGAACGCCGCCTGCTGCGCGTCGAGGCGCCGGGAGCCCCCCTGCCGCCGGCGACGGCCGGCGAGGTCACGTTGCTCACCGCCGGTCCGCGCCCCTTCGCCGGAACGGTCCGGCGCGTCCTGCGCGACCGCTGGGGACGCGTGCAGGCCTCCGGGACGCAGAAGGTCGCCGTCACCGCCGGAACCAACCACATCGCCCTGGCGGTGCCCCCCCTCGACGCCGGCGACTACTACGCCGACGCCTGGCTGCTCGACGGCACGAAGGTCGTGGACTGGGCCAGCGCCCGGTTCACGGTGCGGGCCTGCGACGGCGGCCCCTGCCGCTGCAACCCCTCCTGCCGTTCGCTCCTCCCGGCGCCCGCCCTGCAAGAGATCTCCTTCGTCCACCGCACAATCGGGCCCGGCGAGGCGCTGGCCGCGACGGTGACCGTCGCCCATGCCACGTCGGCAACCACGCTCCGCGCCGAGATTCGCGACATCCGCGGACGTGTCACCGAGCGTGTCGGAGGCATCACCGCCGCCGGGGGCGCGGCCGGCATCGTCCTGCCGAGCAGCCGCCTGTGGCACACCTTCCAGAACCTCGACGTCTTCCTCGAACAGGACGGACGCGTTCTGGACCGCCGGTCGCACACCTTCTTCTACCGCCATCCCGAGCGCGACGACTACGCGATCTTCACCGACAGCGACGCCACCGGCCGCATCCTGGACCACCGCCAGGAAATTCTCCGCGGCTACGGCATCCAGCTCTTCCAGGGCAACGGCGCCCCCGAGCTGCTGGCCAAGGGCGGCGACATCACCACGCGCTTCTGGCTCTCCGGTTCGAACAACCGGACCGGCGGCAGTCTGGCGTCCGACGCCTACCACCGCGGCGTTGCCGCCACCTTCCGCCACATCGCGACGCAGCTGCGCGAGCGCAACGGCCGCTTCGTCTCCACCGGCGACGACTCGGGCGTCGCGAGCGATTTCGCGAGTAATTACCCGAATTGGATTCCCCCTTTCTTCCGGCGCATCCGCCAGAAATACGAGGCGGCGGGGGTCGGCGCCGCGGAGTACCGCCGGCAGCGCGGCCTCCCTGGTGGCGGCAACAGTTTCTTCTGGTGGATGGACAGCGTGAACGTCCCGGAGCTGGTCTCCATGAAACTCCAGCCGGGCGATCTCCGGGATTTCACCGACGCCTTCCGCGAGGCCTACCGCACGATCGAGGAGTTCAACCACGCCAACGGCACGGCGTTCGCCTCCTGGGCGGCGATCACCGAGGAGACCCTCCCCCGGATCAAACCGGCCCTCGCGCCCGACGTCATCGGCTTCCAGAACTGGCTGCGCAACAAGTACGGCGAGATCGCCAGGCTCAACGCCGCCTGGGGCGTGCAGACCAACTCCTTCGCCGCCATCGACCCAAAGCTGGTCGCCGACCAGACCGAAAAGGGCGTCTTCGCCCCGGCGATCGACAAGACCACCTACCTCGAAGACCTCTTCATCCGGCACATGAAGAGCGTCGCCGAGGCCGTCCATGCCGTCGACCCGACGATCGGCATCGGACAGGGCGCCGCCAGTTTCGGCAACATCGTCCCCGAGGTGCTGGCGCACACCGACACCATCATCCCCTACATCGGCCCGCTGGACATCGAGCTCGCCCGCGCGCTTCCGCACAAGTGGGTCGGCGAGACGATCGGCATCTACGGCGGCAAGAAAGTCCCCGACGCCATGCGCCGTAAGCAGGTCTGGCACGGGCTCTTCACCGGGTGCAACTTCTCCTGGTTCTGGAGCGCCTGCATTGCCGGCCTGCACGGCGACCTCACCACCAACCCCGGCCGTTCCGGGGTGATGCTCGAAAGCTACCGCGAAGTGACCCGCGGACCCGACGCGCTGCTGCTCCGCGGCCGGCGGCTGAACGACGGCATCGCCATCCTCCACAGCCGCTCCTCGGGGCACATGACCCCGCACGCCCAGGAGATGAGCACCCACGCT
>JAAYZK010000126.1 GCA_012514895.1 Planctomycetota bacterium | reverse complement strand
ATTCTGTTCGTCCTGATCGCCGTCTGCCAGCGGCAAACGTCGAACCCTTCGCGTACCTCAAGGACGTCCTCACCCGCATCGCCGCCCACCCGGTCAAGGACCTGGCCGCTCTGCTGCCCAACCGCTGGAAACCCGCCGCCGTCTGACCCGGCCGCCCATCGGGGCCGGCCTCACTGCACAACGCCGCCGCCATCATCCGCCCCGCACGCCGACCTGTGGTTCACCGGACGCGTACCGGCGATGGGTGCGGAGCAGCTCGCGTGGGTGGCGGTCGTGCTCGTATCGATGGCCGGGACGTTCTGCTGCATGGGGTGCTGCGGCACGACGGGTACGACGCGGGCGGCATCGAGCGGCGTGTTGCATGTTGGACAGGTCAGCCGCACCATCGTCTGTTCCCTGTCTCCCGCCTACGGTCCCTCGGCCGCGCGCAGGGCCGAGGCGAAGGCGGCGTTTTCCGGCAGGGCGAGGAGGGCTTGAAAGTCGGAATCCTTGAGCCGCTCGATGTGGCCATCGAGGAAGACCACGCCACGATGGCGCCGATGGTTGTTGCGGAAGTCGCAGGCCAGAATTGTCGTGGATCCCTTCGGTGTGCCGGCGCCGGACGGCAGCGGCGGTCGGGGGGTGTAGAAGTAGTCGACACCCCCGGGCGGCGTGGCAGCGCAGTGCAATTGCCTTGCGTCGATATGACCGGCGGCGACCAGGGCGGTCAGGTCCGGCGGAAAGGCGCCGCTGTTGTCGTTTCGGTACAGGGTGACGGCCGCGCCTGTCGCCAGGAGACGCTGTGAGCAGAACATGTGAACGTAACTGGTTCTCACCGCATGGTTCACGGCCCACCACATCGCCACCGCACCCCACGCGACCACCAGGCCCGCGACGGCGAGGCCCCGGCCGCGACGCCGGATGACCAGCACGATGATGCTCAACACCGTCGCGGCCAGCAGGCTGAACACCGAGATGAGCAGATTCGGCACCAGGAGAGGCGCAAGGATCACCATCGAGCCGCACATGAAGGCGGCGCCGGCCATGGTCTTCGATTCCCGGCCCGTAGCCGGGGCGTAGCCGATCACCATCGGCGGGGCGACGGATTGCGGCGGAAGTGCGGGTGGCGCCTCGGCATCGCGCCCGAAACGGTCCGCTGCAGTGCCGGCGTCGTCGGCCGGGTCCTGCGTCATGGTGTTCGTCCTCGGTCTGCCTCTGTCCCGCCCGCCTACGGCCCCTCCGCCGCCCGCAGGGCCGCGGCGAAGGCGGCGTTTTCGCCTTGGGCGAGGAGCGCCTGGAAGGCGGGCTCGTCGAGCATGTCCACGTGGCCGTCCAGGAAGAGGACGTTGCGGCCCAGCGGGCCGGCGGCGTGATTGTCCTTGAAGTCGCAGGCCAGGACCGTCCTGCTCTGGTGAGGATCCACGCCGGCGCCGGGGCGCGGCGTCGGGCGGGGCACGTAGAAGTAATGGATGCCCACCGAGCCCTTGACGGGGCAGACGAGCTGTTTCTCGTCCACATGGAACTCGTCAACCAGGGCGGTCAGGTCCGGCGGGAATGCGTCGGTGTTCTCCGCCTGATACATGGCGATACCGTTGCCGATCCCCTTGAGGCGGTTCCGGCAGATCTCCTCCGGCGGGATGCGGCGCGCACGGCCTTCATGCGGAAGCAGGAATACCGTCGCCGCCGTTGTCCACGCGACGATCAGACCCAGGGCGGCCAAGCCCTTGCCGGGCCGCCGGGTGGTATCCGTCCGGTGAACCCCAGGTCGGGCGCGCGGACGACGGACGTGAGCGGTGAAGCGGCGTGAAGCCGACGAGGAGATCAGGCGTCGCGGGATGCCCAGCGATGCGGCAGGAGATCGGCCAGGTT
>JAAYZK010000125.1 GCA_012514895.1 Planctomycetota bacterium | reverse complement strand
GGGCACCGCTGGTAGCGGCTCGTGCGCCGCCATTGCGTTCGGGTTTCCATGCTTGCGTCCTCCGAAGATTCCATCGAGTATTTTTGACGCTTCCTCGCGGGAGACGTTGCCGTCGTAGCCGTTCCGGCGCAGGACGCGGGCCTGCTTGTAGCTGCAGAGCCCGGCGTCCCAGCGCCGGAAGATTTCGGTCAGAAGCTGGCGGCCCTGCGTGTACGTCAGCGCTCCGGGGTCGATTCCCTGCCGATCCAGGAGCGCGCGTTGCTTGTCCGTCAGGCTGCGGCCGGAGTCCCAGCCGCGTTCGCGGGCGGGGGTCAGGGCGAAGACGTCGAAGGGGCTCACCGCCGCGGACGTCCACCGCGCCCGCGCCCTCAGCCGGGCCCGCTGCGCCGCCTGGCGGCGGCGATCGGCCAGCTCGGTTTCCGCCAGGTCAATCGCCTCGTCCATCCGCACCGGCTTGCCCGAGGCCTTTGCTTTGGCCACCGCCTCGGCTACCGCCTCGTCCGAGGCCTTCCCGCCCAGGATGTCGGCCGTCGTCATCAGCTTGTGCCGGCCGGCGTTACCCACGAAATCCACCACCAGGCAGCCGGGCTTGGGGCTGCCGGCGATAGCCGCGCGCCGCTCGGCCGCGTCCTCGAGGCCCTCCACGAGGCCGGGGAGCGGGCGCGTGGCGCGGCCGATCATCTGGGCGTAGAGGGACCGGCTCTTGGTCGGGCGGCCCATGACGATGCACTCGACGCCCGGGTCATCAAAGCCTTCGGTCAGCACCCCCACGTTCACCACGTACTGGATCGCCCCAGCCGCGAACGCGGACAGTGTCTTGCGGCGCTCCTCCTTGTCGGTCTTGCCGCAGACCCAGGCCGCGCAGCTGTCCTTGTGGCGGTTAAAAATTTCCGCCAGGCGTTCGGCATGGGCGACGCTGGAGGCAAAAACCAGCGTGCGCCGCCCCTGCGTCAGCTCAAGCGTCGGCGCCGCGATTCCCTGCAGCGCCTGCTCCTCTTCCATCACCGCCGCCAGGTCGGCCCCGTTCAAGTCGCCGGCCGTCGTCCGCACGTGGCTGTAGTCCAGCCCGGACACCGTCACCATCTGCTGCTCGATCGGCGCCAGCCACCCGTCATGGATTGCGTCCAGGATTTCGTAGTCGTAGGCCACGGACTCGTAGACCTGCCCCAGCGCCTCCTCGTCGGCGCGGTCCGGCGTGGCCGTCACCCCCAGCACCTTCAAGGCCGGGTTCTGGCGGTAATAGTCCAGGCAGCGGCGGTAGCTCTTGGCCGTCGAGTGGTGCCCCTCGTCCACCACCAGCAGCCCGAACATGGCCGGATCGAACCGGCTCATCCGGCCCGACCCGTCAGCCCCAGCCGTCTGCGTCTGGATCGTGCTGACCACCACCTGGGGGCCTCCGAGCAGGCCGTCCATGTCAGCCCGGTAGCCCGCCATCTCCACGTCGCAGCGGAAGCCGGTGACGCGGTGAATCTTCTCGGCCGCCTGGAAGATCAGTTCCTCGCGGTGCGCCAGGACAAGGGCGCGGCGCGGGAAGGCGCGGCGGATGACGTCGGCAAAGACGATGGTTTTGCCCGTGCCTGTCGGCAAGACCAGCAGTGTCGAATCCACCGAAGAAAACTCGCGCCGGATCGCCGCCACCGCCTCCTGCTGATACGGACGCAGCTTCACTCCGCCGCCCCCCGGCGCTCCTCCTCGATCAGCTTGGCCACCTGCTCCTTCAGCTCACGCGGCACCGTCGCGTCCCAGCGATGCTTGCTGATCAGCCCGCGGTCCTTGCACGCCCGGCACCCGTGCCCCTGGCAGAACGGGCACACCACGTAGGGCCTCGCCACCTGCACCCCGCTGTACGCCTGGTCCAGGTGCGCCAGCGTCGCCG
>JAAYZK010000124.1 GCA_012514895.1 Planctomycetota bacterium | reverse complement strand
GCGGGTCTTCGGTGCCCTGGCGTCGTCCGGCTCCATCGGCAACCGACGAGGTTGCCTGCTTCGCCGTCCTGGCCAGGGCGCCGAATCCCTCGCTCTTGGGCCGCGCCAGCATTCTCAGACACTGCCTAGGGTGTTGTGAGTCGCGAACTTGCAGTAAGATATCGGCCCTGAGGCGCCAGACGTGGTCTCAGGGCCGTCTGCGTTGACCGACAGGATCCCGGCGGTGCGCCGCCGATGAGGAAGGTGACGGCTGATGGCCAAAGACAACCAGGCTAATCCGTACAAGGACACGCTGAATCTGCCCCGGACGAGCTTCGACATGCGAGCCGGTCTGCTGACCAAGGAACCCGCGCGGCTGGCCGCCTGGGCCGCCGCCGACCTGTACGGCCGGGTCCGCCAGGCCCGCGCCGGCGCGCCGAGGTACGTCCTCCACGACGGCCCGCCCTACGCCAACGGCGATATCCACATGGGCCACCTGCTCAACAAGGTCCTCAAGGACATCGTTGTGCGCTACAAGACCATGACCGGCCACGACGCCCCCTACGTTCCCGGCTGGGACTGCCACGGCCTGCCCATCGAGGCCAAGGTGATGGAGGAGCTGCACGCCCAGGCCGGCGACATGGGCCGCATGGACATCCGCCGCCGCTGCCGAGCCTACGCCGAAAAGTTCATCGCGCTGCAGTCCGAGCAGTTCCAGCGCCTGGGCATCTGGGGCGAGTTCGACCGCCCCTACATCACCATGGATCCGGCCTACGAGGCCGACGTCCTGGAGGTCTTCGCCCGCATGGTCGCCGCGGGGATCGTCTACCGCCAGCTCAAGCCGGTGCACTGGTCGATCGAGAACCGCACCGCCCTGGCCGACGCGGAACTGGAGTACCAGGATCGCCAGGATGCCAGCATCTACGTCCTGTTCGACGTCGCCGACCCCGCCGCCGTCCGCCGGCGCCTGCCGGGGCTGGAGCCCCAGGGGCCGCTGAGCCTGATGATCTGGACGACCACCCCCTGGACGCTGCCGGCCAACCTGGCCGTGGCCGTCCACCCGGACATGACCTACGCCGCCGTGGACTACACCGACGGCTCCGGCCGCCGGCGCTGCGCGGTCATCGCCGAGGACCTCGTCGAGAGCGTCTTCGGCCTGGGCGGGGACGTCCAGGGCTCCTGGACCGTCGTGGCGACCGTCCGCGGGAGCGACCTGGCGGCCGCGGAGGTGACGTACGTCCACCCCATCTTCGGCAAAGACAGGCTCTGCCCCGTCGTCCTGGCCAACTACGTCACGCTCGAGGACGGCACGGGGCTGGTTCACACCGCCCCCGGGCACGGCGTGGAAGACTACGGCACGGGCCTGAAGTACGCCCTGGACATCTACTGCCCCGTCCAGGCCGACGGCACCTTCGACGACACCGTTCCGGACTTCCTCCGCGGCAAGCTCGTCTGGGAGGCCAACGACCTGGTCTGCCGCCGCCTGGAGGCCGACGGGGCGCTGTTCCACCTGCACCGGTTCACCCACAGCTACCCGCACGACTGGCGCAGCAAGAAGCCCACCATCTTCCGGGCGACCGAGCAGTGGTTCATCGCCGTCGACCGGCCCCTGCCCTCGACCGGCAGGACGCTCCGCGAGATGGCCCTGGATCTCGCACGGCCCGGCTCGGACACGGCGTTCGTCCCCGAGTGGGGGCGCAAGCGGATGGCCGGCATGCTCGAAAGCCGTCCGGACTGGTGCATCAGCCGCCAGCGGTCCTGGGGGCTGCCGATCCCGTCATTCGTGACGCCCTCGGGGCGGGTGCTGATGACCGCCGCCAGCGTCCGGGCCGTCGCCGACCACTTCCGCGCGCGCGGCAGCGACAGTTGGTTCACCGACAGCCCCGCCGAGCTGCTGGCGACGTGGGACCCCGCGGCCGACGCGGAGATCGACGACCCCGCCGCCTTCGACACCGCGACGCTGGCGGCGCAGATGGACATCTTCGACGTCTGGTTCGAGTCCGGCAGCAGTTGGTACGCCGTCGCCGTCGCACGCGGGCTGGTCGATCAGCCCCCGGTGGACCTCTACCTCGAAGGCTCCGACCAGCACCGCGGGTGGTTCCAGCTCTCCATGCTGCCCGCCCTGGCGGCCGCGGGAACCTGCCCGTTCCGCACGGTGCTGACCCACGGGTTCGTCGTCGACGAGAACGGCTACAAGATGTCCAAGAGCCTCGGCAACGCCGTCAACGTCCAGGAGGAGCTGGCCAAGCGCGGGGCGGACATCATGCGACTGTGGGTGTCCAGCGTGAACTACCAGGACGACATCCGCACCAGTGACGAGCTGATCGCCCAGATCGAGGACGCCTACCGCAAGATCCGCAACACGCTGCGGTTCGCCATGGGAAGCTGCTTCGACTTCGACCCGGCCGCCGGCCGGACCGACCCCGATCCCCGCTCGGTGGATGCGTGGATGCGGGGCGAACTGGAGCGGCTGGTCGCCGACGTGCTGGCGGCGTACGAGGCGTTCGAGTTCCACCGCGTCTACCGGCTGATCTACGAGTTCTGCACCGTCGAGGCCTCGAGCATCTACATGGCCGCGGTCAAGGACCGCCTCTACTGCGATGCACCGGACAGCCCCCGCCGCCGCGCGACCCAGACGGTGCTGTACGACATGACGCTCGACCTGGTTCGCCTGCTGGCACCGATCCTGCCGTTCACGGCCGCCGAGGCCTGGGAGGTGATTCCCAACCGCCCGGCCGATCTGCCCGACACCGTGCACCTGGCGTTGATGCCCCAGGTGCCCGCGGCGGCCGAGACGGACGGGAGTTGGCAAAGGCTGCTGGCGATCCGCGACGAGGGACTGGTGCAACTGGAGGCCCTGCGGGCGGCGGGCGTCAAGAACGCCCTGGACGCCGAGGCGATCGTGCGCGTCGCCGATGAGGAGACGGCCGCGTGGCTGAAGCCCTATATCGGCGAACTGGAAGACCTGCTCGGCGTGGGCTACGCCCGCGTCGAGGTCGGCGCCGTCCCGGACGGCCAGGCCGCCGCCGTCGCCGTCGCCGACGCCCGCGACAAGTACGAACGCTGCGCCCGAAGCTGGAAGCGGCGGCCCGACGTCGGCAGCGATCCCAAGCATCCGGAGCTGTCGGCGCGGGATGCGGCGGCGGTGACCGGCAGGATATGAGGCCCCAGGGGCCGACAGAGGTTGACCATGGCCAAACCGAAACTCCAAGTCGCTCTTGACTTCCTCGAACTGGACCGCGCCCTGGCGGTCGCGGCCGCGGCGGTGGCCGGGGGGGCGGACTACATCGAGGCCGGCACGCCGCTGATCAAGAGCGAAGGGCTCGACGCGGTCCGCGCCCTGCGCGAGCGGTTCCCCGCCAGGACGATCATCGCCGACCTGAAGACCATGGACGCCGGCCACATCGAGGCCGAGGCCGCCGCCAAGGCCGGGGCCAGCGTGATGACCGTCTGCGCCGCGGCGTCGGAGAGCACGATCCGCCAGTGCGTCGAAACCGGCCGCCAGTACGGCCTGGCCGTCGCGGTCGACCTGATGGGCGTCGCCGATCCCGTCGCCGCCGCCGCCGCGATGGAGGCCCTCGGCGTCGACTGGGTCGACGTGCACTG
>JAAYZK010000123.1 GCA_012514895.1 Planctomycetota bacterium | reverse complement strand
GTTGTTGGCTGTCCTTGGCCGCCTGGGCCAGGCGGGCCGTGTCCGTGGCGTACAGGTTGGCGTGATCATTCTCGGCGACGGGCACGATCTCGATGGCCAGGTTCCGCCCGTCGTGCTCGACGTCCATGCGCCGCCCCTGGCCGCTGCTGACGCTCTGTTCGACGTGCTGTCGCCACGTGTCGGGCGCGCGGCCGCCGACGTCGCAGCCCCAGGCCTTCAGGAGGGATGCGGCGGCGTCGTTGGCGTAGAGGATCGTCCCGTCGCGGCGGATCCGCAGGATCGGGTTGGGGTCCTGCGCGACCAGGGCCGCCATGTGGGCCAGGGTCACTTCGCTCTTCTTGCGCTCGGTGATGTCCTGGAACGTCATCACCACCCCGTCGATGCGGTTGCTGAGCGTGCGGTAGGGCCGCGTGCGGAGGGCGTAGGTGTGCCCCGTCGAGGCGTGGACCTCCACCTCCCGCATGGCCAGGTCCTCCAGGACCCGACGGGCCTGCTCGCCGAGGTTCACGTCCGCCAGGGTCGTGGCGAAGTGCTTCAGCGGGCGCCCGATGTCCCCGCCGGTCAGCGGTATCAGGTCCGTCGCCCGCGGTGTGAACCGGCGGACCCGTAGCTCGGCGTCCAGGAAGAGCGTGGCGATGTCCGTGCTGTCCAGCAGGTTCTTCATGTCGTCATTGGCCTTGGACAGTTCGTCGATCCGGGCCTGCAGCTCGGCATTGATGGTCGCGGCCTCCTCGTTGAGCGACTGGAGCTCCTCCTTGGAGGTCTCCAGTTCCTCGTTGGTCGACTGCAGTTCCTCGTTGGCCGACTGAAGCTCCTCGTTGGTGCTCTTGAGTTCCTCGTTGGAGGTCTCCAGTTCCTCGATCGTCGTCTGGAGGTCCTCGCGGGTGTGCTGGAGCTCCTGGGCCAGGGCCTGGGTGTCGTTGTGCCCGGCCGGCGGCGACTCGTTCGACTCGGCGGCCTCGGCGGCCTCGGCCTCGCCGCGCCGGCGGGCCTCCCTGAAGATGACCAGGATCAGCCCCCGCAGTTCGGGCCGGTCGACGAGCGGCTTGACGGTGAGGTCCAGCGTCAGGGCGCCGCCGTTGTGCTCGACCCGCAGGCCCCCCTTGACGACCGGCTGCTTGTGGACCGCGGCACGCCGCAGCGCCTCGGCGAGCTGGGCCTTCAGCCCCGGCCGGGCCATCTCCAGGACGTTGCCGCTGAACCGCCCCTGGGGCGGTTCGAGGTACCGCCCGGTGCGCCCGTGGACGTAGAGCACCTCGCCGGCCTCGTCGACGACGGCGCAGGGCGGCGCGTCGCTCTGGCGGAGGATCGACTCGACCATGTGCAGCGCGTGGGACTCCTCGCTGAGGTGCGGGCCCTGGGGCGGCTCGGCCTCCTGCTCCGCCGCCGCCAGGCCCGTGGGGAACTCCAGCGTCGGGTGGGCGGCGGGGGCGGCCTTGCAGCGGTAGATCTTCCACTTCTTGTCGACCATCGCGAACAGGTCGGTCGCCTGGCCGATCGTCTCGCTGGGTCCCAGGAAGAGGATGCCCTCGGGTTTGAGGCTGTAGTGGAAGATCGGCAGCAGCTTCTTCTGCAGTTCCGATCCCAGGTAGATCAGCAGGTTGCGGCAGCTCAGCAGGTCGAGCTTGGTGAAGGGGGGGGCCTTGACGACGTTCTGGGGGGCGAAGACGACCATTTCGCGGATGTGCTTCTTGATGCGGAACTTGCCGTCGTCCTCCCGGGTGAAGAACCGCCGCAGGCGGCTGTCGTCGACGTCGGCGGCGATGCTGGGCGGGTACAGGCCGCCGCGGGCGATCTGGATGGCGTCGGCGTCGATGTCGGTGCCGAAGACCTGCACGTTCAGCCGCCGGTCGGCCTCCTCCATGCATTCCTGGATCTCCATGGCCAGGGAGTAGGCCTCTTCCCCGCTGCTGCACGCCGGCACCCACACCCGCAGCGTGGCGTCCTCGGGTTTGTCCCGCACCATCGGCATCAGAACCTTGTGCCGCAGCGCCTCGAAGGCCTCGCCGTCGCGGAAGAAGGTCGTCACGTTGATCAGCAGTTCCTTGAACAGGACGTTGATCTCGCCCTCGTTGCGCTGGAGGTAGCGGACGTAGTCCTCGATGGTCTCGACCTGGTGGACCGCCATCCGCCGCTCGATCCGCCGGCAGATGGTGTTCTTCTTGTACAGGGAGAAGTCGTGGTCGGTCCGGGCCCGCAGCAGGGCGAAGATCCGCTGGAGGGCGTGGGGCTGCTCCTCGACGGGGGCAGGCGCCTCGGGCCGGCGGACCCGGTGGCGGATGTACTTGACCAACTGCTCGGGCATCTTTTCCGGCGGCAGGACGAAGTCGGCCACGCCGGTGGAGATGGCGCTGCGGGGCATGCCGTCGTACTTGGCCGACTCCTCCGTCTGGACCATCACCATGCCCGTTTCGCCCTTGATGGCCTTGACGCCCAGCGTCCCGTCCGTGCCCGTGCCGGACAGGACGATGCCGACCGCCCGGTCGCCCCGGTCGATCGCCAGGGAGCGGAAGAACCCGTCGATGGGCAGCTTCAGCCCCCGCGGGTGCTCGAATTCCTCCAGGTACAGCTTGCCGTCGCGGATGACCAGGTCCTTGTTGGGGGGGATCACGTAGATGGTGTCCGGCTCGACAGTCATCCCGTCGGTGACCACCCGGGCCTGCATCTGCGTGTGCCGCTGGATCAGCTCCGACAGGATGCTCCCGTGCTCGGGGGCCAGGTGGACCACCACCACGAAGGCCAGGCCGGTGTCGTTCGGGACGGTCTTGAAGAACGCCTCCAGGGCCTCCAGCCCCCCGGCCGAGGCGCCCAGGCCGACGACGGGGCAGCGGGGGCGCTGGGCCTCCGGCGCTTCGACGTGAGAGCCCTGCGATTCGGCCGTCTCGGCCCGTTTGCGGCGGGGGCCCCTGGACGATGATCTGGCACCCATGGTTCGACTTCCTCGCACTTTATTCGTAGACAGGCGCGCCCGCGCCCCCCATCCGCCGCAGCGCGATTCCTCTGCATTATGGAGGGCGCGCCGCCGACTGCAAGCGCCGAAATCCGTGTTCTGTCACCCGCCGTGACCGGCCTTGCGGCCTGCAAGGTCCGAAGATATGTCCGGCGGCCGCGGCCCGCCCCCGGCGGCGCCCCTCAGGCAGGGGCACCGCGGCGGGACACCTGGTGCGATTGGATGCGCAAAAAAGGCCGCAGGGGCGGTCCGCGGCGTGCGCGGCGCTATACTTCTGCAGGAATGACACGCCGCGGGGCCCCACGGTGGGTGTGGCGACGGCGGCGAGGCGGATTTACCGGGAAGGCGGACAGCCCGATTAGGGGAACCTCGTAGGAGTTAATAAGGTTTCAGCCTACGAACGGGCCGCCGCCGCGAGAAAGGATCCGGACCGATGCCTGAGTTCACCAACCCGTTCGGGGGGGTCGTCCCCCGCCAGATGACCCGGTCGGAGCTGGTTCGGGCGATCCGCCTGAACATCGCCGCCGAGCAGGAGGCGTCGTTCATCTACGAGGCCCACGCCGACGCCACGGACAACGCCCTGGCCCGGGAGGTGCTGCTGGACATCGCCCGCGAGGAGCGGGTGCACGCCGGGGAGTTCCAGAAGCTGCTGTACATCCTCGAACCCGACGAGATCAACGCCATGGCCGAGGGCGCCGAGGAGGTCGCCGAGATGGCCGAGCATCACGGGGTGTCGGCGTCGGTCCCGCCGCCGCCGGCCGACGCGGCCGAGAAGCGGCCGGTACCCACGATAGGCAATCTGAAGGACTGAAGGAGAGTGTGGATGTCCAATGAGTTGCTGACACGCGACGACGCGCCGTTCGGCGAGAAGGTCTGGGCCGCCATCGACGGCGCCGTCCTGAACGCGGCCAGGAGCCAACTGGCCGCCCGGCGGATCCTCCACGTCGACGGGCCGTTCGGCCTGGGCCTGACGGCGATTCCCCGCGGCGAAGCCCCGGCGGTCGGCGGCATGAGCGTCAATCCGCCGCTGCCGCTGGCGATGATCCGCAAGGCCTTTACGCTGCCGACCCGCGACATCGCGACGATCGAGCAGACCGGCGCGCCCGTGAGCCTGTCGGCGGCGGTTGCGGCGGCCATCGAGGTCGCCCGGATGGAGGATGCCCTGATCTTCAGGGGCGCCGACAAGGTCGGCATCCAGGGCCTGCTGACCGCCAAGGGCGCCCACCGGGCGGCCCTGCGCGACTGGAGCGAGGTCGGCACGGCCGCCGAGGACATCATCGAGGCGGTCACCGTGCTCGATGGGGCGGGGTTCGCCGGCCCCTACGTCCTGGCCCTGGCGCCGCCGCTGTACAACCGGCTGCTGCGGCGCTACCCCCAGGGCAACGCCAGCGAGCTGGAGCACATCCGCACGATCGTCACCGAGGGCATCGTCAAGGCCCCCTCGATCGACGGCGGGGGCGTCCTGCTGGCGTCCGGCCGCCCGTTCGCCTCGATCGTCCTGGGGCAGGACCTGATGACCGGCCTGCTGGGGCCGGGCGAGGAGGGCTTCGAGTTCCTCATCAGCGAGAGCCTGACCCTGCGCCTGACCGAGCCATCCGCCGTCGTCGTGCTCAAACCGGCGGGCTGACCGCCGCCGCGGCCCAAGGGGGTGGCCGCGCGGCCGTCGCGCGCCTACGATGAACAGGACGGTGCTCATTCACTTCGACAGGGGAATCGCCATGGCCAGGGCATGCAGGAGTTGCGGCCGCGAGATCCGCGAGGGTGTCTGCACGGGTTGCGGGCAGCCGGAAGATCAGTGCGATTGCCAGTGGGTGGACGAGGAAGAGGACGAGCGTTAGCGGTGTCTCTTCGAGGCGGCGGCCAGGGGGGCCATGCCGTGGCGGGTCTCCCGCGTCGCTCCATGCGGCGAAAGGAGCGCCACCATGGCAGTCACACAGGAAGCGACGTCGAATCCGGCCGGCCCGTCGGGGGCGAAGACGGCGACGTACCAGCGGCCGCCCATCCTGCAGGGGTACACCTACGACCCCCAGGAGGCCTGGCGGGCCCGCGACGACGGCCGCCTGCTGGCCCTGCGCCTGGAGACCAACCGCACCTGCAACCTCCGCTGCCGCTACTGCTACGCCCTCAGCGGCCGCCGGCTCGAGCGGGAGATGGCCTTCGACACGCTGGCCGACGTCATCGACCAGGCCGCCGACCTGGGCGCCCGCTCCATCGTGGTCATCGGCGGGGGCGAGCCGACGCTCCACCCGCGGTTCCGCGACCTGGTCGCCCGGATCGACGAAAGGGGCATGGTGCCGGTGGTGTTCACCAACGGCATGCTCGTCGACCACGACGTGGCCCGGTTCCTCCACGACCACAACGCCTCGGTCATGGGCAAGCTCGATTCCCTCCGCGCCGCCGTCCAGGACTACCTGGCCGGCTCGCCCGGGGCGTCGCGGCTGATCCGCCAGGGGCTGGACCACCTCATGGACGTGGGGTTCTGCGACGCCGGCGACCCGCACCGCCTGCGGCTGGGCGTGTCGTTCGTCAGTTGCCGCCTGAACCTCAACGAGATCGACGGCATCTGGCACTTCTGCCGCGAGTGCAACATCTTCCCCAACATGGAGGTGCTCACCCCCACCGGCAGGGCCAAGCGGGAACTGCCCGACCAGGCCCTCTCGCGCGAGGAGGTCCAGGCCTACAAGTCCAAGCTGCTGGAGATCGACCGCGCCAACTACGGCTTCGACTGGCTGCCCCACACCCCCCTGGCCGCCAGCGGCTGCCTGCAGCACCTCTACAGCCTCTACGTCACCATCACCGGCGACGTGAGGCCCTGCGCGCCGACCAAGTTCGACGAGCACCCCGACCTGAAGATCAACGGGGTCTACCCCCACAACGTCCTGCGCCGCAGCCTGCGGGCGATCTACGAGGACCCGCTGTTCGACTACGTCCGCCACATCGACCGGCACCTGGAGGGCAAGTGCGGCCCGTGCCCGCACCGCGATGAGTGCATCGGCTGTCGCGGCTACGCCTACGCCGTCGGCGTCAACGCCGGCAAGGACCCCCGCGCGGCCCTGCGCGCCGAATGCCTCCAGTGCGCCAGACAGGACGCGCCGGCATGCGAAAAGTGATGCTGATCGACGCCGACGGCCTCGAGCGGCGCCTGGCCGGCCACCTCCGCCGGCGGGAACTGCCCGACCTGTTCCTCTACACCGGCGCCGACGGCGCGCGCCAGTGGCTGGAGCTGGACCGCTGCGAGGCGTTCGACATCGCCTCGGGGCTGACCGACCTGCTGGGCCGCAGCGCCCCCCGCATCGCCGCGCGGGCCGCCCGCGGGGCCGATCTGCTGTCGCTGGGCGTCGGGGAGGGGGCCAAGGAGCGGATCCTCCTGGAGTGGCTGGCGCCGCGGGGGACCCGCCGCTACGTGGCCGCCGACGTCTCCGAACCCCTGGTCGACCGGGCGCTGGCGCTGGTGGAGGACATGGACCTCGAGCGGGTCGGCGTCGTGGCCGGCTGGGAGGACCTGCCCCGCTTCCGCGGCCACGCCCGCCCGCCGGCGCTGCTGTGCCTGCTGGGAAACACCCTGTGCAACTACGACGGCGACGCCCTGCTGGGCATGCTGGCCTCGTGCATGGCCGAAGGCGACCGGCTCCTGGTCGACTGCCACCTGCTGCCCGACGGCGGGGCGAGGCGCCGGCGGTGGCGCCGGCACGTGGAGGCGGCGTACGGCGGCGAAGCCAACGCGCGGTTCAACCTCGCCCCGCTGCTGAGCCGCGGGATGCGCCCCGGCCAGGCCGAATTCGCCATCGACCTGCAGGACGCCGACACGCCCGCCGGGACCGCCCTGCGCACCCGCAAGCGGATCCGCTTCCTCGACGACGTCGCGCTGACCGTCGCCGGCGGGCCCGTCGAGTTCCGCGCCGGCGAAACGCTGGCGATGGGCTTCACCTGGAAATACCGGCGCCGCCAGCTCCACGACCTGCTGGTCCGCAGCGGGCTGGCCGTCGAGACGGAGTTCCGCGGGGGGTGCGACGAGTACACCCTTCTGCTGGCTCACAGGGCACCGGGGGCGTGAAACCATGGGCACGGAACCGATCCTCGCGGCGGACTATGGTTGCGACGTGCTGGGGCGGCTGCGGCGGGTCATGCTGCACCGCCCGACCGAGGCGCTGAGGCTGATCACCGCCGCCAACTGCCGCCGGTGGCTGTGGGACGGCGTGCCGGACATCGGCCGCTTCACCGACGAGCACGACCGCTACCGGGCGCTGCTGGAGTCGTGCGGTGTGGAGGTCGTCGAACTGGCCGACTGCGTGGCCGACCCCGGGTGCGTCAGGCGGCTGCCGAACCTGATCTACCTGCACGACACCGCCGTCATCTCCCGGCGCGGCGCGCTGCTGTCGGCGATGGCCTCGCCCGCCCGGCGGGGCGAGGAGCGGGTGGTCAAGGAGGCCCTGACGCACCTGGGCGTGCCGATCCTCATCGAGATGGACGATCCGGCCGACCGCTTCGAGGGCTGCCTGCTGCTGTCGTGCCGGACGCTCCTGGTCGCCCACACCGAGCGCCACACCGCCGCAACGGTCTGCAGGTTCATCCGGCGGGCGCTGGAGCATTTCGAGGAGGTGATCTACGTCGCGGCGCCCAGGGCCCGGCGGTTCATGCACGCCGACACGATCTACAACCGCGTCGACCACCACCTGGCGCTGGCCTACCCGCCGGCGCTGCGCCACGCGGTGCTGTGCACGCGCCAGGGGGCCGAGCCGATCGACCTGGTCGAGCACATGGCCGCCCGCGACGTCGAGGTCGTCGCCGTCAGCGACGCCGAGCAGGCGGCCCTGGCGTGCAGCTTCGTGCCGCTGGAGCCCGGCGTGATCCTCCACTACGACACCGCCCTGTCGGGCAGGACCCGCCAGAGACTCTCGCGGCGGGGCGTCGAGCTGATCCTGTTCCACCCCGACGCGATGCTCGCCGGCGGGGGGTCCCTGCGCTGCCTGACGCTGCGGCTGCACCGGGAGGGCGGACCGTGACGGCCCGCCGGGGCCGCTGAACGGCTCTGACCATGGATGGGAGGAGTGACACGTGCGACTGTGCGTACCGGCGAATTTCGATCGGTCCCTGGTCGGCTACCTGGCCGCCCACCCCGTCGCGGAGGTGTACGGCAAGCTGCCGGCGGACTTCGTCGGCGGCGGGCGCCCCAGCTACATGGGCACCCCCGTCTCCCTGGGCGAACTGGCCGACTACGTCGACGAACTCCGCCGCCACGGGATCGCCTTCAACTACCTGCTGAACGCCTCCTGCCTGGGCAACCGCGAGTGGGGCCGTACGTGGGAGAAGCGCCTGCGGCGGTTCCTGGGGCGGCTGTGGGACATCGGCGTGACAAACCTGACGATCTCCACGCCCTTCCTGCTGGAGCGGGTCAGGGCCGCCTTCGGCCAGTTCCGCCTGAAGGTGGGCATCTTCGCCCAGGTCGACACGCCGCAGCGGGCACGCTTCTGGGCGGACCTCGGCGCCGACGCCATCACGCTGGAGAGCTTCTCGGTCAACCGCGATTTCCCCCGCCTGCGGGCCATCCGCGCCGCGGTGACCTGCGACCTCCAGCTCATCGCCAACCACCTCTGTCTGCCCAACTGCCCGCTGCAGCCCTATCATCAGAACGGGTTCGCCCACGCCTCGGACGGCTCGGGGGGCGTCTTCCTGGACTACTGCTTCCTCCGCTGCACCGAGCGGCGCCTGACTGAACCCGCCCTGTTCATCAAGGCCGCGTGGATCCGCCCGGAGGACATCGGGGCCTACGAGGCGATCGGCTACGACACCTTCAAGCTCCTCGAGCGCGGCATCCCTTCCGAGGCCATCGCGCAGCGGGTGGAGGCGTACAGCGCGCGGCGGTTCGAGGGCAACCTGGCCGAACTGCTGCTGTCGTACGGCTTCCGCCGGCCGCTGAGGCGCGGCCGCCTGTGGGCGGTGCGGCATTTCCTGCGGCCGGGGCAGGTGTGGCCGTGGAAGCTGCGGCCGATGCTCGAGATGATCCGCCGCCAGGGGATGCTCCACCCGATCGACGAGATGCCCATCGTCATCGACACCGCCGCGATCCCGGCGGATTTCCTCGAGCACGTCCGCGACGGGGGCGACGCCGCCGACGCCTGGTGCGAGCGGATCGCCGCCGACGCGGTCCGCGTGGCGCCCGACTACCGCCGCGAGGCGCTGGCGGGCCTGGCCGACGCGGGCCGGTCGCTGGTGTCGGGGGAGCTGTGGCATGCTTGAGCGGCGCTGCGAGGACCTCGAATGGCTCGACCGGCCCGACTGCCCGGCCGACCTGCCGGCCGTCAGCGACCGCTTCATGGCGCTGATCAACCGCCATTTCGGCGGCGAGCGGCTGGTGCGGTCCTTCATCGCCGGCCAGTTGCGGCGGCACGGCGCCGCCCGCCCGCTGCGCGTGCTGGACATCGGCTCGGGCCGCGGGGACATCCCGCTGGCCGTCCTCCGCTGGGCGCGGCGGCAGGGGAGGGCGGTGACGTTCACCTGCGTCGACCGCCGCGACGCCGGCGGCGAGGCGGCCGATGGGCTGGAACGGGTGGTGTCGGACATCTTCGACTACGCGCCGCCGCGGCCCTTCGACTGCGCCGTCGCGTCGATGGTCCTGCACCACCTGACCGACGATCGGATCG
Organism: Planctomycetota bacterium; assembly: GCA_012514895.1. Taxonomy (GTDB): domain Bacteria; phylum Planctomycetota; class Phycisphaerae; order SM23-33; family FEN-1343; genus JAAYZK01. The sequence goes on along the minus strand of JAAYZK010000123.1, from coordinate 5,256 downwards.
TCGAGCTGCTGGAGCGCCTGCGCCCGTTCGTGCCCCGCCTGTTCATCAGCGACCTGCGGCGGGCGTGGCCGACCTACGCCGTCTGCCGCGTGCTGACGGCCGCGTGGCCCGCGGGCGTGCGCCACGACGCGATGCTGTCGATCCGCCGGGGCTTCCGGCCCGACGAGCTGCGGCGGCTGCTCGCCCGCCTGCCGGGCGCTGCGGCGCAGGTGCGGACCGCGGCGATGCACCGCGTGGTCGCGGCGGTCGACCTGGGCGGGGGGGCGTCGCCATGAACATCTATCTCCGATCGCTGGCCACGGCCAACCCGTCGATGTACGTCACCGGCCAGGCCGCCCTGGCCGGTCTGGCCGACTGCTACGCAATGGCCCCGGCCGAGCGGGAGCTCTACGAGCGGCTCCTGCTGGCCGGACCGGTCCGCGGGCGGTACGTCGGGCTGGACCACCCCCGCGACGCCGCCCAGACCGACCCGGACGACCTGAACGGGCGGTTCCACCGCTTCGGCCGCCAGATCGCCTCCGCCGCCGCACGCCGGGCGCTGGAGGCGGCGGGCGTGGCCGCCGGCGACGTGGCGGTGCTGGTGACCAACACCTGCACGGGCTACCTCTGCCCGGGCATGTCGTCTTACCTGGCCGAGGACCTCGGCCTGAACGAGTCGGTCGGCGTGTTCGACCTGATGGGCATGGGCTGCGGCGGGGCGCTGCCGAACCTCCAGTGCGCCGCCGGCGCCCTGGCCCGGCGGGGCGACGGGCCGGTGCTGTGCGTGGCGTTCGAGGTGTGCTCGGCGACGCTGTTCATGGGCTCGCAGCCGGACCTGGTGGTCTCCAACGCCCTGTTCGGCGACGGCGCCGCCGCCGCCGTCGTCGCCGCCGGCGCCGACGGGCCGCTGGGGCCGGTGCGCCTGGTCGACTTCGAATCGGGCCTGTTCGTCCGCCACCGCGAGGCCCTGCGCTATCGCATCGAGGGCGGCCGCCTGCGGAACGTCCTGACCCGCCGCGTCCCCGCCATCGGCGCGCGGACCGGCGCGGCGGTCGTCGACCGCCTCCTGGCCCGCCACCGCCTGCGGCGCGAGGAAATCTCCCACTGGGCCGTCCACGCCGGCGGCACGACCGTCCTGGAGCGGGTCGGCGACCAGCTCGGCCTGTCCCGCCACGCCCTGCGGCACGCCTACGCGGTCCTGCGCGACTACGGGAACATGTCGTCGCCCTCGGTCCTGTTCGTCCTGCGCCGCCTGCTGGACGAGGACCGGCCCGCCGCCGGCGAGCACGGCGTGCTGCTGAGCTTCGGCGCGGGGTTCACGGCCTTCGCGGCGCTGGTGGAGTTCACCGGGGCCCGCGCATCGCCTACACCGTGACCGCCGCCGCCCGCCGGGCCGCGCCCGCCGCCGGGAGGATCTCCCCGAAGCGGGCCAGGACCGCCTGGCGGACGGTCGGGTCGAGGCGCTCGACCGGCGGGGCGGTGCGGATCCGGTCCACGAACCGGCGCGCCCGCGCGACGGCGTCGTCGTCCTTCTCCAGGTCCTGGCGCTTGCGGCGGTTGGCCAGCGTGGGCATGTAGAACTCGTCCCGCATGTGCCGCAGCGTGTGGTCCTCGATGAGGTAGTCCTTGCCGGGGCCCTTGGCGATGATCAGGTCCGTCGCGAGCGTCTCGTCGTTGACCTCGATGCCCCGCAGGACCCGCTGGACCATCCCGAGGATCTCGTTGTCGATGGCGAGCTTCTCGTAGGCGACCGTCAGGTCGGCCTCCATCAGCCCGGCGGCGTCGTGGATGTAGTTGGCGCCGCTCATCGCCACCAGCAGGCTGGACATCCCGCTCTCCCAGCCCGCCTGGGCGTTGACGGCCTTGGCGTCGGTGGTGCCGGCGGTCGAGTAGAGTGGCAGATCGAAGTGCTGGATCACCTGAGCGACCGCCGCGTTGATCATTGCCCGCTCGATGGGCCCGCCGAGGTGGTTCATCGTGGCCAGGTCGGGCGTCGAGCCCACCGAGCCGCAGATGCCCGGGGCGCCCCTGCGGACCGTCTGGATCATCGCGATCCCCCCGAGCGTCTCGGCGACGTGCGTCAGGACGTTGCCCGCCAGCGTGATCGGCGAGGTCGTCCCGCAGATCGGCTCGGTCGGCACCACCACCGGAAGGCCCTCCCCGGCCAGGTAGCAGCACATCTCGCCGTAGCGGCCGTCGACCTTGAAGGGGCTGATGATCAGCGTGATGAACGACACGAAGGGCCGCTCGCGCAGGGCCGCGGCCGACCCGGCGATCATGGCGGCCATCTCGACGACCTTGCGGCACCCCTCCAGCGAATACACCCCGCCCATGACGTGCTTGGCGGTGTGGTTGAGCGAGTGGTAGAAGCGGTTGACGTCGATGGCGTCGATGTCGGCGACGTCGTGGGGGAAGACGTTGATGGTGTGCAGGTGGATGTTGTCCAGGGCGTCGACGAGGCGCGCGTTGAGGACGACGTCCGGCACGAGGGCCTTGCGCCGCCGGCCGTCGTCGTCCAGGACGTACAGGGCCGTCCCGCCGGTGCCGTAGTGGACGTGCGTGCCGGCGAGGACCACGTCGTGCTCCCCGTCCCGGGAATACAGGGTGACCGACGACGGGTTGGACGCGACGGCATCCTCCACCAGGCCCCGCGGCAGGCGGACGACGCGGGTGCTTTCGTCGGCGTCCGCCCCGGCCGCCCGGAACGCCTCGAAGGCCGTGTCGGCGTACACCGCCATGCCGGACCGGGACAGAACCTCCAGGGCCGCATTGGCGACGGCCCTCACGTCAGCGTCGCTCAGGGGCCTGTACAGCGCGGCGGACAGGCCGCCGCGGGTGTGTTGCGGGCTTGCCATGACACGATGCCTCCCTGTCTTGAGCTGATGAGAACGGAACTTCCCCTTGGGGCGCCGTGCCCCCGATCGTCGAAGGAACTATAGGGCGGACGGCAACCCGCCGGCAAGGGCCCTACATCGCCCCCACCCGCACCTGCGACCACCCCGGCCGCTCCGCCATCGGGCGGACGTCCCAGCGGATCGTCGCCAGGCGCCCCAGGAAACGCAGGTCGTGGCTGACCAGCACCAGCCCGCACGGGCAGGCCGCCAGGGCCGTCTCGAGGGCCTCGATCGAGGGCAGGTCCAGGTGGTTGGTCGGCTCGTCCATGACGATCAGGTGGGCGGCGCGGACGGCCCCGATCGCCAGCAGGAGCTTGCGGGTCTCGCCCGGGCTGGGCAGGTCGGTCTCCAGCAGCCGCTGCGGGTCGCTGCCCAGGCGGCTGACCATCGTCATCAGCACCCCCAACTCCGACGGCCGCAGGCCCCGCACCTCGGCCACGACCTGCCGCGACCGCTCGGCGTCCAGCTCCTGCGGGATATAGAGCACCTTGTCGGCCGGCAGGTCCGTCTGCGACAGGAGGTGGCGCACCAGCGTGCTCTTGCCGGCGCCGTTGGGGCCGGTGACGGCGACGCGGTCGGCCGGGCCCATCGCCAGCTCCGGCAGCACCAGCCGCCCGTCCGCACCCAGCGGGATCGATCCGGCCTCCAGGCGCAGCAGCCGGTCGCGACGGCTCCGCGCCTCCGGCAACCAGATCCCGAGGTTCGCCTCCTTCTTCACGTACAGGTCCGCCAGCTTCGCCTGCGCCTGCGCCTGGCGCCCGCGGAGCTGCCGCAGCGGCTGGCCGGCCTTGCTGTCGGCGACGCGGGCGGCGTCGATCCTGGCGCGGCCGTCGCTGTCGTGGCGCGCGAGCTTCCGCTTGGAGCGGTCGCGGTGCTCGCGCGACGCCTTCTCGCGCCGTCGGACGAGTTCCTTGCGGAGCTTGCGGACTTCCCCGGCCGCCTGGCCCCGCCGCCGCCGCAGCGACTCGGTCTCGGCGCGGGCCTGCTCGGCGCCCGCGGTGTAGCCGCCGGGGCGCAGCGTCGCGCCGGGGCCGTCCAGGAACAGGCACTGGCGGCATAGCCCGTCCAGCAACTCGCGGTCGTGGCTGACCAGCAGGCCGACGCCGTCGTAGCCGGCCAGTTCGGCCCTCAGCAGCGCGCGGCCGTCGGCGTCGATGTGGTTGGTGGGCTCGTCCAGCGCCAGCGCCTCGGGGCGCTGCCCCAGGGCGGTGGCGATCTGCGCCCGCTTGCGTTCCCCGTGGCTGAGCGTGTCCCATCGGGCCGGCCAGTCGGCGCCGATGCCCAGACGCCCCCGCAGGCCGCACGAGACGGCGTCGGTCGCGGCCAGCAGCACGTCAAACCCCTCGGGCGGCTCGTCGGTCCGCTGCGGGCAGTACACCACCGAACGCGGGCGGTGGATCGTCCCGGCCAGCGGCTCGATCAGGCCGGCCGCCAGGAGCAGCAGCGTGGTCTTGCCGGCCCCGTTGGGCCCGACGATGCCCGTCCACCCGTCCGGAAAGGGCACCGACAGCCCTGCCACGATCGGCTCGGCGAGTGTGTCGTATGCGAAGAAAACGTTCTCGAAGGCAAGGCAGGCCACGGTAAATCCTCCATCCGGCGCGGTGCGCCCCGGGAGAGTCCGACGCGTCAAAGTGAGACGTTCGAAGGATTACCGGTTGTCGATCATCGGTTCGCCTGTCCTTTCGAGGGCATCATAGCAGGGGGCGGGCCGGACAGCAAGGCCTCAGCGCGGCCGGGGGGTTCTCAGGCAAGGACAGGTTCGTCTTCCGCGTCCGCGACAACGGCAATCCCCCCGGCGCCGGCACGCCGCACCGCGAGGCTTTCGCCTGGATCATCGTCACCGTCGTCGTAAGTCCCGAATGGGACGACAGCCTCTTGTCGCCGGAGGCGTCAGCCTCGGGAACAGGCCCCGCATAGATCATGAGCCCCGGAGGGGGGAAGATGCCTGCCGCCAAGGAAGATCGGCGGCGGGGGCTCGCGCCCCCTCGTCAGGTCTGCCGCCCCTTCGGGGCTGCACAGAGCGGGGCATCTCTTTCCGGGGGCTCGCGCCCCCGGCTAAGAGCTTACGCCCCTCCGGGGCTGAACTTACGACTGATCGACCGCCTGAGGAGTTGTGATGGAGAGAGAGCCCCGCAAGGGGAGCGGTCAGGACGGCCGGTGCGTGAACGCGTTGCTGCGAGGAGAACACCGTTGCCGGACACCCCTTCGAAGGGTGTCTCTTGATCGCAAGTCCTCATCGCAAGTCCCGAAGGGACGAAAGCCTTTTGCCGGAGGCGTCAGCCTCCGGAACAGGCCCCGCAAAGATCATGAGCCCCGGAGGGGCGAAAGATGTCTGCCGCCAAGGAAGATCGGCGGCGGGGGCTCGCGCCCCCTCGCCGGGTCT
>JAAYZK010000122.1 GCA_012514895.1 Planctomycetota bacterium | reverse complement strand
GAAGGCCTACCCCGGCTGCAACTTCGGCGAGGACAACCAGACGATGTACGGGGACTGCTGGACCGGCGCGAAGGTCGTCTTCGCCGGCCACAGCGGCATGCACAACGACGGGAGCATCCCGCGGCCGAAGTGGGGGCCCTACGAGCACAAGCACCCCTCGCAGTGGGACGCCGGCAACCTCACCAGCGAAGGCTACCGTCGCGCCAACAGCAGCAGTTCCTGGGTCGGCCAGGCGCTGGTCATCCGCCTGCTGCGGGCCGAGAAGCAGTGGGGCCACGACGCGTTCTTCGACTACGTCGACCGGTGGATGTACGAAGACGACGCCGCCTCCCGCCGCGTGCTCTACGAACACCGCCCCTCGCTGGGCGACGCCCTCATCTCCGACGGAAGCTCCTGGTTCCACCAGGGCCAGGCGTGGGAGCCGTTCGTGACCGACCTGTGGCACCTGTACCGCACCGCTCCCGGCATGCCCCCGACGGACGGCTGGACCCGGGGCAAGGCGCAGTGAGCGGGGCGACCCCACCCGTGGCGTGGACCATGAAAGAGGACGCACCCGTGAAGTCAGTACTGAATCGAGCCTTGCTCATCGTCCTGCTGGCGGCGACGGCGCTGTCGTGCGGCCCCTGGGTTGGCGGGCCCGTTCAGACCGGGATGGATGCCGCGGGCGATGTCTCCGTGTCCCTCGGCCGGCCGCGGATCGCGGACAACACGCTGGTGGGCAGCGACGGGCGCCGCCTTCGCGGCGGGACGCTCTGGCTGTACGGCTGGATCGGCGACAAGAAGGCCTGGGCGATGAGCGAGGCCGTCTGGCAGTCGATGCGGGACCACCGCCTCAACGTCGTCCGCGTGGCCTGCGCCTATCGTCCGGAGCGCGAGAACAACCTCTCGCTCGAGCAGTATGAGGCGCTCCTGGACACCCTCATCGACCGGGCGGAGGCGTCGGGCATCTACGTCATCATCGACTTCCACCCCAGGCCCGGCAGCTACGACATGACGGCGGCCAGGACGTTCTGGAACAGGATCGCCCGGCGCTACCGGGACCGCCCGAACGTCATTTACGAATTGATCAACGAGCCGGTGTTCAGCCGGCCGGACGACTACACGGACCAGACCCTGCGCGATTTCGAGGAGCTGTGGCGCCTGGTCCACGAGCTGGCGCCGGACACGCCCGCGATCGTCATGACGTTCTGCCAGGTCGGCGACACGGGAAGGACGCCCGCGCAGGTTGTCGACGCCCTGCGGGGCATCGACTGGTCGAAGACGGCGGTCGGCTTCCACAGCTACTGGCGCGACAGCAGCGAACGCATCGTCGACCTCAAGCGCCACTACCCCTGTATCAACACGGAGTTCTACAACTTCCGGCCCAACGCCAGGCGCAGGGAGATGCAGATCATGGACGGCCACGCGTACCACGCCACGCTGATGGAGAAGCTGGGCATCAGCTGGACGCAGTGGGACATCCTGGACACCGAAGGGCATCTGCCGAACCTCGATGCCGTCGCGGCCGACCTGAAGGCCCAGGGGCGCTGCTGGGCCGACGCGGACTGACGGGACAACGCCCCGGCGGACATCGTCGGCACGCGCGATCCGGCCGGCATGCAGAGCGAAGCTTGCAGCACGCCTCCATTGCTGTAGAATCACAACCAGGAACCGCGGCGGTCGTCCGCAGCGGAGCGCCCGCGGTTTCGCGCACGGCAGGAGAACAGCCATGAACCGGTTGGCACTGGCGGCGGTCCTGGCCGCGACGGCCGTTGCGGCCGCGACGGCAGGCGAGGTGACGATCTACACCCCCGACAACGCGCCGGCGGCGCCGAGGCTGGAGGACCTGCCCCTGCAGGCGTCGGTGTCGCAGTACGGGATCACCTGGACGTTCGCCCAGCCCGCGCGGGTGGGGCGGTTCGTCAACGGCGATTACTACGTCGTCGGGCCGGTCACGGTCGCGGCCATCGACCCGGCGCCCCGCTACGGCGACGCCGTTGCCGATGACGAACTGGATGCGTACGAGAAGAGCCGCGGCCAGTATCTGCGGGTCGCCGATCGCGTCCGCAACGGTTCGATGCTCAACCCGCCGGCCGCCCAGCGGGCGGCCTACGACAGCGGGATCAAGAACTGGTTCCGCCCCGAACTGGCGGTGAAGCTGCCGATCGCGATGGCGCCGGGCGATTCGCTGGTCTCCACGATCAGCCTGGCCGTCGGCGAGAAGGCCGCCACGCCCTATACCGGCCACCGCGGCGGGATCACCTGCACGCGGGCCCACAGCGACGACAGCCCCGTCCGCGTCGCGGCCGTCCTGACGTGCATGGACGCCCCCCAGCCCGCCGACGCGCTGCGCCCGTCGTTCTACGGCACGGACAAGACGGTCTACCTCGCCCGCAACCTCAAGCGCCACCTGCTCAGATCGCTGGAACGCCCCAAGGGCATCTGTCGCAGCGAGGGCTATTCGGCGGCGAACCATCCGCCGTCGGACCCGCCGCGGGCCGAGAACCTGCCGAAAATCGAGTTCTGGACCCGCGTCTTCCAGCGGCCGTGGGTGAACCCGGGGCTCTTCGGCTTCGAGCAGCCCATGGAAAACATGCCCCACTACGGCCAGTGGGTCGGCCAGGCGATGTCGATGGGCGGGCTGATGCTCATGTGCGACTACACGCCCGCCGAGAAGGAGCCGCTGCTGAT
>JAAYZK010000121.1 GCA_012514895.1 Planctomycetota bacterium | reverse complement strand
CCGCCGTGGCCATGGCCCGTCCGGGGCGGCTCGAAGGCCGCCTGCGGGCGATCCTCGACCCCCGCCGCAGCCGCCGCGCCCTGACGGGCTGGGGGGTGCTCGCCGCCGTCGTTCTCGTCGCGGCCGTGCTCGTGCCCCTGGCGGCCGTCAGGGCCGGCGAGGCGCAGGCGCCGCAGGAGCCCCCGCATCCTGCTGTGCGCCAGGATGAGTCAACCGCCCCGGCCGGCGCCCCCGAGCCGACCCGGGACGCCACGGAAGCGGAGGTCCGGGCGATGGTCGAGGCCGCCCGCGCGAGCCTGCGGCTGAGCGAGAGGCTGCGTGTCGAGTGGGTGACCGAGCGGGCGTCGTCGGGCGCCATGGCCTGGGGTCCGACGCCCTCGTCGCCCCCGCCGGCGACGCGGTGGCGGTATGCGGCGACCGTCGATGGGGCCCGCAGCCGCGTCGAGGAGAGGCTGATCACCTACCAGCCCGCCTGGCAGGACGATGCGATCGTTGAGCACGATGCGGTGGCGGTGTTCGATGGTGTGCGCTATCGGAACCTGACGACGCGCCACACGCGGCAGGACCGTCCGTTCCTCGGGTGGCAGCACCCGCTGGACAGGGGAGCCGGACGCAGGAACGCCGGACTGCTCCGGCAGAGCCTCTTTCAACTGCATGTGCCCCTGGAGGATCCCGGGGGCCTGAAAGCGTGGCAGGTGTCCGGCAAGGTGGGCCTGGAGGGCGATGCGGCGGTGCTGACGTTCAAGGCCCCCACCAGTGAGGTGGTGTACCACCTGACGCTGGACCGCTCGCGGGGCCACCGCATCCGCCGGATGGAGGCCGCCACGGCGGATGGCTCGAGGACCTACTACGTCGTCGAGCTGACGTGGAAGGACTACGGCGAGGGACGGTGGTACGTCGCGTCGGCCCAGCGCAGGGATTTCAGTCCGGCCGATCCGCAGGGCGCCGTCCGATCCACACTCGTCGAGCGCACGACGGTGGGGGCGGTGATCTTCAACCCCGCCGTGGATGACAGCCTCTTCCAGGTCGACTTCCCCGAGGGCGCCCGCGTCTGGGATGGCGCCCTGGGCGATGACGGCGACTGGGCGACCGTCCGCGACGGCAGGCTCGAGCCGGTGACCGATGCGCCGGCGTCTCAGGCGGTCAGCCAACCGGCCGTCAAGGCGGATTCGGCCATGCTCGCCGGGACGGTCGTGGACCAGGAGGGCGACCCGGTCGACGGGGTGCGCGTCGTCTTGTGGTACTTCCGTGATCCTGAACGCCCGGACTTCGGATACGAGTCTGATCGGGACGCCTCAACCGACGCGGCGGGACAGTACGCCTTCACCGTCCGCCCGGCCCTTCGCTATCGCGTGAAGGTCAAGGACCGCCGGTATCTTCCGGTCGAGAGCGGCTGCTACGAGGCGGCCGCCGGCCGGCTTGCGGAGATCGCGCCGCTGAAGGTCCGGGCCCTGGCGACCTGCGAGGGGAGGATCGTCTTCGAGGATGGCCGGCCGGCGGCGGACCTTCCCTATGGGTACGGCTGCGAATCCTTCCGACCTTACGACCTGGGCGACCTGCCGCGAACCGGCGCGAACGGCGAGTTCACGGCCGATCGGCTCGTGTCGGGCGAGCCCTTTTCACTGTTCCTCCTGCCCGAGCCGAACGTCCTGTGCGCCTGGAAGCGGCTGGATCCGGCCTCGGGTCCGATCGCGCTGACGGCCCGCCGGAGCGACTTGGTGGACCTGCCGTCCGACTGGGCCGCGCTGGGGACGGCCTCGGCGCTGGCGCTGGGCGCCGAATCGGCGAGAGACTCGCGCATCCGCTTCTCGCTGAAGGACCTCGACGGCAACACGGTGTCCCTGGATCAGCCGCGGTTCAAAGGCAAGGCCGTGATCGTCGCCATCGGCGGTTCCTGGTGCGCCGGCTGCGTGGAGGAGGTCCCGTATCTCATGCAGGCCAGGCGGCAGTACGGGCCGGAGGGCCTGGAGGTCGTGGGCATCGCGTTCGAGCGCGGCACCGCCGAGCAGCAGCTTGCCGGCGCCCGCGCCTTCGCCCGGCGGACCGGGGCGGACTACCCGATCCTGGTCGGCGGAAGCACCGCCCACGACCACGTGATGTCCGTCATCGAGGGGCTGGAGCACTTCTCCGGCTACCCGACGACGATCTTCATCGGCCGCGACGGGCGAGTCACCCACATCCGCTCGGGCTTCTGGGCGAGCGCTTCGAAGGACCACGAAACCTGGGAGATCGCCCAGCTTTCCACGCACATTCGCCGGATCCTGGCAGCGGAGACGCCCGCGCAGGGGGAGCGGGCCCGTTGACGCCCGGCGAAGAAGGGTGTATCCTGGAGGGCATCGCGTCGGCCTCCGCGAACAGGCCGGCGCGCGATCCCCGGGACGGCCTGCGAGGGCAGGCCGGCGCGTCCCGCGGGTGACTTGGAGGTTGGAGGCGAGGACCGTCCTTCCCCTGCCGCGCCCGCCGTGCATCCCGCGGGTGTGTCGTGGGCCGATTCCCGCGGCCCGCGTTGCCCGTTGCCTGACCGCAAAGGAGACTCGACCATGAGGCGTTTCATCCTGCCGGCCCTCGTGCTGTGCCTGATCGGTTCGTCCGCCCTGGGCGCGACGGCGACCCAGCTCTCCCAGTACGGGATCACCTGGACGTTCGACCGGCCCTGCGAGTACGGGCAGTTCGCCAACGGCGATTACTGGGTGGTCGGGCCGGTGACGATCACGTCGATCAACCCGCCTTCGACCGAGTCGGACGGCAGGACGATGAACGGGTCGATGATCAACCCGGGCCTCGGCATGACTCAGGGGTACGACAGCGCGATGTACGGCACGTACGGGCCGGCCTACTCGGCCGCCAGGAACGTGGCGCTGGATGTCTCGCCGGGCAACCCCCTGGTGGTGCCCAACGGCTCATCGCTGATCTCGACGATCAGCCACCCGACCGCCGGCGAGCGGCCGCAGCTCACCGATGCGGCGGTGCTGACGGTGCTCGCCTCGGCCCCGCCGGCCGGCAGCTTCCGCCCGCCCTACACCGGGCCGGACAAGGCCGTCCGCTACAACGTCAGCGACCTGGACTACAGCCGCCTGCCCCGCCTGACGGCCCCGGCGAGCGCGCCGAGCCTCTCCAGCACCGCCGGCGGCTTCGCCCGCGTCTGGCCCGACCATTACGGCTCGTGGACGGGGCGGTACTTCCATCCGTCCAACAACATGCCCGACTACGGCCGCGACATCGCCATGCGGATCGGCAACGGCCTGCTGGTGCTCCTGCTGGACTACACGGATCAGGAGAAGGAAACGCTGCTGGTCCGCATGACGCAGTTGGGGATCGACCTGTACGGCGTCTTCCAGGCCGGCTGCACGTGGGAGGACCTCGGCGGGCACATGCACGGCCGCAAGATGCCGATCCTGCTGGCCGGGCTGGTGCTCGGCGACGAGGGCATGCTGGCGGTCGGCCAGTCGCCGCTGCGCTTCCAGGAGGACCGCCAGACCTGGATCGTCCGGCAGTCCGACGTCGGCCGCCCGCTCTACCACGACGACGGCCGGCCGCGCGAGGAGTACATCCAGGAAGATGTGGGCCTGCCCGAGTGGGGCGAGCAGCACACCAAGCAGCCCAGCCGCGACGGGCGCAACTGGAACGCCTACTACCGGCGGAACGTGGGGCATTCCATCCTCGCCCACGTCCTGACGGCCAATATCCTGGGGCTGCGCGATGCGTGGAACTGGGAGCCGCTGTTCCTGTACATCGACCGCTACTGGACCATCGAGACGACGGTCACCGGCACCGACGCCATTTCGCAGTTCCACAAGGACATGTGGGTCCTCCACCGCGACGCCGTCCTCGACCTGCCGGTGGCCATGCCCCGGTTCGGCCCCAAGGGCGGGTCGTTCAACGGGTCGGTCGAGGTGACGATCGGCTGCGCGACGGACGGCGCGACGATCTACTACACCGACGACGGCTCGATGCCGACGACGTCGTCGGCGGTCTACACCGGGCCGATCACCCTCACCGCGACCGCCACGCTCAGGGCGCTGGCCGTCCGCGGCGGGATGGACGACAGCCCCGTCGCCTCGGCCGCGTTCACGGTCAGCCAGAACCAGGCGCCGCGCGCCGATGCCGGCCCTGCCCAGCACCTCATCGACAGCGACGATGACGGGGCCGAGCCGGTCACGCTGGACGGCACGGGGTCGCGGGATGCCGACGGGACGATCGTCAGCTACGTCTGGACGCTCGGCGGCGACGCCCTCGCCGCGGGCGCCACGCCGACCGTGACGCTGCCCGTCGGCACCCACGCGATCGACCTGGCCGTGACCGACGAGGAGGGCGTTACGGCCGGCGACACCGTCGTCATCGCCGTCCATCCCGCCGGGGGCCCCACCGGGATCGCCCGGATCGCCTTCGACGCCGTCAGCTCCACCAGCGACACCGGCGGCACGGTGTTGAGCTGGTCGCACACGATCGGCGGGGGCGACAACCGCCTGCTGGTGGTCACCGTCGGCGCCAGGGACGGCACCGCCACGGACCTGGCGATCAGCGCGGTGACCTATGACGGGGTGGCCATGACGGCGGCGCCCGGCGGGCTGAAGCGCCAGGGCTCCGGCACGCGGGCCCAGACGGCCATCTTCTACATGCTGGACGCCGACCTGCCGCCCGCGGGCTCGTATCCCGTCGAGGTGACGTACGCCGGGAGCGTCGACCGGCGCTCCGGCGGAGCGATCTCCCTGGCCAACGTCGACCAGCAGGGCCCCGAGGCCGTGGCGACCAACGGCGTCACCGCCGCGGCCATCACCTCGTCGATCACCACGGCCACCGACGGGGCCTGGGTGGTCGACGTCGTCTGCATCAACACCGGCTCGGGCAGCGCCTGGACGGCGACCGGCGAGGCCATGGTCCGCCGCTGGAACCAGTGCGTCTCCGGCGGCGGCCACACCGCCGCGGGAGCCACCACGCCCGCGCCCATCGCCGGCGAGACGATCCTCAGTTGGCAGGTCAACACCTCCGGCAACCAGGTGGCCCACTCCATGGCCGCCTTCGCCCCGGCGCTGGTCAACCTCGCCCCCGCGGCCCATGCCGGTCCCGATCAGACCGTGATCGACACCGACGGCAGCGGCGACGAGGCGGTGACGCTGGACGGCTCGGCGTCGTTCGACATCGACGGGACGATCGTCAGCCACGCCTGGACCTCCGCCGGCGAGCCGATCGCCGCGGGCGCATCGCCGACCGTGACGTTGGCCGCGGGGACCCATCCGATCGAGCTGACCGTTGCCGATGAACAGGGCGCCACCGACACCGACACGGTCGTGATCACCGTCGCGGCCGACGGCGCCCCCGACATCGACCTGCTGGCCGCCGCCATCCGCAGCGGCCAGAACGACCCGCGGTTCGACCTCAACAGCGACGGCGCCGTCGACGCCGCCGACCTGGCGGTGCTGGTCCGTGATGTGCTCGGCACCGAACTGGGCGACGCGAACCTCGACGGCCGCGTGAACCTCGACGACTTTGTCATCCTCAAGACCCACTTCGGCCGCCCCGGCGGCTGGGCCGACGGCGACTTCGACGCCAGCGGCGCCATTGACCTGGACGACTTCGTTATCCTCAAAACCGGCTTCGGCTTCGGCGGCTGACCCGGGCTCTCCCGCCGGCGGATGTCTGTCTGTCGGAAGTCGTCATCGAAAGTCCCGGAGGGACGACAGCCTTTAGCGGCCGGAGGCGTCAGCCTCCGGAACAGGCCCTGCAAAGATCATGAGCCCCGACCTGTCCGCCCTAGCCCGCAGGGCGAAGGAGGAAGGGCCGAAAGATGCCTGCCGCCAAGGCAGACCGGCGGCGGGGGCTCGCGCCCCCCCATCGGGTCTGCCGCCCCTTCGGGGCTGATCATTTGAGAGAGCCGCCTTCCGGGGGCTCGCGCCCCCGGCCAAACGCTTGCGCCCCTTCGGGGCTGAACTTACGACCGCCCGACCGCCTGAGGATTCGTGGTAGACAGACTGAGGATTCGTGGTAGACAGACACGCCGGCGCCGGCGGGGGGCATCGGGACTGTCCCGGCGTGCGCTTTGAGAGCGCAGGAGTGGCAGGCGCGGTTCCTCAACTGTTTCGCAACCCTTCTGCGGGCGGGTGTTCTCTTGGGAACTCCGCCGGCCGGAGGGGTTCTCAAACCGCCTCTCAGCCGCCGAACGCCAGCCCCAGCCGTCCGCCGTAGCTGCGGAGGATGGCTTCCCGCAGGGCCTGGTGGTGGGGGGCGGCCAGGGAGGGGTCTTCGGCGATGATGGCGAAGGCGTCGCGGCGGGCGAGGCGGAGGAGGTCGAAGTCCTCGACGAGGTCGGCGACCTTCAGCTCGGGAAGGCCGTGCTGGCGGGTGCCGAACAGTTCGCCGGGGCCGCGGAGGCGCAGGTCCTCCTCGGCGATGCGGAAGCCGTCGGTCGTCTCGCAGAGGACCTTGAGGCGCTGCTCGGCGACGGGGTTTCGGGGGTTGCCCATCAGGATGCAGTGGGCGTCGTCGCGGCCGCGGCCGATGCGTCCGCGAAGCTGGTGGGGCTGGGCCAGGCCGAAGCGCTCGGCGTGCTCGACCACCATGACGTTGGCGTTGGCCACGTCGATGCCGACCTCGACGACGACCGAGGCGACCAGGGCGTGGACCTTCCCGGCGGCGAACCGCTCCATGACGTGCTGCTTGTTCTCCGCGGGCATCTGCCCGTGGATCAGCTCGACGGTGAAGCCGGCCAGGCCGCCGGCCTGCAGCTCCTGGTGGGCCTGGACCGCCGCGGTCAGCTCGCCGGCTTCGGTGGGGTTGACCACCGGGTAGATGAAGTACGCCTGCTGGCCGGCGGCGAGCTTCTGGCGGACGAACTCCAGCACCGCCTTGCGCTGGCCGGGGCGGACCAGCCGGGTCTCGACCTTGCCGCGCCCGGGGGGCAGTTCGTCGATGGTCGAGACGTCCAGGTCGCCGTACACGGTCATCGCCAGCGTCCGGGGGATGGGCGTGGCGGTCATGACGAGGTAGTGGGGCGCGAAGCCCTTGCCGCGGATGCCGCTGCGCTGGTCGACGCCGAACTTGTGCTGCTCGTCGACGACCACCAGGCCCAGTTGCCTGAAGGCGATCTCCTCGCCCAGCAGGGCGTGGGTGCCGACGACCAGGTCGACGTCGCCGGCGGCCAGTTGGGCCTGGAGGATGCGGCGCTTGCGGGGGGTCTGGTTGCCCACCAGCAGGGCCAGGCGGACGCGCGAGCCGGCCAGGTAGGAGGCGATCTTGCGGTAATGCTGGACGGCCAGGATCTCGGTGGGGGCCATGAGGGCCGCCTGCTTGCGGTGGGCGATGGCCGTCAGGGCGGCGTAGAGGGCGACGACGGTCTTGCCGCTTCCGACGTCGCCCTGCAGCAGGCGGTTCATCGGCCGCTCGCGGGCCAGGTCGGCGGCGATCTCGGCGACGGCGCGGTCCTGGGCGGCGGTCAGGGCGAAGGGGAAGCGCGCCCGGATCCGCCGGTCGATCGCCGCGCCGGCGGGCATGGCGTGGGCCGGACGGCTGACCGACCGCATCCGCACCAGCGCCAGGGCGAGCTGCATGAGCATGCACTCGTCGTAAGCCATCCGCCTGCGCCCGCGGCCCCAGTGCTCGGTGTCGTCGGGCCGGTGCATCGCCTCGATGGCCTCGGCGCGGGCCATCAGCCCCCGGCGGCTGAGATGGTCGCGGTCGAACCACTCCCGCACGAGCGGCAGCAGGGCGGGCAGGACCTTCCTGATCACCGAGGCGATCACCCCGCTGGGCAGCCCCCCGCCGGCGGGGTAGACCGGCAGGAGCTGATCGGCGCCCAGGTCGACCCCCTCGATGTCCGTGAGGATCTGCACCGCGGGGTTGATCAGTTGAAAGCACTCGCGATAGACGCTCACCTTCCCGCTGACGGCCAGTGTGACCCCGCGGGTGATCCGCTTCTGGAGGTAGCCCCCGTGGAACCACTTGAGCACGACCCAGCCGGTGCCGTCGTCGATGGAGCACTCGAAGAACGGGCGCTTGCCCCGCGCGACGTAGCGGGCCTCGAGGACCTCCCCGGCGATCGTGGCGGCGGTCTGGTCGGCGGCCAGGGAGCCGATGGGCTGGACCTGGCGGCGCAAGTCGAAGCGGCGCGGAAAGTAATGAAGAAGATCCTCCGCGGTCTTCACGCCCAGGCGGGCGAACTGCTCGGCCCGCACCGGCCCGACGCCCTTGACGAATTGCGCCGGTGTGTCCAGTTGCAGTCCGTTGGGCATCGCCTCAGCCGTCATTCGGGGATGACGATCTCCTGGCCGATCCGGATGCGCGTGGGGTCCAGGTTTGGGTTGGCCTGAAGGATCCGGCGGACGTTTTCATGGCTGGAGCGGCCGTAGTACCGCCCCGAGAGGCTCCAGAGCGTGTCGCCGCGCTGCGCGACGTGGACCTGCCGCTGGGATCCCGCCGGCGGCGGTGTCGGCGCCGGGCGGACCGCGGAGGCCGCCGCGCCGGGGCCGGCCGGCAGCGTCGGCGGGGGAAGTTCGAACGCCGGGGCCTGGTAGGCCGGCGGGGGCAGTTCGGATTCCATCATCGCCGCGGGTTCCAGGTCCAGCGTCTCGTTGGGCTTTGGGCCGCAGCCGGCGGTGAGGGCGAGCGGCAGCATCAGTAATGCAAAACCATAGGCACGGGCCAGCGTCGTTCTGTTCATCGGTCTGTCCTGACAGGGGGTCGCGACTCGCTTGTCGCGCTCCCACCATAGCCGGGAGGGACGACAAGTTCAAGTCCAGCGCGTGCGCCCCGGGCGCGATCCGAAACAACACGGGCGGCGCCCAAGCGGGGATTGCGGGGCCCCGACGGCGCCCTCGCTTATATCTATTGAAAAAGCAAGAGCTTATAGAAGGGTTTTCCGGCCGATTCCCCGCCGGGGCGGCAGCGGGTTTTGGTTTGACACGGCCAAGGGCATTCCTATAATCAGATTTCCAGCCCCCCCGCGGAGGGCCGCGGCGGGGCGTGGAGTGTGGACTCGCCGGCGTTCGCCCGTGGGTGGCGGAACGGTCGAGTTTTGTCGTTATGACACTTGTTCGAACCAGGAGAGCTGGAGTGAACCTCCATCTCGACAGAGCGTAAGACCAGTGCGACGGCGCTATGCCATTTCGACTGGTCCAGTGCCCGTGACGGCGAAGCCGAAGATTGTGCGCCGCTCGGGTCAGGCGCGTTGGCCCCGGGGCGGTCCTGACCGCTTGTGAAGTCAAGGTGAGCCAATTCGAGTCCCTGGTTTGGAAAGTGGGCCGCGACCCACTTTTTTTTGTGCATAGAGAACCAGCCCGTCATGGAACTGGATCGCAGAGAGCGCAGGTGGCAGCATGAACCAGGATCTACTTCGCATCATCGACGGCATCGCCCGGGACCGTAACATCGACCGGGAAGTGGTGCTGGAAGACCTCGAAGCCGCGATGCTTTCGGCGGTGCGCAAGGCGTACGGCCAGGACGAAGAGGCGGTGGTGACCATCGACCGCCAGAGCGGGGAGATCCGCGCCACCGTGCAGGGCGAGCCGCTGAGCATGAGCCAGCTCAGCCGCATCGCGGCGCAGACGGCCAAGCAGGTGATGATCCAGAAGTTCCGCGAGGCCGAACGGGGCAGCATTCAGGAGGAGTACCTCGAACGGCGCGGGCAGATCGTCACCGGCCGGACCATCCGTTGGGAAGGCGGGGGCATGACGGTCGACCTGGGGCGGGCCGAGGCGATCATCCCCAAGAGCGAGCAGATTCCCGGCGAGACGCACCTGCCCGACGAGCGGATCCGGGCGATGGTCCTGGACGTCCGCGAGCAGGGGGCGGCGGTGCGGATCATCCTGACCCGCACGCACCCGGACTTCATCCGGCGGCTGTTCGAGCTGGAGGTGCCCGAGGTGGCCGAGAAGATCATCGAGATCAAGGCCCTGGCCCGCGAGGCGGGGTACCGCACGAAGGTGGCGGTCCACAGCCTGGACCCGAAGGTGGACCCCGTCGGCGCCTGCGTGGGCGTGCGGGGCAGCCGCATCAAGAACATCGTCGACGAGGTTGCCGGCGAGAAGATCGACATCGTCCGCTGGCACGAGTCCAGCCAGGTGCTGATCGGCTACGCCCTCAAGCCGGCCGAGGTGGCCGACATCGCCCTGTGCTTCGAACTGGGGCGGGCGACGGTGGTGGTCAACGAGGACCAGCTCTCGCTGGCGATCGGCAAGCGCGGGCAGAATGTCCGCCTGGCCGCCCGCCTGACCGGCTGGGACA
This sequence comes from Planctomycetota bacterium, assembly GCA_012514895.1. Taxonomy (GTDB): domain Bacteria; phylum Planctomycetota; class Phycisphaerae; order SM23-33; family FEN-1343; genus JAAYZK01. The sequence continues at coordinate 22,733 of JAAYZK010000121.1, read as the reverse complement.
TCGACATCCTCACCCCGGTGGAGTTCAACGCCGGGCTGGACGTTCTGGAGCGTGCCCTGCGGGAAGTCGAGGGCGCCGGCGCGACGCTGCTGGACCGGATTCTCGCGATGGGCATGGTTTCGGCGGCCGACGTGGCCGAGGTGGGAGTCGAGCCGCTGGTCGAGGAACTCCAGATCGACGAGGCGCTGGCCGAAGCCGTCGTTCAGCGTTGCCATGACGAAGCCCGTCGCTCGGCCGAGACGCCTCGCAAGAGCGCCGCCGCCCAGACCGCCGCCGAAGACGACGAGGACGTCGCGGCGCCGGCCGAACCCCACGAATCAGCAGGTGAGGACGTCGCGGCGCCGGCCGAATCCCATGAATCAGCAGGTGAAGACGTACCCGGCGAGGCCGGCGACACCGCGTCGGCCGAGCCGCAGGCCTGATCCTCCGGCAGGACAGGCGGACATCAGCAGGAGAAGGTCTTGGCGAAGCGCGTTTTTCAACTCGCAAAGGAACTGGACGTCACCAGCAAGCAGGTACTGGAGAAGTGCCGCGCTGAGGGTCTGGACCTGAAGAATCATATGGCCGCCCTGTCGGCGGGCCTTGAAGCGACGATCCGTGAGTGGTTCAGCGACGACGCGAAGCTGCACTCGGCGGTCGAGGTCGCTGCGGCGGTCGATCTGGAAGAGGCGCACCGCGAAGCGGCGGCGCAGCGCCGCCGCCGCCACCAGGAAGAGGTGGAGGCCGCCGCGGCGGCAGGCCTCCCCGCGCCTGAGGCGCCCGCCGATATCGAGGCGCCCGTCGAGGTCGAGCCGACGGTCGAGGCGGCGGCCCCGGCCGAGGTCGCCCCGCCCGCCGAGGCGCCGGCCGAGGAAGTCCCAGCCGTCGCGGCGCCCGAGCAGGTCGCGGCGGAAGAGGCGGTCGCCGAAGAGCATGTCGAGCCGGTGGTTCCGCCGGTCGAGTCGCCGGCCCCGCCGCCGGCGGTCCAGGCCGTCGAGGCGGCCGAACCGGCCGCCGAAGCGCCTGTCGAGCCGCCCGCCGAAGCGCCGGCCGAACCGGCGACGACCGAACCGGCGCCGGCCGCGGCCGAAGCGGCCCCGCCGGCCGAGCCCGCCCCGCCGGCGCCGCCCAAGCCGGTGATGCCGGCCGGCCCGCAGGTGGTGCCCCGCCCGGCCCAGTTGCAGGGCCCGCGTGTCGTCCGCGTGGAGCGCCCCGATCACGTCCCGGCGCCGCGCCGGCGGCCGCGCCCGGCGGCGGACGTGACGCCCGAGGAACCGGCCGAGACCGCCAAGACGGGCGCTGCCCATGGGGGCCGGGGGCGGCAGGAAGAGGAAGAACGCAAGGGCGGCCCGCGGCGGCGCAACAGCCCGCGCCGCCGGGGCGGGGGCGTCGCCGAAACGTCCGAACGCCTGCAGGAATGGCGCGACCGCGACCTGAGCGAACGCCGCGAACGCCTTGCCGCCGCCGCCGGCGGCGGGTTGCGCCGCCACCGCGCCACCACGCGCCGGCCCGACGAGCCGGCCGCGCGCCGTACTGGACCGGTGGAGGTCACCGAACCGATCACCATCAAGGACCTCTCGGCGGCCATGGGCGTCAAGAGCGCCGAGCTGATCAAGAAGATGATGGCCCAGGGCCAGTTGGTGACGGTCAACCAGACCATCACCGCGGAGGCCGCCGAACTGCTGGCCGCCGAGTACGCCCTGGAGCTGACGGTCAAGCGAAAGAAGAGCTATTTGGAAGAGATCGACGAGCAACTGAGCCGTCGCGAGCCGGGCGAGCTGACGCCGCGCCCGCCGGTGGTGACGTTCCTGGGCCACGTCGATCACGGCAAGACGAGCCTGCTGGACCGGATCCGGCGCGCCGCCGTCGTCGACACCGAGAGCGGCGGGATCACCCAGCACATCGGGTCGTACCGCTACGAGAGCGGCGAGCGGGTGGTGACCTTCCTGGACACCCCGGGCCACGAGGCGTTCACCCAGATGCGCGCCCGCGGGGCGAACATGACCGACGTGGTGGTGCTGGTCGTGGCCGCCGACGACGGGGTGATGCCCCAGACGGTCGAGGCGATCAACCACGCCAAGGCCGCCGAGGTGCCCATCATCGTGGCGCTCAACAAGATCGACCTGCCCAACGCCAACGTCCAGCGCGTGCTGGGCCAGTTGGCCGAGCGGGACCTGCAGCCCCGCGAGTGGGGCGGGAACACCGAAGTCATCCAGACCAGCGCCCAGACGGGCGAGGGCGTGGAGGCGCTGGTCGAGACGCTGAGCCTGGAAGCCGAGCTGCTGGAGTTGAAGGCCGATCCGACGGCGGCGGCGCGGGGCACGGTGATCGAGGCGGAGATGGACAGCGGCCGCGGCGTCGTGGCGCGGGTGCTCGTCCAGGACGGGACGCTGCGGGTCGGCGACGTGGCGCTGGCCGGGCCCGGCAGCGGGCGCGTGCGCCAGATCCTCAACGACCGCGGCCAGGAAATCCAGCAGGCCGGCCCGGCCACGCCGGTCGAAGTGGCCGGCCTGGACGCCGTGCCCGTCGCCGGCGACAGGTTCTACGTCGTCGGCGACCTGTCGCGGGCCAAGGAAATGGCCGAGCAGGTCCGCCAGGAGCAGCGCGAGGAGAAACTCGCCACCAAGCAGCAGATCACGCTGGACAACCTGTTCGACCAGATCTCCGCCGGCGAGGTCTCCGACCTGCCCCTGATCGTCAAGGCCGACGTCCAGGGCTCCGTCGAGGTGCTCGTGGACAGCCTCAACAAGCTGTCGACCGGCGAGGTGAGGGTGAAGATCCTCCACGCCGCCGTCGGCGGCATCTCCGGCAGCGACGTGCTGCTGGCCGAGGCTTCCGGGGCGATCATCCTGGGCTTCCACGTCGTCGCCGACGCCGCCACCCGCGAAATGGCCGAGCGGCTGGGCGTGGAAATCCGCCTGTACCGCATCATCTACGAGCTGATCGACGCGGTGACGGCGGCGATGAAGGGCCTGCTGGAGCCGGAGTTCAAGGAAGAGATCCTCGGCCACGCGGAGGTCCGCGACGTGTTCAAGATCACCCGCGTGGGCACCATCGCCGGCTGCTACGTCACCGACGGGACGATCCCCCGCAACGCGAAGATCCGCGTCACCCGCGGCGGCATCGTCATCGAGGACGAGCGGACGCTCGAGTCGCTCAAGCGGCACAAGGACGACGCCCGCGAGGTCCGCAACGGCATGGAGTGCGGCATGAAGATCACCGGCTACGACGACGTGAAGGTCGGCGACCTGCTGGAAGCGTACCGAAGCGTGGAGGTGGCGCGGGAGTTGTAAGGCGAGACTGTGGCGACGGCACTGGGCGTACTGCATCTGGACGTGGTGGTCTCCGACGCGATGAGCCTCAAGGACAAGCGGCGGATCGTCAAGAGCTTCCTCGACCGGACGCGGGCGCGCCACAACGTCTCGGTCGCCCTGGTGGAAGGCGCCGATTCTCTGCGGCGGGCCACGTTGGCCGTCGCGATGATCGGCTCGGACCTGCGGTACGTCCAGGGCGGGCTGCAGAAGATCGCCAATGCCGCCGAAGAGCACCGGGGAATGGTCGTCGTCTCCAGTGACATTGAAATGCTGTGAGTCCTCGGGGGACTCGCGGCCCGGAGCGCTGCCAGCGATGAGTCGAAGAACCGAACGCGTAGCACGCCTGATCCAGCAGACGGTCGGGGAGATCGTCTTGAGGCGGATCAGCGACCCGCGCATCGACCCGGCCAGGGTGTCCATCACCCGCGTCGAGGTCGCCGAGGACATGACCCGCGCCAAGGTGTTCTGCTCCACCATGGGCACCGAGGCCGAGCAGCGCAACGCCCTCCGCGCCCTGCAGCACGCCGCCGGGCGGATCCAGGCCGTGATGATGCAGGAAATCTCCCTGCGGAACACCCCCATCCTCCAGTTCGTCGCCGATGAGCGGTTCAAGAAGACCCTCACCACCCTGGCGCTCATCCAGACCGCCATGGAGGAGATCCGCCAGCAGGAAGAGGCGGCCGGGGGGCCCGACGAGGGCGACGGGGGGAGCGACCAGACCGACGGGCCCGACGGAGCGCCCGACGATGAGGTGAGAGAGCATCCATGAAGAACGCCACCGAGTACGGCAAGAAAGTCAAAGCCTTCCTCCCGACGCTGAAGAAGCAGTACCCCGCCGATCCCCACCGGCCGGTGAGCGACCCGCTGGGCCTGTTCGTCCTGGCCGTGCTCCGCGAAAACGCGCCGGCCGACGCGGCGGCAAGGAACCTCGAGGTGCTCCGCAACGAGTTCGTGGACTACAACGAGCTGCGCGTGGCCCCCGTCAAGGACGTCGTCGAACTGCTCGAAGGCGACCCGGTCGCCCTGCGGACCAAGGCCCTGCGGATCACCGAGGGGCTCAACCGGATCTTCGACCAGAACAACAAGCTCGACCTCGAACACACCACCGACATGGGCAAACGCGACCTCCGCGCGCACCTGAGCGAGGCGCTGGGGCTCACGTCGTACGTGGAAGCCTACCTGCTGACCCACCTGTTCGACCACCGGGCCATCCCCGTCGACGACAGCCTCGTCGAGCGGCTCAAGGCCGAGGACCTCGCCGGCGGCGACGCGGGGGTCGACGACGTTCGCGTCCTGCTCGAGCGCGTCGTGCCGACCAAGGACCAGGACGAGATGGCCGAGATCCTCGCCGCCTGGACCCACGACCCGAAGGCCCATGCCGCCAAGGCCGGGACGGGCGGGGGCGCCGTCGAGAAGAAGGCCGCCTCCGGGAGAAAATCGACCGGCAAGGCGGCCAGGAAGACGACCAGCGGGAAGACAGCCTCCAAGAAGAAGAAAACCGAGACCACCACGAAGAGGGCGGCCGCACGGAAGACGGCCAAGACGAAGAAGAAGACCCGTCGCCAATGACCCCCGTCCCGCACCGCGGGATGAGGCGCTGTGAGGTATCGCATGGTAGGTAATCTGTCGGACGACAAGCTTCGCCTGGGGATCCCCAAGGGCTCGCTGCAGGACAGCTCGCTGGACCTGTTCGCGCGGGCCGGGTACGACATCTCGGTCTCCTCGCGCAGCTACTTCCCCACCGTGGACGACAAGGACATCACCGTGGTGATGTTCCGCGCCCAGGAGATGAGCCGCTACGTCGCCGACGGCGTCATCGACTGCGGCCTGACGGGCTACGACTGGATCGTCGAGAACGACTCGGACGTCCACGAGGTGGCCGAACTGGTCTACTCCAAGCAGTCCCTCACGCCCGCCCGCTGGGTGCTGGCGGTGCCGGAAGAGTCCGACGTGCACCGGCCCGAGGACCTCGCCGGCGGGATCATCGCCACCGAGCTGGTCAACGCCACCCGGCGGTACTTCGCCGAGCGCGGCGTGGACGTGCGGGTCGAGTTCAGTTGGGGCGCCACGGAAGTCAAGGCCCGCCTGGTCGATGCGATCGTCGACGTCACCGAGACCGGCTCGTCCCTGCGGGCCAACCAGCTTCGCGTGATCGACACCATCATGACCAGCACCACCCGGTTCATCGCCAACCGGAGCGCCTGGACGATCCCGTGGAAGCGGACCAAGATCGAGAACATGGCCCTGCTGCTGTCGGGGGCCATCGCCGCCCGCGAAAAGGTGGGGCTGAAGATGAACGTCCCCTGCGCCAGTCTCGACGCCGTCCTCCAGCGGCTGCCCAGCGAGCACAGCCCGACGATCTCGCCCCTGGCCGACCGGGAGTGGGTGGCCGTCGAGGTGATCCTCGAGGAGCGCGTGGAGCGCGACCTGGTTCCCGGATTGAAGGCGGCGGGGGCCTCGGGCATCATCACCTACCCCCTCAACAAGGTCATCCCGTAACATGGCCGCTCGCAGGGCGCTGCCGGCGTGGCTGCTGCTGGCCGCCGTGATGGCGGGCGGCTGCGGCGCGCCCACCGACCAGGACGCGTTCCGCGCCCGCGCCCGCATGCCGCTGGCGGCCGTGACGCCCGTGGCGATCCGCCCGCCGGGGCTGCCGGCGGCGCCCCCGGGCGATCCGCAGGTCCGGCGCCTGCTCGAGCAGGCCGCCGAACGGATGGCGGCCCAGCGGCCCGACGAGGCCGTCGCCCTGCTGGCCGACGCGGCGGCGCGCGAGCCGGACAACGCGGTCGTCCGGCGGGAGCTGGGGCTGGCGTGCATGGGCGCCGACGACCTGGCGGCGGCCCGGGAGCACCTGCTGATCGCCGACGGGGACGACCCGTCCGTCCAGATGGCCCTGGGGCGCATCGCCGAGCAGTCCGGCCGCCTGGACGAGGCCAACCTGCGGTACCGCACGGCCCTGGAGTGCACGATCGACGACGACCGGGACGCCCTGATGGCCGACCAGGCGCGCCTGATGCTCACGCGGGTGCTGTACGAGCAGGGCTACCTGGCCGCGGCGCTGGATGTGCTGGCGGCGCTGGAATCGCACCTGTACGAGCGGGACTACTCCACCGCGGGCCACGCGCTGTCGGCCCTGGCCTACCGTCCCGAGCAGCTCGCCCTGCAGCGGGCGCGGATTCTGCTGGAACTGAAGCGGTACGCCGACGCCGCCGACGTGGCGGACGCGGCCTGGCGGCTGAACAAGTCCGACCCGGCCGCCGCGGGGGTGCTGGCCGCGGCGCTGGCCGGCGCGGGGCGGGGCGACCGGGCCGACGCGGTCTGCCTGGAGATCCTCGCCGGACCCCTCCAGCCGCACCACGTGCTCAACGCGATCCTGGCCGCCTACGACGGCGCGGGCGACACCGGCGCGCCCCGGCGCCTCCTGGGGCGCTACCAGGCGCGCCACGGCGCCCCGCCGGCGACGACGCTGGCCCTGCTGGCATGGGCGACGCGGGCCCTGGGCGACACCGGCGGGGCCGTCGACCTGCTGGCCGCCAACGTTGACGCCGTCACCGACCGGACCTCGCCGGCCCTGACGCTGGCCGACTGGCTCGCCGAGCAGGGACGGCCCGACGAGGCCGTCGAGGTGCTCGCGCGCCTGCTGATGCACGATCCCCAGGCCCGCCACCGCGTGCGCAGCCGCCTGGGCCGGACCCCCCGGGCGTACCTGGACCCCGACCGGATCGGCCGGTTGGCCGACGCGGCCATGAACGACTCCTCCCCGTCGGGTCCCCTGCGGCTGCTGGTGACCGGGCTGATGCTCGAGCGTTGCGGCCGCCCCGGCATGGCCGTGGTGCACTACCGCCTGGCGACCGAGGCGGCGCCGACGCTGCGGGGGGCCTACGAGGCGCTGGCGGCCCGCTGGCTGGCCGACAAGGAATACGGCGCCGTCGGCGCCCTGGCCGACCGCGCCGAGGCGGCCGGCGATCCGGTCACCGCCGAGTGCCTGCGGGGCATGGTGGACCTGCTGAGCGGACGGCGGGACGAAGGTCTGCGGCGGCTGACCGCCGTGACGGAGGCCGAGCCCGCCCACATCCCCGCCCAACTGTGGCTGACGCGGGCCTTCATGAACGCCAACCGCCTCGAGGAGGCCCACCTGCATCTCCAGGACGTGCTGGACCTGCAGCCCAACGACGAGGCGCTGGAACTGCTGTTCCACCTGGGGGCGCTGAGGATCCGCCAGGCCCAGCAGCAGGGCCGCACCGACGAGGCGCGGGAGGTGGCCACCCAGGTCGGCCAGGCCATCGCCGCCGCCATCCGGCAGGACCCGGCCAACCCCCAGATGTGGACGCTGCTGGCGATGGCCCAGGTGCAGGAGGGCCACTACCGCCTGGCCGGCGACACGGTCCAGCGGCTTTTGTCGTTGGCGCCGAACCTGACGGGCACGCGGGTGATCAAGGCGCGGGTCGAGGCCCGCCTGCCGGCCGAGGCCGTCGGTCCGCGGCGGTTCGCCCGCGCGATCGTCGACCTCGACGTGGCCGCCCAGAGCAGCCCGGAGAACGCCGACGCCTGGATGGTCCGGGGCCAGCTCCTCACCGCCGCCGGCCGCCACGGCCAGGCCGCCGACGCCTATCGCCGGGGGCGGGAGCTTCGGCCCGGCGACGACATCCGCCCGCTGGTCGAGGCGCTGCGCCTCTCGGGCCGCTTCGCCGAGGCGGCCGAGGCCCTGGCCCCGACCGCCGCCGACAGCCCGCTGTCGCAGGTGCTCTACGTCGACTCGCTCCTCCGCGCCGGCCAGGCCGACCGTGCCGTTCAGTGGCTGGAGGGCGCGCCCGCGCCCAACCCCGTCGTGACGCAGGCGGCGCTGGTGCACGCCCTCGCCGCCGCCGGCCGCGCCGGCGAGGCGGCCGAGCGGGCCCAGCAGTGGGCCGGGCAGGACGGCGACGGCGGCCAAGCGCTCCTCCGCGACGCCACGCGGCTGAGCGCCCTGGGGCTGGCCGGGCGACACGAAGAACTGCAGACGGCGGCCGGCGAACGGTTTGACGCCCGCCCCGCCTCCGACTGGGCCGGAGCGCCGGGCCGCTACACCGACCTGTTCCTCGCCCTGGGCGCCGCGGGCCTGACACCCGGCCAGCAGCAGCAGTGGGGGCCGGTCACGCTGGCGACCAACCCCGTCGAACTGGCCGCCGGCTGGCTGATCGTCGCCGGCCGCCTCGACGAGGCGTCGGCCCTGATGCGGGACCGCATCGACCGGCTCGCCTCCGGCGGCGAGGGCCAGGCCGGACTGGCCTCGTCGATGCGGTGCCAGTGGATCCGCCAGTTGGCGGTGGCCCGCCAGGACGATCGGGTCCGGGCGCTATACCCGGCGCTGGTGGCGGAGGACGGCGGCAATGCCCCGTTGCTCGCGTTGGCCTCGCTGGTGTACAATCGGGGCACGGCCGAGGACGACCGTATCGCGGAGGGCCTGCTGAGCCGTGCGTTGGCGCTGTCGCCGGACGACCCGAACATCCAGAACAACCTGGCGTACCTGTGGGCCGATCGCGGGGAGAACCTCGATCGGGCCGAGCAGTTGCTGTCGCAGGCCGTGACCGCGGATCCCCAGCCCCACATCCAGGACAGTTGGGCCTGGGTCCGTTACAAGAAGGGCGAGTTCCGCCCGGCCCTGGCGATGCTGCTGGAGGCGCTGGACAGCGCCGAAGGCAACGATCCGACCCTGTACGACCACACCGGCGACACGCTGTGGCGTCTGGACCGGCCGGACGACGCCGTGGCGATGTGGGCGGAGGCCGAGGACCTGGCCGCCGCGATGGCCGAGCGGTCCCCGTGGGACGCCGAACGACAGTCGAACCGTGACATCGCCGAGAACGCCTCGGCCAAGATCAAGGCCGTGCGGAACGGCCGACGACCGAACGTAGCGCCGCTGGGCATCGGTGTCCGTCCCTGACCGGATGCGGACCGGCCCCGGCTTGTCTGTGCCGTCCGTCGTATAGAAGGTGGGCGCCCGTGGCCCACGCCGGCAGACGAATAACCATCGACAACCCGTTCAGGCCCCACGCACCCGTCGGGCCTTGTGTGCAGGAGCGGTAACCATGTCCGGACACAGTAAATGGTCTAAGATCAAGCGCAAGAAGGGCGTCAACGACGTCCGGCGCGGGCAGTTGTGGAGCAAGATCGCCCGGCGGATCATCATGGCCGCCAAGGACGGCGGCGGAAACCTCGACGACAACCTCACGCTGCGCTACGCCGTCGACGAAGGCCGCGCGGCCAACATGCCCAACGACACCATCAACAAGGCCATCAAGAAGGGCACCGGCGAACTGGGCCCGGTCAGCTACGAGCAGATCCTCTACGAGGGCTTCGGCTCCGGCGGTGTGGCGGTCATGGCCGAATGCCTCACCGACAACCGCAACCGGACCGCGCCGGAACTGCGGAGGATCTTCGAGATGGCCGGCGGGCAGCTCGGCGCCAGCGGCTCGGTCGCCTGGATGTTCAAGAAGAAGGGCACCTTCTCCATCGACGCCGGCGCGACCGACGAGGACACCCTGATGAGCGTGGTCCTCGATGCCGGGGCCGACGACCTGGTCAGCGAGGACGGCACCTTCGAGGTCACCTGCGACCCGGCGGTCTTCGCCGACGTCAAGCAGGCCCTCGCCGACGCCGGCATCCCCGTCGAGACCGCCGCCGTCAGCCAACTGGCCGACAACCCCATCCAGATCACCGACCCCGAACACGCCCAGAAGGTCCTCCGCCTGCTGGAGAACCTCGAAGAACATGACGACGTCCAGCACGTCTACGCGAATTTCGACATCGCCGATGACGTGATGGCCAAGGTGGAACAGTAACGCACCGGCGGCGATACCCGGCAGCCGCCGCTACTCCGCCGTCTCCAGCTTCGCCCGCAGCCGCTGAACCTCGCGGGTCCGCTGCTCATTGAACCGCAGCGGACTGCCCGCCCACAGCGCATCCTGGACGGCGACGGCGGCCTCGAGCTCCCGCCGCGCGAGGTCATCGTACCCCAGGTGCCAGGCCAGTTCGGCCAGGCGGAGGCGGTGGTAGGGGTCCTGGGGATTCATGCGGGCCAGGCGCTCCAGGCGCTCGGCCGACGGCTTGCCCTCGGACGGCAGGGCCTCGACGGCCCGGCGGTACCCCCGCCAGGCGTCGGCGGCCTGCTCCAGGTCGCCCCGGGCGAAGCGGATGTCGCCGAGATGGTCCAGCAGGATCGGCTCGTCCCCGCCGGCACGCTGGACCGCCTGGACCATCCAACGCTCGGCCTGTTCGTAGCACCGTTCGGCCTGTTCGTAGCACCGTTCGGCCTGTTCGTGCTGACCCGCCGCGAACGCCAGTTGTGCCAAGGCGTTCAGACGCCGGGCGGACGTCCGGGCGTTCGGCGGGTTCTTCGCGAGCGTCTCGTCCAGGGCGGCCCTCGGATCGGGCGGCGGATTCAGCCAGGCGCCCGTCAGCAGGTCCGGGCGGTACAGGTAGGCCGTCGTCTCGAACGCCTGGCGGGCGAAGACCACCGATTCGCCGTGGCGCCGGGCCGCTTCGGCGGCGGCGTCGGCCGCCCGCTGGAGGGCGGGTTGCGGCTGGGGGGCGACCTGGGCCTGGACGAGATAGACGTTCGCCAGATCGCCGGCGGGGTTGGCATCGGCCGGATCGGCGGCCACGGCCCGGCGGAGGGCCTCGGCCGCGGCGGGCAGATCGTTGCGGGTGTAGGCCCGCGCGGCGTCCAGCACGTGCCGCTGAGCGCGCCAGACCGGCGCCACGGCGTACGCGGCCGTCATGATCGTCGCCGCGACCAGCCCGGCCGCCACCGCCGCGGCCGCCGCACTGCCCAGGGGCCGCGACCGTCGCCTCGTCCCGGCGATCAGCGCGCCGGCGGCGATCCAGAACACCATCCCCGCCGCCGGCTTGAACAGGGCGAAGTCGCTGAGGTTGTGAAGGGCGAACCCGCCGACCCCGCACGCGGCGGCGATCGGCAGGGACGGGTCGATCGGTGGGGGCGCCTCGTCTTCCGTCCGCCCCGTCGCCGCCGCCGCGGCCAGGCCCGCACCCAGGGCGAGCGCCGGCAGGAAGTTGTCGACCAGCAGCACCAGCGCGCCGGGGTACGCCGTCGCGCCGATCCGCCACGCCATCGCCCCCGCGCCGACGGCGGCGACCAGGGCCCACCACGGCCGGCGGTCCGGCGCGGCGGCCAGCCATGGCCCGTCGCGGCGTCCGCGGCCGGTCAGGGCGATCAGGGCCCAGGCCAGCAGGACCAGGTAAAGCCCCCCGCCCAGGATGCCGTACTCGGCCAGGACGTGCACGATCACGTTGTGGGGGTTCTTGACCGCCTCCTCGGCCCCCAGCGGCCGGTGGGGCAGGTAGGCGTCGGGGAAGTTGCCCGGCCCGACGCCCAGCAGCGGCCGCCCGCCGAGCATCGCCATCGAGCCGGTCCAGTACTCCCAGCGGACCTGCAGCGTCCGCATCGGCAGCCCCCCGCGGGCGGCGCCGAAGGCGATGGCGCCGGCCGTCGCCAGGACGAAGGCGATCGCCGACGCCGTCACCAGGCCCCGCCGGTGCGCCGCCGCCGGGCGGCGCAGCACGTAGAGCGCCACGGCCGCCAGGCCCGCCGCGAGTCCCGAGGCGATCGCCCCGATGCTCCCGGTCAGCCACCACGCCGCCACCGCCGGGACCGCCGCCGCCGTCGAGGCCGCGGCGGCCGCGACCGGCAGGGGAATCTCCACCTGCGCTGCGCGGCCGTGGGGGCGGGGCATCGTCTGCCAGTCCCGCAGCGCCCGGCGGCCCTTGTCGATCGCCATCGCCGCCGCCGGCAGCATCAGCAGGACCATCGCCGAGCCGTAGATGTTCGCCAGCGACCAGAACCCCTTGGCCGTCGGCTCCCGCAGGCGGATTTCGAGCATCGCCGCCTCGGGCGAGCCGGGCGCCAGGCGGCCGAGGTAACTGGCCGGGTCGGCCTCGAACGCCGCCACCTGCTCGGGCACCTCGACGAACACCTGGTAGACCCCCTTGATCCCCAGCGCCGTCGCCAGGGCGACCAGCACGACGAACACCAGCCGCTGCCGCCACCGCGTGGAGACCCACTGGATCGTCAGCCAGCCGGCCGTCAGCAGCGAGACCTGCTCGACGGCGGCCAGGAGCGCCTCTCGCCGGTCCGACGCCAGCAGGGCCGACGCCGTCAGGCACGCCGCCAGGACGACCAGGCCTGCGCCGAATGCGCCCGCGCGGCAGGGCCGACGGTCGGGTCGCAGCGCGACGGCGGCGGCCCAGACGGCCGCCAGGGCGAGGATCGCCACCGCCGAGGCGGCGCGGAGCAGCTTGACGGGGGTGACCATCTGCTGGTCGACGCTCACGCCGGCGAACGTCCCGGCCTCCTCCATGCCGCTGCGGTGGAACGTCGGCTCGTTGAGCATCGTCCGCCCGGCCGCCAGGGCCAGCAGGAGGACCAGCAGCACCGTGGCGAGCCGGTCGGCTCCGCCGGCGGGGGGCAGGTCGCGCGTGGTCGGTTCGCGGCGGCTCATGACGCCTCGCCGGCCGACTCCAGCAGGGCGATGATGCACAGCACGCCCAGCGTCTGGCCCGCCAGCAGCATCGCCGCCCAGTCGCTCACGTGGGGCAGCAGGACCGCCGCGATGCCCGTCACGGCCGTGCACAGGCCGATCGTCAGCACCGCCGCCCGGACCGTCATGCCCCGGCGCACCAGCCGGTGCGAGAAGTGGCGCGTGTCGCCCCTGAACGGGCTGACGCCCGCGCGGAGCCGCAGGATCACCACCGAGACGAAGTCGTAGAGGGGCACCGCCAGGACGATCAGCGGCGAGAGGACCGTGTAGGCGGGGCGGTCGGCGATGACCGTCGGGTCGTAGTAGGTCGTCAGCATGCTCCCGGCGGCCAGGAAGAAGCCCAGCACGAGGCTGCCGGCGTCGCCCATGTAGATCCGCGCCGGCGGGGCGTTGAAGGGCAGGAACCCCAGCACCCCCCCGATCAGCAGGCACAGCCACGCCGAGACGAATAACTGGCCCAGTCCCGCCGCCGCCGCCAGCAGCGCGCAGGACGCCACCAGCGTGACGGCGGCCGCCAGGCCGTCCATGTTGTCCATGAAGTTGACGGCGTTGATGATCACCAGCATCCACAGCACGCTGACGGCCACGCTGAGCGGCTCGCCCAGGACCGTGAGGATGCGGATGTCGGCGAACCAGACGACGGCGGCGGCGACCAGCGCCTGGCCGATGAGCTTCAGCCAGGGCCCCAGGTTCCACCGGTCGTCGATCAGCCCCACCAGGCACAGCACCAGCGCCCCGCCCAGGACGATCAGGGCCATGGGGACGCGCGACGCGGCCCCTTCGACGTGGGCCGCCACCTCCAGCGGCAGCCAGCCCGGGGCGCCGGTCGCCGCCCAGTACTGCGCCAACGCGGCCGCCAGCAGCGTGGGCAGGGCGATGGCGGCCATGATGGCCACCCCGCCGCCCAGGGGCGTCGGTTGCTTGCCGAACCGGTCCTCGGCGACCTTCGAGACGAGCTTCGCCGCCACGGCCGCGCGGCGGACCAGGACAGTGCCCCCGGCGCTGATGATGAACGCCGCCACGATCGTCGCCAGGGCGATCAGCGGGTATGCAGGCATAAGCGCTTCCTTCCGTGAGATTGCGGCACGCGTTCAGCGGCTCTGCGCCTTGAGCCGCTCGCGCGCCGCCGTCAAGAAAACATCATAACGCCCGCTGGCGTAGTCAGGAAAGGTCCAAGGCGCGCTTTCCCACCGCCCGCGGACCACCCGGAGGGTCATTTCGGCGTAGATCCCATGGCTGAGGTAGATACGATGGGAAAAGTCCTTGGCGCTGGCCAGGACGAGCTTGGCGGTCGTGACGTACCCGGGGTCGAGGTTCACCGGCCGTGCGACGTCGGCAAACCGTGACGCCAGATCCGCTTCCATCGCGTTGGTCGCCAGCTTGATCGCCGCCAGGTCGTCCGGGGCGATCAGGCGCTCGAAGGCCAGGAACTGCCGCAGCAGGCCCTCGCCCATCTCGCGGCGGTAGTAGTCGGTGAAGTCGAAGGCCATGACCTCGCTTTCGATGTCCGCCGGTCCGAACCGCTCGACGAGCGCCGCCCGACCCGCCTCCAGCCACGCCTCGCGGCCGGCCAGGAGGCCGACGATCAGCTTGGCGGGGGCGGGAGGGTGCGCCTGGGCCATGGCTAGCGGGCCTTGCCGCCGTACAGCGCCGCCAGCCAGCGGTCGGTCTGCTCGCCGAAGGTTCCCTCGGCGATCGCGGCGCGGATCGCGGCGGTGAACCGGGCGAAGAACGTGAGATTGTGGAGGCTCAGCAGCGTGGGGCCCAGCATCTCGCGGGCCATGAACAGGTGGCGGATCGTCCCGCGGCTGTAGCGGCGGCACGCCAGGCAGGGGCAGTCCTCCTCCAGCGGCCGCGCATCCCCCGCGTGGGCGGCGTTGCGCAGCTTCAGCGAGCCGGACCACGTGTACGCCATCGCGTTGCGCCCGTTGCGGGTGGGCATCACGCAGTCGAACAGGTCGACCCCCCGCGCGATCGCCCCCAGCAGGTCGCGGGGCTCGCCCACGCCCATCAGGTACCGGGGTTTTTTGCGCGGGAACTGGCCGTCGGCGGCGTCCAGCACCCGCATCATCGCATCGTGGCCCTCGCCCACCGACAGCCCGCCGATGGCATAGCCCGGCAGGTCCAGCTCGACGATCCGCCGGGCCGACTCGGCGCGGAGTTCCGGGTCCACGCCGCCCTGCTGAATCGCGAACAGGGCCTGGTCGTCCCGCCTCTGGGCCGCCCGGCAGCGTGCGGCCCACGCGGCGGAGCGGCGGACCGCCTCGGCGACCACGGCGCGGCCGGCGTCATGCGGGGGGC
This sequence comes from Planctomycetota bacterium, assembly GCA_012514895.1. Lineage (GTDB taxonomy): Bacteria > Planctomycetota > Phycisphaerae > SM23-33 > FEN-1343 > JAAYZK01. Next base: position 7,603 of record JAAYZK010000121.1, on the reverse strand, counting down.
ATTCGTCCAGTTGCATGATCACGTCGGCCCCCAGCGCCTCCTGCACGGCGATCGCCCGCTCGGGCGTCAGTTCAACGCGGCTGCCGTCGATGTGGCTGCGGAAGGTGACGCCCTCGTCGCTGATGTCGCGCAGGTCGGCCAGGCTGAACACCTGGTAGCCCCCGCTGTCGGTGAGGATGGGCCCGTCCCACGCCATCGTCGCGTGAACGCCCCCCAGCGCCGCCACGGTCTGGGGGCCCGGCCGCAGCAGCAGGTGATACGTGTTGGCCAGGATCATCTGCGACCCCGTCGCCTTCACCTGGTCGGCCGTCAGGCCCTTGATCGTCGCGCACGTCCCCACCGGCATGAACGCCGGCGTCTCCACCAAGCCGTGCGGCGTGTGGAACCTGCCCACCCTCGCCGCCGACGAGGGGTCCGTGCCGAGTACCTCGAATTCGAACATTCAGACCACGATACCCGAACGCAACGGCGAATATCCAATATCCAGCAGGGAATCTCCGCCGCCCAGGTGGACTCCCGGCGGCGTCATGGCATGCCAAGCTGCGCAGGCGCAGTCACTTGGCCAGTGGATGGCCCCTGTCGGCTGTTGGATACTCGCCGTTTCTCACAGCGTCCCTTTGGTCGACGGCACCTCGCCGGAGCGATCGGGATCCATCGACTTGGCGGCGCGGAGGGCCATGGCGACGGCCTTGAAGACGGCCTCGGCGATGTGGTGGTCGTTGGCGCCGTAGGGGACGTTCACGTGGAGGTTCATGCCGGCGACGGTGGCCAGGCGGCGGAGGAACTCGTCGATCAGTTGCGTGTCGAACGTGCCGATCTTGCCGGCGCTGAACGGGGCGTGCATGACGAAGCTCGCACGTCCGCCCAGGTCGATGGCGGCCTGGGCGAGCGTCTCGTCCATGGGCACCAGCGCCCAGCCGTACCGGCGGATGCCGGCCTTGTCGCCCAGGGCCTTCTTGAGGGCCTCGCCCAGGCAGATGGCGACGTCCTCGACGGTGTGGTGGTCGTCGACGTGCAGGTCGCCGGTCGCCCGCAGGGCGATGTCCAGCAGGCCGTGCTTGGCCAGGTGGGCCAGCATGTGATCGAGGAAACCCACGCCCGTGGTGCAGTCCAGCGCGCCGCGGCCGTCCAGGTCGAGCGTCAGTTCGATCTGTGTCTCGGCGGTCGATCGCTTGATGGTGGCGGTGCGGCCCATGGCGTTCTCCAGGGTTACAGCATGGCGTCGATGGCGGCCAGCAGGGCGTCGGTGTCGTCGGCCGTGCCGATGGAGATCCGTAACTTGTCCTGCAGCAGCGGACTGTTGAAATATCGGACGAGAATCCCGCCGGCCTTGAGCGTCTCGACCATCCGCGGCGCATCGCCGCCGGGGACGGCCGCCAGCAGGAAGTTGCCGTGGCTGGGGTAGACGAAGAACCTCCGCTTGATCAGGGCGGTGGCCAGGCGCTTGCGTTCGGCGATGATGGCCGCCACGCACTCGTCGTGGTAGGACTGGTCGGCCATGGCGGCGGCGCCGACGGCGGCGGGGATGGGGCCGACGTTGTAGATCGCCTTGGTCTTCAGGAGCCCTTGACGGATCGCCTTGCCCGCCACGGCGAACCCCAGCCGCAGGGCCGCCAGGGAGTAGCCCTTGGACAGCGTGCGCAGGACGACGACGTTGTCGTGCCTGTCGACCAGGGGCAGGGCGTTCTCGGCGGCGAAGTCGGCATAGGCCTCGTCGATCGCCAGGAGGCCCGACAGCTTCCCGGCCAGCCAGTCGAGCTGGTCGGTCGTCGCGGCGGCGCCGGTGGGGCTGTTGGGGCTGGCCACGAACGTCAGGGCGGCGTCGGCCTCGGCCAGGGCCTCCAGCGGCAGCGTGAAGTCGGCGTCGCAGGGGATCGCCGCGACCGGCGCGCCCTGGACCTGGGCCTGCGTGAAGTAGTACGGGAACGTCGGCTCGCCGTAGGCGATGGCCCTTCCCGGTCCGGCGGCGGCGCGGGCGAGCATGATGATCAGGTCGTCGCTGCCGTCCCCGACGATGATCTGCTCGGGCGGCACGCCGAGCACCTCGGAGGCGACGGCGGTGAACTTCGGGGCCATGGGGTCGGGGTACAGCCGCAGCGACGCCCCGTTGAACGATTCCAACGCCGCCAGCGCCCGCGGGGAGGGGGGATAGGGGTTCTCGTTCTGGTTGAGCTTGACGACCCGCCGGCCCGGCTCCGGCTGGGCGCCGGGGACGTACGGGATCATCGCGTCGATGTTGTCCAGGAAGAAGCTCATGGCCGATCAGGCCTCTCTGCCCTTGCGCCGCCGCACCGCCGCCGCGTGGGCCGTCAGGCCTTCACGGGTGGCGAAGTCGATGATGTCCCCGCCGTCGGCGGCCAGGGCGGCGCGGTCGTAGCGGAGGATGCTGGTGGCCTTCAGGAAGCTGTTGGCGCTCAGGGCGCTGAAGAATCTCGCCGTCCCGCCGGTCGGCAGCACGTGGCTGGGCCCGGCGTAGTAGTCGCCCACGGGCACCGGCGTCGCGTCGCCCAGGAAGATCGCCCCGGCGTGGCGGATCTTCGCCGCCGCCGCCTCGTCGTCGCCGGTGATGATCTGCAGGTGCTCGGTGGCCAGGGCGTTGGCGACGTCGCAGGCGGCGTCGATCGACGGGACGACGATGATCGCGCTGTACCGGTCGATGGCCGCCCGCAGCGCCTCGGCGCGCTCCAGGCCCTCCAGTTGGATTTCCAGTTCGTCGGCAACCCGGGCGGCCAGGGCCATCGAGGGCGTCACGAGGATGGCCGACCCCGGATTGTGCTCGGCCTGCGCCAGCAGGTCGGCGGCGACGTGGGCCGCGACGGCCGTCTCGTCGGCGATGACGAGCACCTCGCTGGGCCCGGCCAGGCTGTCGATCGCGACGCGGCCGAAAAGCTGCTTCTTCGCCTCGGCCACGAACGCGTTGCCCGGCCCGGCCAACATCTGCACGGGGGCGATCCGGTCGGTGCCCAGCGCCAACGCCGCCATGGCGATGGCGCCGCCGACGCGGTAGACCTCCTCGATCCCCAGTTCGCCCGCCAGGGCCATCGTCATGGGGTTCACGCCCGTTTCGGTCGGCGGGGCGGCGATGGCGATCTGGCGGACCCCGGCGACCTGGGCCGGGATGATCGTCATCAGCACGCTGGAGGGGTAGATCGCCTTTCCGCCCGGGACGTACAGCCCGACGCGGTCGACGGGGGTGTACCGCACGCCCAGCCGGCGGCCCTGGCGGACCAGGTCGGGCGGGGCCTGGACCTTGATGTGCTGCTGGTACTGCCGGATGTTCGCGATGACCCGCCGCGCCAGCGCCAGGAAGGCCGGGTCGGCCTGGGCGTGGGCCTGGCGGATCTTCTCGACCGGCACCCGGACCGCGTCGGGGGCGACGTCGACCTTGTCGATCCGTCGGGTCAGGTCCGCCACCGCCCCGGCGCCGCCGGAGGCGACCTCGGCGATGATCCCCCGCACGATCGCCGGCACATCCAGCTCGCCGCTGCCCGACGCCGTCAGCCCGCCGGCGCGCAGCCGGTCCCTCAAGGCCAGCACGGCCTCATCCGCCAACGGCCGTTCGGATTGGATCACCTTGATCGCCATAAGGCGGTCACTCTAGTCAGCCCCGGACGCCTTTGCAACGCCATTCTCCCCATCGGCCTGCGGGGTGAGCGAGACGAGAATCCGGCACCCGCCTCTGGCCAGGCTCGGTTCGTTCTCGAAGGCCAACGGCAGGCTTCAGGCATCAGGCTCCAGGCTTCAGGCACGGCAAAGAACTCCTGTTCCCGCAGCCCGAAGCCTGCCGGTGCGGCCGTTGCCGTTCCCGAAGCCTGAAGCCTGAAGTCCGGAGCCTGCCGTTGCGGCCGTTGCCGTTCCTCCAGCCTTCTCCAACCTCCCGCCTGCCGTTCCGCCGGCCCGGCGTCCGCAACTGCTTCAGTGCCCGGCACCTGGGGTGCCTCTGCTCTGCGGGTCCGGCGGTCTCCGCGTCCTGCGGGGCCGATCCCGCGGCGGCTCGCCGATTTCTGCCAGCGGCCCTTGACGCACCCGCCCCCCATCGCTAAGATGCCCCGTCTACAATGCAGCAGACGCCCCCATCGTCTAGCGGCCTAGGATACCAGGTTCTCATCCTGGCGACAGGGGTTCGAGTCCCCTTGGGGGTAGTGAGCAAGGCCCGCTTCCAGCCCAGCCGGAGGCGGGCCTTGTTCATTGGCGCAGAAGAGCACAGCAGCAGGTGAACAGCAGGACGTTCTCGGCGCCCGTCTGCAGTGTGCTGCTCTCCCTTCTTCTTCTGGCACGGAGACATACGTTCCCCGAAGGCTGCGTGCGGCCGGTCGGGGAGTTCGCGCTCGAGGGCGGGGGGGATGATGTTAATCCTTGCTGTTTTCCCCCATTGTCGGCTATGCTGGGAGGCGTGGCGTACGCCTGCGCGAGGTGTCCCGCCCGGTCGGGCTGAGGGACCCACAGGCGCAGCGGAGGGCCTTATGGCAGTCGCGGCGACCAGTGCGTTACAGGGGCATGTGCTGGTGCTGAACCGGTACTACGCGGCGATCCGTGTCGTCAGTGTGCGACGGGCGCTGTCGATGCTCTACCGCCGGATGGCGGAGGTCGTGCACGTCGAGGACAACACCTTCGAAGGCTTCGACTTCGAGTCGTGGCGCGAGCTGAGCGCCTACCGCGCCCGCTACCAGCGCACCGGCCACGAGTGGATCCGCTGCGTCCGGTTCGAACTGGCGGTCCCCCACGTCATCCGCCTGCTGCTGTACGAGCGGCTGCCGCGACAGGTCGTCAAGCTCAACCGGCGCAACATCTACGCCCGCGACCACAGCCGCTGCCAGTACTGCGGCAGGAAGTTCCCCACCAGCGAACTGAGCCTCGACCACGTCATCCCCCGCGTCCAGGGCGGCACGACCAGTTGGGAAAACGTCGTCTGCTGCTGCGTCAAGTGCAACGTCCGCAAGGGCGGACGCTCGCCCGAGCAGGCCCACATGAAGCTCATCGCCGCCCCGGTCAAGCCCAAGCGGCCGCCGGCCATCACCTTGCGACTCACGCCGGACCGCTATGCCTCCTGGAGGCAGTTCCTCAACGAGGCCTACTGGTCCGTCGAGTTCAAGGACTGACCTGCCGCGCAGCAAAAAAGCCGACGGTGGGGATCGAACCCACAACCTCAGCTTTACGAAAGCTGTGCTCTACCATTGAGCTACGTCGGCGTTGCCCCTCGCGCCTGGCACGGCGGGCCAGGAGTATGTATCATGATCGCCCGGTTCCTGCAAGCATAATCGGAGGTTGCCATGATGATGAAGGTTCTCGCCGTCGTCCTCGCCCTGGCCGGAAACGGACCGGTCCCGGCCCTGCCGACGCCGCCGGCGGACAAGGTGAGCGCCGCCGCGGAGGAGGCCTGGACGTACATGTACACCCATGACCGCTCCGCCCACACCAACGGCGCCGACATCTGCGGGCGGACCTTCCTGCTGGCCGTCGCCTCCTGGACGGGCGACACGACCGGCGACGCCCGCCTTCTCAAGCAGATCCGCCACAACCTCCAGGGCGACACCTGCCTGGTCGCCGCCGGCGGGTACGGCAGCCAGCACGAGCGGATCTTCACCGGCTCGTGCGTGCTCATCCGCCACACGCCGCGGCTGTGGAACCAGCTCACCGAGGATGAGAAGCACCGGATGGACCTGCTGATGAAGGCGGCCCTGGTCGCCTCGGCCTACACCACCAGCGACGCCGGCGCCGCCGAAGGCCGGGCCAACGGCGACCTGATGGGCGGGCGCAACCTCCACCGCGACTGGAACCCGAATTTCCGCGAGGGGATGATCGGGATGATGATCGTCGGCACCATCTGGCTGGGCGGCGCCGACAACGCCTACGCCTTCCTCGACCGGTACGACCACGCCGCCTTCACGCAGCAGCTCAAGGAGGCCGGCCTGACCAACACGCACCGCACGTTCGCCGCCGCCTTGGAGGGCGGCCAGGCGCCCAAGCCCGAGCAGATCGAGCGGGACATCCGCAACTACACCTACTACGACACCCGCCTGGACGACCTGATGACCCTCTACTGGAAGCTCACCGAACGCACCTACGGCGCGACGGTCAGCGCCGGGCTCAACGGCGGGGCCGGCGTCGAGGGCGCCGGGCGGATCGCCGCGGGGGCCGACCGGCTGCCCAACGTGGGCAAGGTCGGCATGCTCTACGAGTTCGCCTCCATGGACGCCGGCGGGCCGCGCAGCTCGATCGACTACGCCTACACCGGGTTCCGCCCCAATCTCATCAACCAGGTCGTGATGCTGGCCACCGGCTACTGGCAGAGGGGGGAGAAGGCCGACGCCTGCATCGCACGGCTGAAGATCGGGATCCCGGACCTGTACTACAAGATGGAGCACGGCTACCTCGACTACTCCAAGGGCCACGCGTCGCGGCGGCCGTCCACGATGTCGGGGTGGGACACCGACCTGATGTACTCGCTGTGGACCGATGTCGTCGAGCCCTTCCACGACGGCAAGGTCACCTGCGCCAACGCCGGCGCCGACCGGACCGTCGCCGCCGGCACCGCCGTGACGCTGGAGGCGTCGGCCTCGACCGCCGCGCCGGGCACGACGATCCGCGCCTGGCGCTGGCGCGCCGCCGACGGCAGGCCGCTGGCCGAGTCCGCTTCGGCGACCGTCACGCTGCCGGCCGGGACGCATCCGATCGTCCTGGAGGTGACCGATTCGGCCGGGCGGGTCAGCCGCGACACCGTCGTGATCACCGCGAAGTAGTCAGAACCTCGGGTACGTCTTCCTGGTCCACGCCAGGTGGGCCAGGAGGGCGTCGGGTTCCATCTTGAGCGGGCGGGTGGTCTTGAAGGCCTCGGCGTAGCGGCAGCCGCTCTCCCAGCCGCGGAAGACGCACTGCTGCGTGGTGAAGGCCGCCAGCTCGTCGCCGACGTTCTGACAGTCGTGGCAGCGGACGGCCCGGAGCTTCTCATCCCAGACGTCGGTGACGTCGACGTACACGTCGGGGTGGAACTGCGACACCTGGCAGCTCAGGGCCGACTCGTAGTAGACGATCGGGCAGCGCGCCTCGCCGGTCCCCGCGGCCTTGCGGGCGATCTCGGAGACCGCCGAGTGGTCGGGATGCCGGTCGACGGGCCACAGCGTGAACAGGGCCGCCGGCCGCAGCCGTTCCAGCTCCGACTCGACGCGTGCGATGATCGCCGCGTCGGCCAGCACCTCCGCGTCGATCCGGTCCAGGAACGTCACCTCCGCGCCCAGCACCTCGCACGCCGCCCGCTCCTCGGCCTCGCGGATCTTCGCCACCTCGTCCATGTCGCGGCCCGGGCAGCCCCGCTCGCCCCGGGTGGCGCACAGCACGTGCACCCGCGCGGCGCCGCGTAACTTCAGCAGCGTGCCGCCCATGCAGGCGGCGACGTCGTCGGGGTGGGCGGCCAGCACGACAATGGTCTCCATGGGTCGATCCTTTCGGTGATTCCCAGTCGGCCGGAGTATATCCCCCGGCGGGACAGGCCGGAAGGGCCGATCGCCCGCAATCGCTTCGGCCGGCTGCTCTTGCCGACGTCCTTGCACGGGCAGGGCTGCGGACGCTAAGCAGGTTGCCAGAAGTCATGCGACAGAGGCGGCGG